>PBFV01000014.1 GCA_002718935.1 Verrucomicrobiales bacterium
TTGAGGGAGAAATCGGGGGCTTTGGAGCCAGCTTCAATTGCCATGTTGTATTGGGTTAAGGGTTGTCTTGGGGCGGGTTTATAGGGCGGGGATGGTGGGCTATCAAACTGGATTCCCAATTTACGGGAGTATTATGTAACCGCCGGTCGTCCATCTAACGTCCAGTAGGGAAGATTTGCCACTGGCATGGCTTGCTTGGAAGTGGTAGTTTGGGCCGAGGTTTGCAGACCCACGGACCCGTGAAAAACGAGAATAGACCCATATCGGCCCGTAGACGCGGGTTCACTCTGGTGGAGATGCTGGTGGTTATCACCGTCATAGGCATTCTCGCCGCCATGCTCCTCCCTGCTTTAGCCAAGGCCCGCAAAAAAGGTCGGCGCACTAAGAGCATAAACAACCAGCGCCAAATCGGAATTGCTTACGAATCTTACCTTGGAGACAATCAGGGATGGTATCCGGAGGTGCGTGGCATCGCGGGGGTCGGAGGCAAGCTTGGGCAGTTCGCGCAACTGGTGAAGCCTGCACAGATCACGGCGCCCAATACCTCTTTCAACGAGTTCGCCGCAGAACGTTTTGAAAAGATGAAACGTTTTGTCACGCAGGCGCCTGACGCAGTGGCGGAGGTTTACGGTGCCACCACACCACCCGAGGCTAGGCCGTTAAACCAATACATTGATGATCCCGAGATTTTTCATGATCCTGCGGACATCGGAGGTACTTGGTTCAATGTGGACAGTTGCTGGGAGGCGTTTGGAAACAGCTATCAGCCGGCGGTGGCGGATGATTTTTTTCGTGTACGCCATGTTTTGGGTGAACGCACGGAGGACGCGGGTTGGGACAACAAAAGAAAGCGCTTGGTTAGCACGCCGTGGACCGGTAACCGCGAAACTCCCGGCACACCGGCGTGGTGGAAGAAGGAAGCAGAGTTTACCCCAACCGCGCCCAGCGAGGGTGACGACGAGCCCCCGGGTCGTTCAATGCACTTTTCCGAGATGCGCCGGCCGGACAACAAGATTGTACAGGGTGACTGGAACTGGCCCTATGACAAGGATGACACATGGCATGCCGACAAGGGTGAGGGTGGTCATGTGATGCTCTATGGCGACGGCCATTCCGAGTACTTTAAATTTCCGCCCTCTGAGGTGATGATGGCTTGGCTCAAGCCACCCCGTATCAAGGGTCGTAAGCGCGGGCAGGGAGGTTTTTACACTTATGACAACGACGCATTCCATCGGCGCGTACCCGATATCCGCATTGTCAAGGGCAACCGCAAGGAATACGAAGCATTGAAAGCCAACGTGGAGTCTTACAACCTCAGTGGCTCCGGAAAGCGTTACAATTACATTGATCCCGATTTCCTATGGTGGTGACCCCACGTCAACACGGCCCCCGCCGGACACGCGCTGCTTTCACCCTCATTGAGTTGATCATTGTCATGCTGGTGCTCGGCATTCTGGCCAGCATCCTGCTTCCTTCCTTGACCAAGGCTAAGCGGCGTGGCATGCGCACCCGCAGTATCAACAACCAGAAACAGATCGGCGTCGCTTATCGCGCCTACATTGAGGACAATCGTGATTATTACCCGCAGGTTCGCGGTTTTGCGGGTGTCGGTGGCAAGGTTGGCGCATTGGCCTCACAGTGGCGCGATGTGAAACCTTCCGATCAAGACGTCGCCTTGATGGGGGCCGATACTCCGGAGGATGAACGGCCGCTAAACAAGTATGTGACCAACATTGATATTTTCCATGATCCAGCGGACAACGGGGGTACCAAGTTTGGCGTCGACAGTTGCTTTGAGGCGTTGGGCAATAGCTACCAGCCGCAAGTGGGTTCAGACTTTTTTCGCGTCAAACGGGTGTTGGGCGAACTGGCTGAGCTGAAGGATAGCTATGCTTGGCGTTCCATTCGCGACGATGAAATCCGTGAGAGCCCCAGCAACAAGATTATTCAGGGCGACTGGAATTGGCCGTGGGACTCCGCCGACAGTTGGCATGGCGACAAAGGTGAGGCCGGTCACGTGATGCTTTATCATGACGGCCATGCTGCCTACTATGTTTTCCCGCCGTCAGAACTCATGGCGAGCTGGGCGTATGTGCCTCAAAAAAGGGCGACTGACGGCTCGCCGCTTGTGGATTCCCGCAACAACTTGATACTCGATCACGAAAAGTTTCGCGCTGAATCTCCTGCGGAATACCGCAAGATTGGGAACCGGGATGCGCTTTACGTGGATCGGGGATTTGAGTGGTGGTGATTCGTTAACCCACTAGCGCCCTGACAGGGTCTTGCTGGTCACTGTGTTTCCCCTCGCTTGATTTTCCGCAATTGATCGTTCCCGGTGTGGTTTGTGTAAAACTCATCAAGAGGGAAACAGCCGCTGACCAAGCCATTGCGGGGGGCGGTTGTGCAGTCGCTGAAGGTGCGACAGATGTTACGTTTTTCAAGGGTTCCTTTTTCGAGAATGTCAGCGGGGAGGTGGGGATACGACAGAGTCATGCGTCCAAGTCCGATAAGGTCCGCGCCACCCTCGCGAATGATGGCTGTGGCGACATGCGGGAGGTACTCCTGTAAATAGCTGTATCCGGTGCCGATCAGCGCCATGTCCGCTGGTAGCTCGGCGCGGAGTTTGGCCGCGACGTACAGTAGACGAGCAACGTCGATTAGAGGATCGTGAGCAGGTTGGTAGCCGTCGCTGGGCGGATAGGCGGCGGGGCGTTGGCAATGTGGGTTGTAGTAGGGGGAACCACCGGAAATGTTGATGAGCTTGACCCCAAGTTCGGCGCACAGTTTCAGAAACGCAAACGACTCGGTGAGATCGATGCTGGTGGGATCGTCGTGATTGATGCCAAACTGAAAGGGATACGGTGCGCTGAATGCGTCCGGGATGCCGGGGCCAGGTTTGCCCGGCTGGGTGAGAGTTGGGTCGGGCCGATGCGGCACGAGATCAAACGCGCTCAGGCGGACGCCAAGGTCTATTGCATTTCCCTCTGACCGGATGCCAGCGACAATTTGGCGGAGCATCCGTGTGCGATTTTCAAAGCTGCCTCCGTAATTGCCAGGGCGCGTGTGGGCTCCCAGAAGTTCGTGCAGCAGATAGCCGTGGCAATGCTTGAGGTCGATAAAATCCGCACCGGCATCGTACGCTATGCGGGCGGCTTTCACGTAGTCTTCACTAAGATCATCCAGCTCAGTGTCTGTGAAGACTTGGGCATCGCTGGTGACATGAAATTTGGCGTCAAGGATTGGGTGACGGTAGGCTACGCGGGGCTCGTATTTGGATTTCTCATTTGGCCGGCAAAATCGGCCGGAATGGGTCAGTTGGAAGCCGATGGCAAAATCTTCAGGGTCACCGTGCAACTCACGGTGGGCAGTGGTGGCAATCTCCTTGAGTTCAACGAGGTCGGTCGCACCGATAACGAGTTGGTTGGGGTTCGCCCGGCCATCGGGGCGTACAGCCATCGCCTCGCCACCGTAAATGAGCTTCGCACCACTTTCCCCAAACCGTCGCCAACGTCTTCGCACGAGGTCAGTGGCGCGGCCGTCGGTGGTGCCGTCCCAGCCCTCCATGGGGTGGATGGCGAACCTGTTGCCGATGGTCTTGCCGTTGATTTTAATCCCGGGTACAGGTTCGCCAAGCAGGACGGGGTCGGGCTCTTCTGCGCAAGGAATGTTGAGATCCAACTTCGAGATATGCGCGCGAAAAGCCTCCACGGTCCTAAGTGACGGCACGCGGGTGAGTTTGAAGGGGGCGGCCATTAGTTGGCCATTTGTTCCACAATGTGGCTGAGGATTTCACGGTCGGAATCGGGGCGCTCGGGTGACTTAGGATGAGTGCGGTCGCAGTCGATCCAACCGCGGAGTTTTAAGAACATGGCCGCAGAATGCTTGTAGGCAGGCACGGGGGGGCGGAATGTGAGAAAGCCGAGGTACTGAAGCCAATCGTTCAGTTCATAGAACGCGGGGTCGCCTGCGGCCCAGGCGGCGTCGCGCTTGGCGAACACATCGGGAGCAAAGGTACTAAGGCCGAGGAGATAGTCGCTGCCATACATGACCATGTCGATGGCAAGGTCATTGCCGGTGAACACGCGGAAGTCCGGCCGGGTGGCGTCGCGCATCATGAGGCGTTGCCATTCAAGCTCGCGGTTTAGGGAGGAATGCTTGGAGCCGATGAGGCGCGGGATACCAAGCAGACCTCGGTAGACGTCCAGGGAATAGATTTTTCCAAATGGCGCGAACACATCGCTCAGTTCGAAGCCGATAATGGCGTTTGCGTTTTCTGCAAGGCGCGTGTAGCCGGCAACGATCGCGTCATCACCGTGGCCTGTGAGGCCGAAGGACTGAAAAATGACAGGCACTCCATCATGCGATTCGATCATCTCCATCTGCCGCAGATACTCATCGGCGTTGAATGGCGCGCCGGGTTCATCGCCTACAAATGCACCGGCGACGAAGTCATCGGTTTCTGCACGGGTCAACTCGAGTGCCTGCAACCGGGTGGGATCATCAATGAGGTTGCCAAATCCTGTATCCATGTTGACTGCGGGGGCCAGTCCGGCATCGACAGTGCGGCGGACATGATCGGTGAAGGCAGTCCAATCTGGATCACCATTTTCGAGGAACGGCAGCAGGACGGCGGAGATGCCCCGGATGGATCGGCGGGGGCGGAGCAGGGTGGTGGGGTCAATGGCCTCAGCGTCCACAGCACTTCTTGTACTTCTTGCCGCTGCCGCATGGGCAGGGGTCGTTGCGGCCAACCTTGGGGCCGGCGCGGACGGGAGTGGCGCGAGGTGCTTCCTCCATTTCCTCGTCGGCCATGGCTTCGTCGGCCAGCGCGGACAACTGGGCGCTGAAGCCGGCCTGATCCGTGTCGGCCGCGTTGCTGTAGGAGACAGTCCGGTTAAAATCTTCAAAGGCCTGCTGGCTGGTTGTGGTGCGGAAAATATTGCGGCAGATCTCCGATTTTATGTTGGCCATCAGCTCATCAAACATGTCCTTGGCTTCGACCTTGTACTCGATCAATGGATCCTTCTGGCCATAGGCACGCAGGCCGATGGAACTGCGTAGGCTGTCCATGGCATAGAGATGTTCGCGCCACAGGCGATCGATGGCTTCAAGCATCGACCAACGTTCCATGGAGGTCAGCGCGGCGACCTGCTGTTCCTGGTCAAGTCCGGGGATGGAGCCCAACTCAGTATTGATTTTCAACTCGTAGGCATCGCGGACTCGCTGGGTGATATGGCGGCAGACAGCTAGTGGGCCTGCGGCAAGGCCATCGTACATGGAGCCGGCGACTGGCAGTTCTGTGGCCTCGGCGGAGACCTTGGCGAGTGCAGCGCCGTCAACCTGCGTGGGGAAGTTCACGTTTACCCAGTCTGACAGGCCGCGCAGGTCCCAGTACTCGGTCTCGTCGCCAGGGAGATATTGCTCCACGCGTTGGAAGATAATCTCCTCCATCACGTCCATCAGCCGGTCGCGCACGTCGTTCTCTTGGATGATCTCGTTGCGGAATCCGTAGAGGATTTCGCGTTGCTTGTTCATCACGTCGTCATACTCGAGCGTGCGCTTACGCATCTGGAAATGATGCTGCTCCACTTTCTCCTGCGCCTTGCCAATCGACTTGTTTAGCCATGGATGCTCCAACTCCTGATCCTCCTCCAAGCCGAGCCGTTCCATGACCTTGATCATGCGATCCGATCCGTAAAGCCGCATCACCTCGTCCTCCAGCGAAAGGAAAAAATGTGAGCTGCCTGGGTCGCCTTGGCGCGCGCAGCGACCGCGAAGCTGACGGTCGATTCGTCGGGCGTTGTGGCGCTCGGTGCCCAGCACGTGCAAACCGCCCAAGTCGGGCACGCCATCGGCCAATCGAATGTCCGTACCGCGGCCAGCCATGTTGGTGGCGATGGTGACACTGGCACGGTGGCCGGCGCGGGCAACAATCTCCGCCTCCTGTTCGTTGTGTTTCGCATTCAGGACGGAGTGTACGATGCGCTCGCGGTCGAGCATCTTGGAAAGGCGTTCGCTGGTATCTACCGACACGGTGCCCACGAGGATCGGGCGGCCCTGCTGGTGAATCTCGCGGATTTCCTCCAGCACTGCCTTGAATTTCTCGCGTTGTGTCTTGTAAACCGAGTCGTTGGTGTCATCGCGAATGCAGGGTTTGTTGGTGGGAATCACCAGCACGCCCAGCTTGTAGATATCCAAAAACTCGTTTGCCTCCGTTTCCGCAGTGCCAGTCATGCCGGCTAATTTGTGGTAGAGGCGGAAATAGTTCTGAATGGTGATCGTCGCATAGGTTTGGGTCTCCTCCTCAATGGTCACACCCTCCTTGGCCTCCACCGCTTGGTGCAGCCCGTCGCTCCAGCGGCGGCCTTCCATCGGCCGACCGGTATGCTCATCGACGATGATCACGCGATTGCCCTGCACGATGTATTCCTGATCCCGCTCATAGAGGCAGTATGCCTTTAATAGTTGCGAGATAACGTGGATACGTTCGTTCTTTGCCTCGTATTTTGATTGTGCCTCGGCCTTGGCTTTAGCTCGGCTTTCGGCGTCCAATGCAGAATCCTCATCGATTTCCTGATAGGCAGTGACGATGTCCGGCAGTGTAAAGGCGTCGGGATCGTCGGGGTTCAGGAAGTTGCGACCGTTCTCCGTCAGGTCCGCGTCGTGACTCTTCTCTTCAATGCCAAAGAACAGTTCCTCTTTCTGGGCATACAATTCTTTCTTTGTCTGGTCCTTGTGGAGTTCAATTTCCGCAGCTTGCAATCGGCGATGGTTCGCAGGATCCTCCAGTAACTTCATCAGTGCCCAAGACTTCGGTTGCCCCATTCGCGCCTTATACAGCAACAGTCCAATTTCATAGTCGATATCGCCGTTGTTACCGCCATTTCCCGCCTTTTCGACGAGTTCCAGTGCCTCCGTTATAAGTTTTTCGCAATGTTTGCGCTGGTGCTGCACCAGTCGATCCACTGCTGGTCGTAAGTCGATATAAAGCTGGTTGTCTGTGGCCACCACCGCTTGTCCACTGATGATCAGCGGCGTGCGTGCCTCGTCGATCAGAATCGAGTCCACCTCGTCCACGATCGCGAAGTAATGGCCGCGTTGCACCTGTTCCTCCTTGGTGGTCGCCATGCCGTTGTCGCGCAGGTAATCAAATCCAAATTCCGAATTTGTACCATACGTGATGTCGCACTCGTACTGTTCCCGACGTAGGCCAGGCGGCATTTGGCTCTGGATGCAGCCGACTGTCAGTCCCAGGAATTTGTATACCGCCCCCATCCATTCAGAGTCGCGCGCGGCGAGATAATCGTTCACCGTCACCACGTGCACGCCGCGGCCACTGAGGGCGTTGAGGTACACCGGCAACGTTGCCACCAGTGTTTTACCCTCGCCCGTTGCCATCTCGGCGATGTGCTTCGTGTGCAGCGCATAGCCTCCCACGAGCTGCACATCGAACGGGATCATCTCCCAGATGATTTCGTGCCCGCGAACCATGATCTTTTGTCCCCACAGTCGGCGGCAGGCGTTCTTTACCACCGCGAACGCCTCGGGCAGCACCGCCTCTAACTCACGCGCCAGTTCGTCGTCATTCTGAATTCCAGAAAACTTATCCTTCCACTGCGCCGTCTTGTTGCGGAGATCATCGTCCGACAACGCCTGTAGTTCCTCCTCCAGCGCATTCACGCGCGGTACCAGATCGTTCTCGATTCGGCGCACCTCGCGATCGCGTTTCGTGCCAAAGATTCTCTTGATGAGGCCTATCATCTTGCTCAGGTAAAACGTTGAACCTATGCCAAGAACACTCCTGCGTCGAGCCTTTCCGCCCTCAATTCAAGTGTTCCGCCGCCTTTTCAGGGGTAACTCCATCGTGTACCAGTGCCATCAATGCCTGAGTCATCCCTCGTGGGTTCGCATGCTGAATCACATTGCGGCCGTACACGATCCCCTTTGCTCCCTGTGCCATGAGGGCGTGCGTGCGACGCAGGATTTCCTCATCGGAAACCTTTCCTCCACCACGTACGAGCACAGGGACGCGTCCCGCCACCTCGATCACTTCATGGTAAACTTCCGGGTCATCCGTCGGATCTGCCTTGATAACGTCGGCTCCCAGTTCCACCGCCTGACGCACCAGCGGCTTGATTTTCTCCAAGTCACCATCCACCTGATATCCTCCGGCTTCCTCGTTCGGCTTGAACACCAGTGGCTCGATCATTAACGGCATGCCGATCCGGTCGCATTCTGATTTTAGCTTGAGGATGTTTTGCAAACAATGATCCGTCACTTCTGCTGCTCGCGGAATGCGGAACAGGTTTACCACCACGCATGCCGCGTCAAGTCGAACCGCCTGTTCAACCGGTTGCTCGATCATGCGGCTGAAGAGGATTTTCGGCAACTGTGTCCCATACACGTTCGCCACGTCCGTCCGCAGCACCAGTGAGGGCTTTTCGCGCCCCGCCATTCCCTGAAGTAATGGTGCCTGTCCCACCGTCAACTGTATCGCATCTGGCCCCGCTTCCACCAGTGTTTGCACCGCAGACTCTAAGTTCTCGATGCCTTGCAGAAAACTCAACTGATTGAAAAACCCGTGATCCACCGCCACGTCAAAACAACATCCCGACTTGGCGTTAAACAAACGATTTAAACGATACTCCTTCATGCGTCCGCCTCTTATAGTGGACCTCCAACTTCAAGGCGAATCGAAACCACCCCTCAAAGTCTCAAACGCCTGTGCTCCAGCAATACGTATCGATCCGTCATTCCCGCCAAGTAATCGCAAATTGCCCGATGCAACCCTTCGNTCTTCNATCCGCGCGCGTGACTGGCTTCCGATCTCNTTTTGGTTGTCCAGATAGAATGCAAACAGCTCCTCGAGCAACTTCAGTGCGCGCAAATTTGGCTCATGTACCACCGGGTTGTAATACAGGTTGTCNTACAGATACTCNCGNAGTTCNAGNTTTGTCTCGCGCCGTTTCTCGCTGTACTGAATTAANGGNTNTTCTCGCAGTCGCACTTGGTTGGCGGATTGGACGCCCGATTCGGTGATCAGCCTGCCGCTGGTCTCCACTACGTCACTCACCTGGCTGTCGATTAGGCAGCGGATGATAAAGTAGCGGCGGCATTCGTCCGCAAGTTCACCGTGTTCCGCGCGCACTTGTGCGTCGCCATCGTGCCACAGCCGTACGTTCTTTCGCAGTTCGTCTTCCGACAACAATCCCGCGTCGATCCCGTCGTCAAGGTCGTGGCTGTAGTAGGTAATCTCGTCAGCCAGATTGGCCACCTGTGCCTCCAGTGAACTTGATTTTGCATCAAACCCGTCACGCTTGCTCGGGTGGTCGTAGGCCGTGTAGTGCTTCACCAGTCCCTCGCGGGTTTCCCATGTCAGGTTAAGCCCGTTAAAACCTGGATACTTTTGTTCCAGCACCTCTACAATGCGCAGGCTTTGCCGGTTATGTTCGAAGCCGCCGTGATCGCGCATCAACTCGTTCAATGCCGCTTCGCCCTTGTGCCCGAACGGCGAGTGCCCTAGGTCGTGTGCCAGCGCGATGGCCTCCGCCAAGTCTTCGTTCAACCCGAGCGCGCGTGTGATGTTGCGCGACACAGCGGCTACTTCCATTGTGTGCGTCAGGCGCGTGCGCAGATGGTCACCCGTGCCGTTTAAAAAAACCTGCGTTTTGTATTCCAACCGCCGGAACGCGCGCGAATGGATCACGCGGTCGCGATCACGTTGGTAATGCGTCCGCCATTGGTGTGGTTCTTCTGGGTGTTCCCTGCCGCTCGTGTCCGCGCTGAGCTGTGCGAAGGGGGAAAGTGTGAGGCGCTCGTTTTCCTCCAGCTGTGCGCGGGTGAACATTGTTGAAGTGAATCAAGGGATAGTGTCGGGCCAGTGTGACTAATTGCCAGCTACTCTCCCGAAAGAAATTCCTCCGCCGAAGTCCCTCGCAGTTCCAGCAGTCGGCAGATCACGTCTTCGATCAGGTTGTTCGGACAAGACGCTCCGGCTGTGACGCCCACCGTCAGTGTTCCCTCTGGTAGCCAGTCGCGCGTTTCCTCCACCTCATGCGTGTGCTGGTTCCAGTGTCGGATAAGCGCCGTGTCCACCATCTCGGCCGCGTTTTTGATGAAGAATGTGGGGAGCACGCTTTCGCCCATCTCCGCCAAGTGCGAGGTGTTTGAGGAATTGTATCCGCCGATTACCAGCAGCAGGTCCATCGGCTTTTGCAAAAGCACGCCCAATGCGTCCTGCCGGTCTTGCGTGGCGCCGCAAATGGTGTCGAAAAACCGGAAATGTTCGCCCACCTTTTCCGCGCCGTACCGCCGCTCGATTGCCGCCTTGATGCGCCGTTGCACTTCCTCTGTTTCCCCGCGCATCATCGTGGTCTGATTCGCCACACCCACCGCTCGCAAGTGCTTGTCCGGGTCAAACCCCTCTGAGTATGCGCCCTTGAATTTTTCCAGAAACTCCTCGCGGTCACCGCCGTTCTCGATATACCCGCAAACGTAATCCGTCTCTTCCAGTGTTAATACCACGAGGTAATGGCCGTTCTTGGCCGTCGCCTGGCTGCTGGTGGCCATGGTTTCCTCATGGTACGCCTTGCCGTGGATGATGCTGGTGACCTCTTCCTTGGCGTAGTTGCGCACGCGTTTCCACACGCTCATCACGTCGCCGCAGGTAGTGTCGACAAACTGGCAGCCTTTCGCCTCGAGTTTTTCGCGGATACCCACCTCGGTTCCAAAGGCGGGGATGATGACGATGTCGTCCTCGCCCAAGTCGTCGATGTCCGCCGCCTTGTTGGGTCCGGAAAGAAACCGAATTCCCATGTCGCGAATCTGATCGTTGACCTCTGGGTTGTGGATGATCTCGCCGAGGATATATAGGGGTTTGTCGGGGAACACCTTCAGTGCGGCATAAGCGAGGTCGATGCAGCGTTCCACGCCGTAGCAAAAGCCGAACTCCTTGGCCAGCTTGATGGTCATCCGGCCTTTGCGGCTGGTCACCTCGCCAGCGACGCGCAGTTGCTCAACGAGGTCGCTGCGGTAATGCGACATCACCTGCGCCTTCACCTGCTCCATCACGTCCGGTCGGCGGAGGTTGATGCGTTTGGGCTTCGGCTTGCTGGGTGTATCGGTTGGCACGGGGTTACTTTCGCACAGCGATGATTATGGGTCGAGCCGATTCCCTACTGGATCAGCCAGTTGATAATCGCCTTCTGCGCATGTAGGCGGTTTTCGGCTTGGGTGAAGATGGTGTCGGCGTGGGTCTCGAGGGTTGGTTCATCGATCTCTTTGCCGCGGTAGGCAGGAAGGCAGTGCATGACGAGGGCGCCTTCATTGGCTCGGTCAACGAGGGCTTCATTGATTTGATAACCGGCAAAGTCCTGCTCGCGTTGGGCTGCCTCAGCTTCCATGCCCATGGAAACCCACACGTCGGTGTACAACAGGTCGGCACCCTCCGCAGCGGCGTTGCAGTCTTCAGTGACACTTATGTTTCCGCCGGCCTTGGCGACGAGATCAGGGCAGGGTTGGTGGGCCTTTGGCGCAGCAATGCGCAGTTCAAATCCAAGTTTGCCGGCTGCCCAAATCCAGCTAATGGGCACGTTGCAAGCGCCGTCGCCAATGAAGGTGACGACCTTGCCGGCGATGGGGCCCCGCGCTTCTTGGAAGGTGAAAATATCCGTGATGATCTGGCAGGGATGCTCGGCATCAGTCAGAGCGTTGATGGTCGGGATGCCGGAGTGATGCGCGAAATCCTCCACGTCGCTCTGCGCGTAGGTGCGGATGACAGCGCCGTGCACCATGCGGCCGAGCACGCGGGCGGTGTCCTGGATGGGTTCGCCGCGGCCGAGCTGGAGGTCATTGGCATTGAGAAACATCACGCCGCCGCCCAGTTCGCGGATGCCAGTCTCGAACGACACGCGTGTGCGGGTGGAGGACTTGGTGAAGATCATCGCCCACGTCTGGCCGGCGAGCGGTTGGTGCTGGCTGTCGCCACGCTGCGCTTTGATGACCGTGGCGTTTTCCAGAATGGTCTCGATGGAGGCGGAGTCCATCGACTCGATGCTTAACAGGTGTTTCATGATGCGAGTTCCTTGATGACGCCCTCGATGATGGCGAGGCCTTCATCGGCGTCGGATTGCGAAAGATTCAATGGCGGCAGCAGCCGAAAGACACGCGCGCCGGCGGGGATGGTGAGCAGTCCGGCATCGTGCAGGCGCTCGACGATTTGCACGGAGGCCGGCCGCTTGCTCTCGGCAAAGGCGGGGATGTCTTCAGTCAGCTCGATGCCGATCATCAGGCCAAGCCCGCGCACTTCCTTCAAAATAGCAGGATGAGCAGCGATCAGGTTTTGGATTTGTTGCACCAAATGGCTGCCGAGCGAAACAGCGTGTTTAGCAAGGCCATCTCGCTCGATGATTTCCAGCGTCTTGAGTGCATGCACGCAGACGAGCGGCGTGCCGCCGAAGGTTGTGCCGTGCGTGCCGGGGCCGAGCACATCCTGCAATGGTTCGCTGGCCCAGATGGCGCCCATCGGCAGTCCGGCGGCGAGGCTCTTGGCCATCGAGCAGGCATCCGGCGCGAAGTCCGGATGATTGGCCATGATGGTTTGCCAACCAAAAAAGTTGCCAGTGCGGAAATGGCCGCACTGAACTTCGTCCAGTAGCAGCAGCAAGTTGCGTTCGTCGCACAATTCGCGCAGGCCGAGCAGGTACTCAGGCGTGGCGCAGTGGATGCCGCTTTCGCCTTGGATCGGCTCCACGAGAATGGCGCCGGTCGCAGGCGTGATGGCCTCGCGCGTGGTTTTGAGGTCACCGTAAGGCACTTGCCGGAAGCCTTCCACGGCAGGCGCAAATCCTTCCTTTACCTTTTGCTGGCCGGTCGCGGCAATGCCCGCCAATGTCCGCCCGTGGAATGAACCCTGCGTCGTGAGGATTTCAAACTTCCCCTCCTCGTGGCCGCGAAGTCGGGTGAGTTTGTAGAGCGCTTCATTGGCTTCCGCGCCGCTATTGCAGAAAAAGACTTTGCCACTACCGCCGGCAAGCGCCACGAGTTTCTCGGCGAGCAGCCCTTGCGGCTCGGTGTAATACAGGTTGGAAACATGCGTGAGTTTGCTCGCCTGCTCGGTCAATGCCGCGGCTAGTTCAGGATGCCCATGGCCTAGACAGGCGGTGGCAATGCCCGAGCCCAGATCAAGCAGCCGACGGCCATCGGCCGTGTGCACGTGACAGCCTTCGCCATGCGTGATGGCAACCGGGAATCGCCCGTAAGTAGGGATCACGTGAGTGTCGATGCGTTGCTGGATGCCTGAGTCGCTCATTTTACAATCTCCGTGCCGACGCCTTTGTCGGTGAAAATTTCCAACAACACGGCGTGGTTGATCCGGCCGTCCACGAAGGACACCTTGTCCACGCCTGCGTGAATGGCGGCGGTGGCACTGTCGACCTTTGGAATCATGCCGCTGGCAATGATGCCGGACTGCTTCAGCTCGTCGACCTCGGCAATGTCGAGGTGCGGGATCACCGATTCTGCATCGGCGGGGTCGCGCAACAAGCCGGGCACGTCGCTCATGAACACCAACCGCTTGGCGGTCAGTGCGATGGCGGCCTGTGCGGCGGCCACGTCGGCGTTGCAGTTGTAGATTTGCCCGTCGGCATCGCGCGCGGTAGGGGAAATTACCGGCGTGATGCCCTGCGAGATGCATTCCTCCAGCGGCCCGGTTTTCACCGCAGTTACTTCGCCGACAAAGCCGTAGTCCTCGCCATCGGGAGCGTGGCGTGTGCAGGAAAAAATATCCGTGCCGGCAAAGCCCTTGGCCACGCCGCCGAGTGAGTTGATCATTTCAACAATCTCGGCATTGATTTCAGTCGAGAGCACGTGGTCGACCACTGCCACGGAGTCAGCATCTGTGTAGCGCAGCCCATTGACGAAGCGCGTTTCAATGCCGGCTTTCTCCAGTGCGCGGCTGATGCGTTTGCCGCCACCGTGGACGACCACCGGATTAATCTCCACGGCTTCAAGGAAAACCACATCCCGCGCGACACCATTGCGCACGGCGTCATCCGGGCTATCCATGAAACTGCCGCCATACTTGACGACGAAGGTCGCTCCGGAGAACCGTTGGATGTACGGCAACGCTTCAAGCAGTGTGTCGGCTTTGGAGATGAGTTCCTGCATGTCAGCCTCCGAGCGATGCGGGATCGCTGATGTCGCCCTTGTTAAAGTCCACGTATTCTTCAGTCAGGTCAGCCGCGTAAAGCGTGGCTTGGCCGTTGCCGAGGTTGAGATTGATGTGCAGGTCAAATTCCGCAGGCGCGACGGCGGCGCATAGCGTGTCGAAAGACGTCCGCGTGGGCCGACCTTTCTTGAGCGAGGAAGTGAGCTTCTTTGCGCCGGGTGCGCTGTAGGCGATGTCGACTTTTTCCTCGACCACCTTCGCGGGCGAATAGCCGAGTGCATCGATGATCCTGCCCCAGTTGGGGTCGCCGCCATTCCAGCTGGTCTTGACCAACGCACTGTTGCCCACTGCACGGGCTGCGGCATCGGCGTCCTTTTGTGTTTTGGCTCCTTTCACCCGCACGGTGACCAGTCGGGTTACGCCTTCACCATCGCGCGCGATCATCTTGGCCAACTCAAGGCAAACATGATTGAGCGCAGCCTGAAACGTCTTTAAATCCTTCGAACTGAGCTTGTCGTTTCCGGCGAGGCCATTGGCGAGAATGAGCACGGTATCGTTGGTGCTCATGTCGCCGTCGACGGTGATGCAGTTGAAACTGTTGGCGACCGCCTCACGCAGACATTTGCGCAATGTGCCAGCGGGGATTTTTGCATCAGTTGTCAGGTACGCGAGCATCGTCGCGTGCAGGGGAAGGCTGGCCGGACGCGCGCCGGTGGGGCTCATGCCGGGCTGGATCATGCCCGCACCCTTGGCAATCCCCCCAATCCGCACCGTTTGAACGCCGAGCTTACATTCCACGGCAATCTCCTTGGGCCGCGTGTCGCTGGTCATGATTGCCTCGGCCGCGTTATGCGCGGCACTGGGTGAATCATCCAGTTCCTTAACGATCTGTGCGATGCCCTTGCGGATATTTGGCATCGGCAGTTCCAGCCCAATGCGGCCCGTGCTGCCCACCAGTACCTCCGTCGGCTTGAGCAACAATTCTTCGGCCAACAGGGCGGTCATCTCCCGCGCATCCTTCAGCCCGCGTGGGCCGGTGCAGGCATTGGCGTTACCGGAATTGATCACCACTGCCTGCGCTTTGCCGTTAGCGATGTGCTCTACACACACCTTCACCGGCGCGGCGCAAATTTGGTTTGTCGTAAACATGCCTGCCGCTGTTGCTGGCACTTCGGAGACAATCAAAGCGAGGTCGCGCTTTTGGCCTTTATTGCTGCCTTTGCCCGTGCCAAGGCGTTTTACGTCACAAAACAACCCGGCCGCCAGGAAACCCTGCGGGGCAATAATGGAACCATTAATGGAACGAAATGACTTCATCTCGGGAAGGGTAGCGTCAGGAAAAGAAAAGAAACCCAACGCAGCCTTAACGGCTACGTCGACGAACGGATTTGTGTTTCGTCTTATGGGTCATGCGATCTGGGAATTCATACAGGATGAGCTGTAAGTGTCAATGGTAATGGATATGCACTTCAAAATGAAAAAAGCCGCCCTTGAGATAAACCGAAGTTTACCGCAGGGCGGCTACCAATCCTTTTTGATCCGGCCCTTGCGGACTTTCTCTCTAAGGTCAATGCCCTTGGTAGGGCACCTGCCATCCGGCCCCTTTTAACCTACCCGAAGGTTTGCTAGCAGGTTGACATCCACTTCCCCGAAGGGTCGTCGCTGTCGCGGTCAGTTAGCTGACCGAGCGTCTCCGAAGATCCGCTCAACGGGTTGAGACTACTCCAAAAACCCGTTCCTCAAAGTCAGAGTTATTTTTGACTATCCACAGGTTATTCAAACCATATATCAACTCGATCATTAAGCCTTCGTCATCATCACCATCCCCACTACACCTGCGACGGCTAGCACACCTCCAGCAAGCGATCGCCAGCTAGGTTTTTCTTCCTTCATGTAAATTGCAAAGGGAATGACGACTAGCGGGGTGGCGGCAACGATCGGGAGAATGACGCCGGTGGGGTTGTCGAGTAGCGCCCACTGGTAGCAGGTGACGCCGAAGGCGGGGCCGGCGAGGGCGTTGAGGAGCAGCCAGCGGCGGCCGGCAGTCCAGTTGCTGTTAGGATTGGTCAGAGCATTGGCATTTGGGGAGTCGGNGTTGCCTTTTAAATACGTGCGCAGGGCCCAGAGGCAGAGGCCGGTGAAGACCATGCCGCCCAGTTGGCGTTGCGCAGCGACAGTGAGNCCCGCGTGAAAGGCGTCGCTACCGGTGAGTTGATTAAATTTCGTATATTTCTCGGTGATGACGCGGACCATCACGCCGGCACCGAAGCCTTGGCCGAAGGCGGCGATGAGTCCCCAGCCGATGCCGCTCCAGAGGGTNCGTTTTTCGAGGTGCGGGTTTTCCNCGGGCGCAAGGGCGATGGTGACGCCGGCGAGGATGATGATGGCACAGATGATTTGCGGCAGCGTGGGGAGGTCATCAAGCCATACGTATTCAATGCCCACAGCAAGCGGCACGGAAACGCAATGGACAATGAGCACAGTGAGGCGCGAGCCGATGCGTTGGAGGGCTTGGAAGAGGGCTATATCGCCGAGGCCAAAACCAATGGCGCCACTGGCGAAGAGCAGCCAGAAAATGTTCGGCTGAAAATGAGCGGCGCCGTCCNCAAAAAAAAGAAATGCGATGGCGGCGAGTACGACTGGTGCGATAATGAGGCGCGCAAAATTTGCCTCCGTGCCACCCAAGAATTGGGTGGTTCGCCGCGCGGTNACGGCGGACAGGCTNAAGAGCACAGTGCAAAGCAGCGCGGCGAACATGGGCGNACAGGGGTACGGNGNGGGNGAGGGTTTGTCACGCCAAANGANACGNANGGGTTGCATCGGGNNNGGNGNNGTTTANCCTCNNCGCATGAANCGGNTTTGGATTGATNTTANCGATGGCGATGAGTTTGAACATTGAAGGATTTGCCAATGACGACGCGGCGGTGCGCAAGCTGGCGGGCGAAGTGCGCACGGCGTATTCGGCAGGGCAAAATGACAAGGCGCTAAAGCTGGCGGCAAAGCTGGTGGAAACGGCACCGAAGGATCCGCTTACGCACATGTTGCGCGGCAAGCTTCACTCGGCCCTGCGTATGCACGCCAAGGCGGTGCAGGATTTCACGAAGGTGATAGCGATGAAACCACCGCAGGGCATTTTGGCCGATGCCTATCAGGAGCGCGGCGAAAGCCATTTCAAGCTCGCGAAGGCCAAGGAATCCGTGGCGGATTTTGATGAGTATTTGAAACTCAACCCGCGGCGCGACCCGCATCATTGGATGCGCGGTATCTCGTATTATTACACAAAGGAATTCAAGAAAGGCTACGAGCAGTTTGAGCGGCATCAAACGGTGAACACCAATGACGTGGAAAATGCCGTGTGGCATTTCCTGTGCCTCGCACGCGCCAAGGGCATTGCCGAGGCAAAGAAGAAACTCATCCCGATCGTCGGCGACGGCCGGATTCCAATGATGGAGGTGCACGCGCTTTTTGCGGGCAAAAGCACTCCGGAAAAAGTCCTCGCGAAGGCCAAGGCCGATGGGGCGAAAGGCCCGCAACTGGAGCGCCAGTTATTTTATGGGCATTTGTATCTTGGCATTTGGTACGAGGCCACGGGCGATTTGAAGTTGCGCGACAAATACATCGGTCTCGCAGCGGCGGTGGCGGATAATCATGGCTACATGGGCGACGTGGCGAGAGTGCATGCGGTACTGAACAAAGTGAAAATTCCGAAGACCGAACAGCCCAAGGAGCAGTAGCCTTGTGAATAGCTTGGCATTGAGCCGCCGTGCGAGATTGGTACGGTGGTGCTGGTGCGAGGAGGTTTTTTCCAGATTAGCCTGACGGCTTGTTGCGTGCTGGCGTGTGTCGCGCAGGCGCAAGTGCCGCGTCCGGGCGGCTCCAATAAGGAGATTCCCATTCTTTTCCCGCGCGTGGAACAGGAGGAGCTGTTCCTGCAATCCATCGAGGCATTTGATGCGGGCCAAACCAATCGCATGATGCAGCTAGTCGATCAGGCCGTGGCCATTGACCCGGTCAACGGCTACGCCTACATCAAGCGCGCGCAGCTCATGGATCTCGTGGGCAACAACCAACGCGCGGCGGCCGATTACACCTCGGCGCTCACCTACGTGGGCACGGATCCGAAGTTTGCCGATATTTATCAAATGCGCGGCTGCGCCTTTTTCAAGCTGGGCAACCTTCGGGCGGCGGTGGGTGACTGGGCGACCTTCCTGCGCATGAAGCCCGAAAAGGAAGCGGAACACTGGCAGATCGGCGTGGCGTATGCATTGCTGGGCAGTCACGAGGAAGCCCGCAAACAACTCGAGTGGCATTGGACCGTCAACTCCGGCGACATGGAGGTGGCCTTTTGGCATTACCTCAGCGTGGCGCGCATGGAAGGCGTGGATCAGGCGCGGGCGGCCTTGCGGGAAATTGACGGTGAAGAACGGGTGCCCATGAACAAGTTGTACGAGCTGTACCAAGGCAAGGCCACCGAGGGCGATGTATGGCTGGCCGTGGCCGAGGGCGATCCCGATGCCGCTGAGCAGACGCGCCGCAAATTTTTCGCGCACCTGTACCTCGGCTTGCACAAACAGGCCGCCGGGCAATTAACGGCCGCCAAGGCTGAAATCCGCAAGGCACTGGATATTGCGCTGGTGAACGAGGGCTACATCGGCGACAGCCCTGGTGGCCAACTGCGCGGCGGCGACATTGCCCGGGTGCACCATCAGCAGCTGCAACGCATGATCGCGGAGCAACAGGCATGGCTCGAAGCCGGTCAACCCAAGGACAGTGCCGGCACCTTTGTGGCGTACGGCGTGGCCATGGCCGGGTTGGGCGGGTTGATCGTCTGGGGCCTGCGCGCGCAACGCCGGCGTTCGCCCGGCGAAGATGCCGCGTTCGAGGCCGATGAGCCGAGCCCCGAGCCGGAGCCGGTCGGGGACACGGAGCCCGAGCCGGAGTTGGCCGGTAAAAGCTGACGAAAAGCTCGACACACCGCCCCTTCGCGCGGTCAACTGGGCGTCTCCCATGAGCAAGCCCACGGACATCCGCCCCACTGGAACGGCCCTTTATTTTCTTCCCGTCCACACCCGCATGCCGCTGAAATTCGGCGGTGAAACGGTCACCTACGTCACCTGTGCCCGCGCCCGCGTGTCGGTGGCCGATGCCGCCGGTCGCACGGCCGAAGGCTGGGGTGAAACGCCGCTCAGCGTCACCTGGGTTTGGCCCAGTGCCCTCAGTTATGAGGAACGCCATGAGGCGATGAAAACCTTTTGCCAAATGCTCGCCCAGGCCTGGGCGGCTTTCGATGCCAGCGGCCATGCCATGGAGGTGGGGCAGGATTTCATCGATCAACGACTGCCCTCTTTGCTTGATGAGCTTAATGCTGGCCGCACCGAGCCGATGCCGTGGTTGGGCGCACTGGTATGCTGCTCGGTCTTTGACCAGGCATTGCACGATGCTTATGGGCAGTTGCACAATGTGGATGTGTATCAAACCTACAACAATCAATACATGAACCGCGCACTGGAGGATTTTTTGGAGCCGGCGAGTGAGGCGG
The DNA here is from genome assembly GCA_002718935.1 of Verrucomicrobiales bacterium. Classification (GTDB taxonomy): domain Bacteria; phylum Verrucomicrobiota; class Verrucomicrobiia; order Limisphaerales; family UBA1100; genus UBA1100. Next base: position 19,707 of record PBFV01000014.1, read on the forward strand.
TTTCGTTTGAAGAGAAATATCCGGAAGACTTTTTTGTGCCCGAACCGCCCGCCCAGCTGCCGGCTTGGCACTTGGTGGGCGGGGTTGATCCGCTGGACGAAAGCGAGCTGACCGGCAGCGAGCCGGATGACGGCCATCCCGTGCTGTTGGCTGACTGGATCAAAACCGACGGCCTGAAGTGTCTGAAGATCAAGTTGCGCGGCAACGATGCTGAATGGGATTACGCGCGCGTTGCCAAGGTGGGCGCCATTGCGCTGGAGCACGGAGTGGATTGGCTGACCACGGATTTTAACTGCACCGTGACCGAGCCGGGTTATGTGAATGACATCCTCGACCGCCTTTGCGCCGAGTGCCCGCGCATCTACGGCATGTTGCTTTACGTGGAACAACCGTTTCCGTATGAGCTGGAAAAGGACCGCATCGACACCCACAGCTGCAGCGCCCGCAAACCGTTGTTCCTCGACGAGAGTGCGCATGACTGGCGGCACGTGCGGCTGGGGCGCGAGCTGGGCTGGACGGGGGTGGCACTCAAAACCTGCAAAACCCAAACCGGCGCATTACTCAGTGCCTGCTGGGCCAAGGCGCACGGGATGACGTTGATGGTGCAGGATCTCACCAACCCCATGCTCGCACAGGTGCCTCATTGCCGGCTGGCGGCGCACACGGACACCATCATGGGCGTGGAGACCAATGCCATGCAATTTTACCCGGAAGCTTCAGCGGCAGAGGCGATCACTCATCCGGGGCTTTACGCAAGGCGCAATGGGGTGGTGGATCTGAGCACGCTGACCGGTGCGGGTTTCGGCTACGGGCCGGATTTGGTGGCCCGAGATTTGCCCGATCCGGCCGCCGAATTTTGAAACGAATTCGCTGATTAACCGTCCAATAATTACTCCCTCCGGCCACATCCGGAGGCTAACATTATGAAAAACACTGATTGTCCGACTCCCTCAAACAAACGATCGTGTCGTATGGCTCCTTTTCACCGTGCCTGTTGGGCCGCGCTGCTAGTGCTGTGCCTCTTGGCGGATGGCCTGCCGGCGGCTGATGCAGCCAAGGAGGCGCGCCTAGCGGCCAATGTTTTATTTAATCAGGGCCTTTATGAACAAGCTGGCGCTGCCTACAAGGCGTTTTTGAAAAAGCACCCGCGCCATGCGGAGGCGGCAGCCGGGCGGTTTGCGCTGGGGCTGTGCCAATATCAATTAAAGCAATATGCCGCCGCCGAACAATCGCTGATTGGAGTAGTNGCGCACCCACGATTGCAGAACCGTCCGCGCGCATTTCTGTTTCTCGGGAAGGCGCAGTTGATGCAGAACAAACATGCCAACGCCGAGGGTTCATTTGATGCGGGCTTGAAGGCTCTAGGCGTCGAGGGTGATGTTGCGTTGTCAAACACACTGCAGGTCAACCGGTTAGAGGCGCTGTATCATCAGCAGAAATGGAAGCAAGTAGCAGTCGATGCCGAGGCTTTGGCCAAGGCCACCGGCAACCGCTCTGCGCGTGTGGCTTTTCTGGGGGCTTCGGCCCATCATCGGATGGGGCAACACGAAGCAACTGTTACAGCGTTTACTGTTCTGGCGCCCAAGGTGAAAGGCACGCGCTACGCGCAGCAGGCGCATTTTTTGTTGGCAGACTCTCTGCGTCATCTGCGACGCTTTGAGGATGCTGCTGTGGAATTGGCAGCCGCCGCGCAACTGACGGGGCCGGATGCTGCCGAGGCTTTGTATCAATTGGCTCATGTAGAATTTCATTCGTTGCAAAACCCGCGGGCTGGCCTGAAGCATTTTGGCGATTATCTAAAGGCGCATCGTCACGGGCCGCGGGCACGGGCAGCAACCATTGGCCTTGGGCGTTGCCAGATGGCGCTGAAAGATTTCCGCAGCGCTGAGGCTACCTTCGGAAGTTTGGCCACCGCGCTTAATGACAGCCCGGAAGTGCCTTTGTGGCAGTCAAGGGTCTATCGTCAACAGGGGAATCGCCTTCGTGCCATGATGGTGCTGGATGAGGCTGCCGCCATTTTCAAGGAACACGAGCAGTATCCGCAGTTGCTTTTTGATCTTGGGGAAACTGCTTTGGCAGCCGGGCAATTGAGCCGTGCTGGACGCGCTTTCGATGAGTGTCTGACGGCTGCTCCCCAATTTGCTCAGCGGGCCCAGTTGCTTCGGCTCAATGCCGATTGCCGGCATCAACTTGAGGATTATGCTGGAAGTCTGAAGCTGTGTGAATTGTTTCTCAAGGAATACGCGGAAAGCACGCACGTGGCAGGCCTCACGTTTTTGCGCGCGGAAAATCATTATCACCTTGGCGCCCACGCAAAGGCCATCCCCGCCTATCAGGAATTCATCAAGATTCACGCTGCGCACCCGCAAGCGGCGGTGGCGCGCATGCGGGTTGGGCGCGCGGAGTTNACCCTGCAAAACTGGGCCAAGGCACTGGCCGTGTTTGAGCCGTTGATGAAGGCGGATGCAAAAGGNGCGCTTTACGATCAACTACAATTTCTGGTGGCCGAGTGCCACGCGCAACTGGATGACCCGGAAAAGGCCGTGGCCGCCTATCGCGCATTTGCCACAGCCCGGCCGAAATCGGCCAATGCAGACCTAGCACTGCTCAGGGCCGGCCAGCTCAGCGAGCAACTGGGTAAACCGCTGACGGCCCAGGGCGTGTACACGCAACTGGCAAAATCGCATGCCGCCAGCCCGCACCTGCCCACAGCCTATTATCGTTTGGGAGTGATTTTGTATGACGGCCGAAAGTACGAACCGGCACGTGACGTGTTAACAAAATTAGTCGCACTGGAAGGGCATGAACTGGAGGCAGGGGCAGAATTTTATCTAGCACTAGCCGAGGCCCGGTTGGGCAACCGGCTCGCAGCGGCGGAAAGGTTTGGGGCCCTGGCCGATGACGNGGTGGNGGAATACGCTGCCGAGGCGCGCTTGCGGCAGGGAAACTTGTTNCTGGAGGCAAANGANCCNGCNNAGGCGCAGNNNGCNCTGGAGNNATTTCCTGAANGATCACGCNGATCACAACNCAACGGATCACGCNACNTANCAACTGGGCGTGGCTCTGGCGGCACAGGAGCAATGGCCGGAAGCGGTGGCCCGGNTGGTGGCTGTTCCGGCATCCTCNGATTGGCGGGATAATGCACTGTACCGCGCGGCCCGTTGCCAGCTGGACGCCAATGCCACCGCCAAGGCGGTGCCGTTGCTGGAAGAGTTGCTGGCAGAATTTCCCGAAAGCACCTTGGCAATGCCGGCTACTTTGAGCCTGGCAGAAATCAATCTGGATGCCGGCAAACACGATGCGGTCATTGCCGCACTACAACCGCTGGCTGAGGAAAGGCTGCGCAGCCAATCGATCTACCGCATCCGGTACCTGCTGGGCGGCGCTTTTTTTGGCAAAGATAATTTCAAAGAAAGCGCGGAGGCTTATGAGGGCATGATGCGCCGGGCGCAGAAGGATCAGGTACTGACGGCCAGTTGGCGTGCAGGTGAAAGCCGCCGGAAACTGGGCGAGTATTCTCGCGCACTTATTCATTTTCAGCGTGCGGAACGTGCGGATGTGGACGATGCCAATGCCACGCTGGGCCTGAAGGAGTCAGCAGCGTTGCAGGTGGCTGAGATGCAGGGCAGCACCGGTCGCTGGCGCGATGCTCAGGGCAGTTTCGAAAAGTTTCTGGAAAATTATCCGGAAAGCAAATCCCTACGCTTGGCCCAGGCTGGGCAGGCGCAAGCGCAGATTCAGCAGGATCAGGCGGAAGCAGCCCTGAAGACGTTGGACGCGCTGTTACAGTCGGAGGCCAAGGATGAGGCCGCGGCCCGCGCGCAGTTTTTGATGGGAGAATATTTCGTGAGAATGAAAGATTCAGCCAAGGCGCAGGGTGAATATGCAAAGGTACAGGCACACGCCTTCTCGCGCTGGCAGGCCCGGGCACTGTATCAAACCGCACAGTTGCAACGTGCTGAGGGCGATGAAGCAGCGGCCAAAGCCACCCTTCAGAAGTTGATGGGGGATGCCGCGCTGAAGGCAACGCCCGCCGGCACGAAGGCCGCTGCGGAACAGGAAAAAGCGAGCGAGAACGAGTCGGACGACAATTAACCCCACAGCGAGGTGGTTGTGAACAACTTGGAAGAACTTGTCCCTGACTTGGGAACAAGCTCGGTGAGGATGGGCCACCGCCTTGGCGTCCACGCCCCCCCCCGACGCCGGGGATTGATGGGAATTGAACACAATACTGGACTTTTTTAACAATAACAACGTAACCCCCATAGCATGATGAACACAAACAAACTGCATTTCCGAAGGATGGGCGCCCTGCTGGCGGCTCTGGCCCTGCTGCTGATTGCGCCGGCCCAAGCGGACGATAAACAAGCGGCCGCCGCTTATAATGCCGCTGCCGGGTTGTTTAATACCGGGCTCTGGGACAACGCAGCCAAAGGCTATGAAGAATACCTGAAAAACCATCCGCGCCACGAGCTGGTCGGCCATGGTCATTACGGATTGGGGCTGTGCTATTTCAACCTCAAGCGCTACGACGAGGCGGCCGCACAGCTAACCATGGCTATCAACAGCAAGGGCCCTGACAAGGCCACAGCCAACCTCATTCTCGGCCAAGCCTTGTTGAACCAAAAAACAGCGGATCCCAAGAAAGCGGAGGCTGCCTTTGACCGCTGCCTTAAGTCACTGGGGTTGGTCAAGACGGGGCTGCTCAACCGGTCTTGGAATGAGGAAAAGGTGAGCGCTTGGGTGAAGGCCAATGAGGATAAGGACAAGCTCAAAGACGCTGCCAGCGCCGTGCAAGGTCTGGTGGATGCCCTGTACATGCGTCAGGAATGGAAGCCGTTAATCAGCGTGAACAACGCCTTCGCCACCGTGGTGAAGGGATCCGACGCGCAACAGCGCGTGCGGGTGATGACGGGTGAAGCCCACGAGCGTAACGGAAACTTCAAGGCCGCCGCCGTGGCCTACGAGGCGGCCGCCAATCAAAAGGGTGGCGATGCTGCTGAGGCACTCTTTCGTCTGGGCCGAGTGCGATTAGATAACCTGCGCGCTTACGAAAAAGCTGCTGAGAATTTTGCGGACTTCATCGAGCAACACCGCAACAGCCCACTGTGGGCGGACGCCGCCTTCAATGAGGCGCTCTGCTATTATCAAGGCTACTACGGCGGCAATGCTGAGCATCTGGCCAAGGCGGTCGATAAATTCACTAGCTTTGCAAAGGATCACTCCAAGCATAAGCTGGCCAACATTGCGCGGTTTTACGCCGGCCAGCTCCAGCACGCCCGGGAAAACTGGCGGGGCGCCTTGGCGGCTCTTGAACCGTTACTGGATGAAGAGGCCACCCCAGCCATGGCCCAGCTGGTGTTCATGGTGGGCGACAGTCATCACCGATTGAAGAATTGGAAGAAAGCTGCTGAATTTTATACGGAGTTTGCCAAGGACAACGAGATCGCCCTCAACGGTGACGTGGCCCTGCACAACGCCGGCGTGGCTTATCGCAACATGAACCCCGCTGCGGACGACAAAGCAATTGCTGTGTATGAGCAGCTGGAGGCCAAGTGCCGCACCAGCCGTTTGCTGCCGAGCGCGCGGCTTGAGCTGGGCATCCTGCACTATCGCGCTGGGCGCTTTGCCAAGGCGCGGCAGCCGTTGTCAAAAATTCCCGCCGGCCATGCGCTGAAGGCGGATGCGGAATATTTCCTTGCGTGGGCGGACCTCGACGACAAGCAGCCGGCCAACGCCGCCAAGCGCTTTGGCTTGCTGGCGGATCAACTGGGTGCCAAGGACAAGACGCACCGGCTGGTGGCCTTGGCGCGTCTGTATCAAGGCATTGGCGAGTATGAAGGGGGCAACTTTGCGGATGCGGCCGGTACGCTAGCCAAGTTTGTGGCCAACTTTCCCGAGCACGATAAATTCGCCGAAGGCGCCTTTAACCTTGGCTTGTCCCAAATGGAGTTGAAGAAGTGGGCGGCCGCCATTGATAGTTTTAAGACGGTGCCGGCTGGTTCGGATCTGCGTGATCGCGCGCTGTACCAGGCCGCGTGGAGCCAGCGTTTTGCGGGCAAGGGTGTGGATGCCATTCCGTTGTACGAAGAGCTGCTCGAGAAACATGCGGACAGCAACCTGACCAACAACGTGATGCTGGAGCTGGCCGAGGTGGAGTTTGAGGCAGGCGGTGAAGACGCCGGTGGCAACGCAGTGAAACGGTTGCAGGCATTGCTGGAGAAAAACCCGAATGCCGAGCTCAAGCGACTGGCCAATTACCGGTTGGGGATTGCGTATTTCAGCCAGAAGGAATATTCGGACTCGGCGAAGGCATTTGAGGCGGTGATGGCGGATGCACCGGGCAATCTGCTCGTCTCCGCAGCGTGGCAGGCCGGTGAAGCCCGCCGCCAAGTGGCCATGTCCGCCAACGGCAACGTCCGTGAGGATGCGTTCAAGGCGTCCCTGAAAAATTATCACGCCGCCATCAAAGCCAAGTTGGAAGGGGCGGACAGAAACGCGGCGGAATTGCAGAAGCAAGCGGTGCTGCGCGCCGGTCAGGTTCAGGCGTCACTGGAGGATTGGGAAGCCTCCCAGGCGGAATTTGACAAGTTCATCGCCGGCAATCCGCGTCACAACCTGGTGCGGACGGCGTACCTCGGCTTGGGCTGGGCATTGCAGAATCAGGAGAAACATGATGCCGCGATCAAGTCCTTTGAAAAGACGGTGGCCGATGATGTTCGGGATGAGACCGGTGCGCGGGCGCAGTTCCTTTTGGGTGAATGTTATTTCGAGCTGGAAAACTTTGACAAGGCGGTCATCGAGTTTGCCAAGACGGAGGGGCTGTACAAGTTCCCGCAATGGCAAAGCAAGGCGGTCTTTGAGATGGCGCGCGCGTTGGCCCGCCAAAACAAACTGACCGATGCCAAGCGGCAGTATCAGCGGCTGGTGGATACTTATCCGGAAACGCAGGCGGCCAAGGCTGCGAAACAGGAATTGAACCGGCTCAACTAGTTGAAGGAAAAGTTAATGGAAAACATCAAGCGAGCAATTTTTCTGTGCCTCGGCGTGTGGCTGATTGTTTTGGCCGCGCCCGACGCCCTCGCGCAACAGCCCACGGGTGAAGCCAATCAAACGCAGACATCCGAGCTTACTGAGCAGTCCGAGGGATCCAAGCAAACCAAGGTGGCCACCATGTGGAAGCTGATCAAGAGCGGCGGCCTCATGATGGTGCCACTGGCTTTGCTGGCGTTGTACGGATGCTACAAGGGGGCGGTGCAGGTGTATTTCGTGATTTTTTCCAATGACCGGGTGAAGGATGACGCGTTGGTAAAACGGTTGGATCCGTCAGTCACTGCACTGGAGGAATTTGACGGGGTGATCGAGGATGAAAAGATAGACCGCGACCGCGCGGCATTTCCGCCCATGTGCGAGGCGGCCATGAAACGCATTTATGAGGGCAAAGCCGCCATGGAAGAGGCGCTGGAAGTGGAAGGGGCCCTCCAACTAGGTCGGTTGAAACGAGGCATCAAGCCGCTGCAGGCGGTGGTGATGGTGGCGCCGCTGCTCGGGCTATTGGGTACAGTGTACGGCATGATCGCGTCTTTTCAGAGCATCAGTCTCAATTCCGGTGGCAACGTGAAGGAGGATTTGTCCAGCGGCATTTACGAGGCGCTGGTAACCACGGCCACCGGGCTGACCATCGCGATTCCGTTCCTGTTTTTGTACCTGTGGCTTAATCGCCGGGCGGATCAGGTGGGGGAGAATATTAATCGACAGGCTCGGCAATTCCTGAGAGGATTTTTCCCGGTCGAAAAAGGCAGTTCCGCAGGGGAACAGGGAGGAAATGAGGCGTCCACCGTCGAGACGCAAACCATCTAATGAAAGTCATCGAGGCCCAGCACGACGAGGAATCTGGAATCGATGTGGCGCCCCTGATCGACATCCTGTTTACGCTCATCATTTTCCTCCTGCTCACCACCACCTTTGAGGAAGAGGAAAAGGCGCCCGAAATCCAGCTGCCACGCCTGGGCGGTGCCTCGCTCGCATCCAAGAGCCGGCCGATGACCATTAATGTCACCCAAACCGGCGAATATAAGGTGCAGGATATCGTCTATTCCATTGAGGAGTTACGCGACAAGCTCTTTGCTGTACACGTGGATTCACCCGAAAAGAAAATTGTGATCCGAGGAGACGCCTTGGCGCTCCACGGTAAAACCACCGCTGCGCTCGCCGCCGCCTCCGAGGCCGGCTTTGACACCGCCAACATTGCCTGGGACACCAGCACCCCGAAGGAGTGACATGCGAAACCGAAGGCGCCATGTTTATAATTTTGTCGGAAGCAGCCTGGATTCCATTGCCCGGACGGCCAACAGGAACTCGTTCCTAAAACGGCTGGGATTGGACCGNCGGCACATTGTCTTCGGCCTGATCGTTCTTTTTCTCTGCTCCATTTCAACCAGCGTTTATATCTATCATAAACACTGGACGATCACGACCACCAGCCCTGGCGGCAAAGCGCAGCGCGAGCGCACCATCTCAATTCGCACCAACAACCCCGACAATCCGGTTGCGGCCATGAGCGAGGAGATTCGCCAAAATATTTTGGACACGCCGATGGCCGAAGCCACCACTCAACAGTCCGCCGCGCGCTCGGCAGCCTCCGGCGGNACCACCGCCTCGCGGACATCACCGCAAAACAACGCCTCGCAATCTGCCTCCGCCAGCAGCCCCGCCTCCGGTTCGGCACCGGCCGCCGCGGGTTCGAGCAGTTCCTTTGCCCCGTCCACTTCCGCCGCCAACTCAAGTGTGCAATCCAGCGCCGCGCAGGCCACGTCCAACAGCCAAACCATGAGCGGCGCAACGGCTCCCTCCAGTGCGCGCGCCGCCAATGCCACAGCACAGCGCAGCAGCCCATCCCAGAGCGCTTCAACGGNTGCGTCCGCGGCTCAGGCTTCAGCCAGCTCGCCGGCCGCTTCCGGTTCGAGCAGTTTGCTTTCACCGTNGGCCACCGCCGCCAATGCCAGTGTACCAAGCTCGCAACCGCGCGCGGTGAACAACANCCAATCCATGAGCGCTGCTGCGCAGTCCGCCTCGCAGGCGGCTTCCGGACGCAACGCGGTGCGCGGCTCCCCCCAAAGCGCCTCGGCTTCCTCCGCTGCCGCCAGCAGTTCCAGTGCGGCCAGCTCCGTGGCGGCCTCGGGCGCGAGCAGTTCNCTTTCGCCCGCCACCAGCGGCGCGCCATCCACCAATTCCGGCGTGGTGACTTCCGGCGCCCGCGCGCAGCCGAGCCAGGCGATGGCCTCNGCGGCCACACAATCCGCNACCCAAGCGGCCAGCGGACGTCAGGCTGTGCGCAACTCGCCAGCCCAAAGTTCCGCGGCCACACAATCAGCCTCCGCCAGCAGCCAGTCCGCGGCCAATAGTGCAACCGCGGCCAACAGCGCGTCCTCCTCCCTGAGCCCCGCAACCACCAGTGCGCAGGCGGCCAGTTCCACGGTCCAATCCAGTGCCGCGCAGGCCGCGGCCAATAGCCAGTCGATGGCTAATGCTTCCCAATCCAATTCGCCGGCGGCTGGCCAAGCCCGCAGCGCGGNGCGGAACAGCCCCAACGGAAATNCCGGCTCGTCAGCTTCTTCCGCGCAGTCCGCGAGCACTTCCTCGGCGGCGGCGGGCTCGAGCGGCTCCAGCAGTGCGTTGTCACCCTCGGCCAGCAGTGCGCGGGCAGCCAATTCCGGTGTGATGAGTGGCACCGCCCGATCCGAGTTTGCCGCGCAAATGGCGAATGCCACTTCACGNTCATTGGCCCAGGCGGCGGCCGGNTCACGGGGTTCNGGTCGCAGCCAGGCGGCTACCTCCTCCGGCTCGGCAGCCGGCACCGCGCAGGCTTCCANTTCTGCGGCAGCGGTCNACGGNTCAGGGNCCACCGGACAATTATCTCCATCAGCAACCGGTTCCGCCTCGGCNGCATCTTCACTTTCCACTTCCGGCGCCCGGGCTGAANCGGGNCGCGCCATGAGCGGTGCCACGCGCCAAACCCTCGCGCAGGCAGCCAACGGTGCCAGCGGTTCGGTACGCAACAGTCCGACCGGATCGTCTGGCGGCACAACCGGTTCGGCTCAGGCATCCAGTTCGGCCTCTGCCATGGCCGGTTCCGGTACGAGCGGATCGTTCGCGCCGTCCACCTCCGGGACTGCCTCCAATGGCACGGGCGTGATGGCGCAGGGCGCGCGGGCTGAGGCCGGTCGTGGAATGGCCAACGCGTCACAACAATCGATGGCGAATGCCGCCAATGGTTCGCGCGGTACGGCTCGAAACAGCCCCGGCACCACCGGCAGTCAATCCACCGGCACCGCGCAGGGCTCCAACACNTCTGCTTCGGTGGCGGGTTCCGGCACGAGCGGGTCCTTTTCACCTTCAACCGCCGGAACAGGCCGCACTGGCACGGGCGTGCTAACCGGCAATGCGCGCGCGGAGGCTGGCCGCGGCATGTCCAATGCCACCCGCCAAACCTTGGCCGAGGCAGCCAATGGCTCACGCGGTACGGCCCGCAACAGTCCCGGCGGCAACACGCAGTCGACGGGGTCGGCACAAGGCTCTAATGCCTCCAATGCGCTGGCCGGTTCCGGGGCTCGCGGTTCATTTTCACCGTCAACAGCCGGCAGTGGCCGTTCAGGGACTGGGGTCGTGGCGGGTAACGCACGGGCGGAGGCCGGTCGCGGCATGTCCAACGCCACCCGCCAGACTTTGGCTGAAGCGGCTATTGGTTCGCGGGGTTCGGCCCGTAATAATCCCGGAGGTTCGAATTTGCCGAACGCCGGAACAGCTGCCAGCGCCAATCAATCCGGCGCGGTGGCGGGCAGTGGTCAACGCGGTGGATTTTCTCCGTCCCTCAATGGAGGTGGGGCGCGCGGCAGTGGTGTTTCCACCGATGGCGCCCGATCGGTAGCCGGGCAGGGTATGGCCGGCGCCAACAATCAAACCTTGGCGCAGGCTGCCACAGGTGATTTTGGATCGTCCCGTATCCGTCCGTCCGGCTCCACACTTGGCAGCGGCGGGGCGCGCGGAAGCAACACCAGCTCTGCAACGAACGGCTCCGGTGTTCGTGGNGCTTTATCACCGAATGCACCATCAGCAATTGCCGGACGAACTGGTGTCGGCCAACCTNGCGGTGTGGCCGGTGGGCCGGGCATGGCCAAGGCTGGCAATGTGCCTTCACCCCGCGTGACCGGTTCGCGTCTGGGTGGCGGCGCGGTAAACACCGATCAGGTCATGCGACAGATTGGCTCCGGTTCGCTGGCCGGCCCGATGCGCATGATGTCCAGCCGGGTGCGCCCGGATCGTACCCGTACACAGGCCAACTCTTCCGAGTCCACGCCGGTCAGCGGCTTGCCCTCCAGTTCCAGCCAGACCTCAACTGGAAANCTGACTCCCAGTACCACGCTGGTGACCCCGAATGTGCCGATGGTCTCCCAGATTCAACCCCGGCAAGTGGCGCCGCCCACATTTGAGCAACCGGATCCGCTGAGCGCGCGCGTGACCGGAAGACCGCGGCGTCCTGAGGAAACTTTGGTGGCCGCCAAGCCGCACGAGTCCAACCCCGCGAATGCCACGCCATTGAGTGATCTGCAGAAGTTCCGCACTCAGGGTTTCCAAACGCAGGAGGAAGGGCGCGGCAAGAATTTCGTTTTCATCATCGACCGCTCCGACAGCATGTCGCAGGACAACCGGTTGGCCGCCGCCAAGCAGGCNCTCGCCAGCACGATGGAGAAACTGCAACCGGACCAGAATTTTTACATCTACTTTTTTGGCGATGAAACTTTCCACATGACCAACCGCCGCCTGATGACCGCCACTCCCGGCAATATCAGCAGCACCCGTCAATGGGTGGAGAGCATGGTTCCCGGTGGGCTGACCAACCCGCGTGATGCGTTGACCGACGCGTTTAAAAAGCTGAACCCCTCGACCATCTGGCTATTGTCGGACGGTAAATTCACCTCAGTGAAGCGTATCAAGTATGGCAGCGGCCGNACGCGNCTGCAGGGCTTGCAATCCGTGCAACGGGTGGTTCGCAGGCTGAATAGCGACAATGCGGTGCGGATCAACACGATCGGGTTTGCNGCGCGGGAAAATCAGGTGGACGNTTCCCTCAAGGATATCGCCAAGGAAAACGGCGGCACCTANTCGTTCATTCGTTCCNACGAAAAATNANCNGCCCGCATCGCGGNCTTGTGGAATCCTAATCACTGGCGGACAATCTGCCCATGATAATCCGTTTGCTTCCGGTTCTTTTTTTTGGCTTTGCATCCTTGGCCGAGGACGGCTTTAAGCCGCTTTTCAACGGCAAAAATCTTGATGGCTGGCGCAACATCAATTGCGCNCCGAACACTTGGTCAGTGAAGGACGGCATGATTCACTGCACCGGCAAACCCATCGGTGAGTTGCGCACACTGCGCATGTATGAAAACTTCATTATGGAAGTGGAGTGGCGGCATCTCAAGCCACGTGGCAATGCCGGCATCTTCGTTTGGGCCGATGCATACACGGCAAAGGGGCAACCCTTTCATCGTGGGGTGGAGGTGCAGGTGCTGGAGAACGCTTATGGCAACACGCGAAGCTATACGACGCATGGCGATATTTTTCCGATCCACGGCGCGAAAATGACGCCCATCAATGGGCGCGGCGGTTCGCGGGCGTTTCCCACTGAGAATCGCAGCAAACCCTCACCGCAGTGGAACCATTACCGCATCGAATGCAACAACGGTGACATTTCATTGGCGGTGAACGGCAAGGTGGTCACCCGCGGCAAGGCGGCCAGGCCGCGCAAGGGGTACATTTGCCTCGAGTCGGAAGGCTCGCCGGTACAGTTCCGTAACCTGAAGATAAAGGAGCTGCCAAGTACGAACCCAAAACCAGACGAGATCGCCAATGCGGAGGAGGGTTTTCACACGCTTTACACCGGTATCGACCTCGCCGGCTGGAAGGCTGACAAGGCTGGCGCGTGGACCTCCAACGACTGGCGCCTCACCGCAAAGGGCGGCACGCCGCTGCGTTCAGTGCCGAAGTTCAAGGAATACGTGATGTTCGCAGACTTTCGCGCGGCGGGGCAGAATGCTCCGTTTCACCTGCCAAACGTTGGCAACATTGGCGAACTGAAAGAGATAAAAAAAGGCTGGAACCGCATCCGCGTCACCCGTCGCCTTGGCCAAACAAAAATCGAACTCAATGGCAAAGTCGTTATTGAGGAAGCCATTCGCGAGTCAGGGCCGTTGAAGGCGGGGGCGTTAGTGCTGACGCCGAACGTGCCTACGCAATTTGCGAATATTTTCGTGAAAGAGCTTAAGTGAGCCGTAGTTAAACTCCCTTTGGCGTTGCCCAATGCTCGCGGTACTCACGTCGCACGAGCGCATCCGCCTTGTCGTCCACCATCTGCTCTTTCTCGGGATCAAAATGCAGCATATCGCCTGTACGGATCGCGATGTTGCCAAGGTGACACAGGCTTGAGGAGAGGTGGCCGATTTCGATGTCTGCGTGCGGCTTTTTGCCTTCACGGATGCACGCGAGAAAGTTGAGATGATGCCCCCCAAGATTGGGGCCGCCGCCGCCTTCCTTCACGAGCCGGTTGCGTTCCCCATACATTTTCCACCCCTCCTTTTTGCCTAGCACCATCATCCCTTTCGTGCCGTAGAACACATTTCCATTCTCCATGCCTTGTTGCTTGTATGGAGACCAGATGCGCATCTCAAAAATCAATTGTTTCGTCCGGCCATTTTTATCTGGCGCATACTCAAAAAGGCAGTTCTGCGTATCCGGCCACTGCATGTCGTCGTCAAAAACATACTTGCCGCCCATCGCACAGATCTTCGAGGGATGCGTGTCCACCCCCAAGCCCCACCGCGCGAGGTCGATATCGTGCACACCATCATTGCCCATGTCGCCCGTGCCAAAATCATGCCACCAACGCCAAATACTGTGCAGCATGTTGGGCCGAAACTTCACCTTCGGAGCCGGCCCTAGCCAAGTGTCAAAATCCAAATGCGCGGGCGGCCTGCCGGGTTTGCTGCGGCCAATGCTGCCGCGGCGTTGACTGTTCCACGCCTTGGCCACGAGCACTTCGCCGATAGCGCCGTCATTCAAAAGCTCCATCGCCTCTCGGATGCCCGCAGTGCTGCGGGTTTGAGTGCCCACCTGCACGACGCATTTGTTGCGGCGCGCTGCTTCCACCATCAGGCGGCCCTCGCGCAGGTTGTGGCTGGCGGGTTTCTCGACGTACACGTGCTTGCCCGCTTCGCAGGCGAGTATGGTTGCCGGTGCGTGCCAGTGGTCTGGGGTGGCAATCCACACGGCATCAACATCCTTGTCTTCAAAAATCCGCCGCATGTCGCCAACCGCCTTGGGGGCTTTGCCTTTGGCTTTCTCGACTGTGGTTCGTGCCCGGGCAGTCCGGCGTTCGTCCACATCACAAACGTAGGCAATATTTACCGCCTTGTTGTGGCTGAGCGTGCCCAAGTGGGCGCTGCCCATGCCTCCCGGGCCGATTATGCCGACGGTGATTTTTTCGTTGGCACCAACCGCGCGTGCCGCGAGGGGCAGAGAAAGGGCGGCGGTGGAGGAGGTTTTGATGAACTTGCGGCGGTTGGAGGGTTTCATTTTTAAATGTATAATGACGAATGTCTAAAGAATGACCAATTTCAAATGACTAAAAATTGTTTCGTCATTGGACATTGGAAATTGATTCGTCATTACTCATTAGGAATTAGTCATTTCTTTTTCAATACACTCACCTTGTCAGCCGTGGGAAAATTCCCCGGCAGCTTGGTGCTGACTTTGCCCGTGGCCAGCCATTCGCAGGCGCGGTTGAGGGTGGTGATAAAACCGACACACTGGAGGGCCACTCCGTTCTCGTGGCCCATGGGGGTGTGGAAGATGAGGCCATTACCGTAATTGATGACCATCATCATCGGCTCATGGCGCTTGCTTTTGGGGCTCCAGGCGGTCGCCAGCACTTCCATGTTTACGGCGGGACCGCGCAGGGAATCATACAGCTCATCGCGCCCGTGTTTCCACTTGGCAGGCATGCCCTGTGTGACGGGGTGATCGCCGTTGCGGATCTCAATGGTGAATTCGTGTTGAGGCCCGTGGCTGCCTCCGCGGCCCTTGCGGGTGTCGCGGACGAGTTTGCCTTCCTCATTGTAATAGACGTACGGGCCGTGTTTTTCAGTGCGACCACCCCAACCGCCAAGGCCGATCATTTTGTTGTACTCCAGCCAATTGGGGAAGGAGTTGTCCGCGGCGTGCACAACCACGAAGCGGCCGCCGTTTTTCATGTATTTTTCAAAATCCGCCTTCACCGCTGCGGGCCATTCCTGGCCGTTATAGTTGCTGACAATCACGTCGTACTTGTCGAATGCCGGCCGCCATTCTTTCCATTGCTTGGCATTCAATTGGTTGGCGGCTTGGATGGCCTTGGCGCGTTGTTCCTTGTTCAGGCCGCCGGGAATGCGCGTGCGTTGCGGGGTGGTGGATACATCCACGGAAAACATTTTCGTCGCTTCAAATTGGGTTTTCATCCAGGGCGTCATAGCGCGCCAGTTGTGATTATTCTGCCCGTCCACAATCAGCAGCTTGATCGGCTTGGCCTCCGCCGCCAGTGTCAAGACGGTCAGGAGAGTGAGGGCAACAAGGGAAAGAATGGGTTTTTTCATGAGAATGGGGCTGCCGAAAGTGTAAACCTCCGGCAGCCGGTGCAAAGGAAAAATCCGAATTGTAGAAGGCAATTAGTTCGGTAACGAAAGCAGGCGCTCGGCTTCCTCCAGCAGGAAATCCACGGCGGTGAAGGGTTCGTGGCTGATGTCCTGCCAGCGAATTTTGCCGCTGCTGTCGATCAGAAAGGTGCCGTGCAACGGCGTTTTTTCAAAATCATCATAGGCGCGGAAGGCCTTAAACGTGTCGAGACGTGCGTCACTCACGAGCGGGAAAGGAAAGTGTTTCACATCCGTTGCGTTGGCCGGAAATGTTTCCTGTAGTCCAGCCACCGTGTCGGTGCTCACGGCCACAAGCTCCACACTGATTTTCTTGAACTTGTCCACTGCCGGCGCAAATTCATTCAACTGCTCCATGCAATGCGAGCAGCCTTTGCCGAGGTAAAATACAACGAGCACCGGCTTGCCCTTGTAGGCATTGAGCGAGAGCGGTTTGCCGGTCTTGTCGCGAAGCGTCCATTGCGGGGCGGGGGGGGGCTGCCAACGGAATGGTCCAAGTTGATCCAGATCCGGCCGCAGGCCCATGTCCTTGGCTTCGGCTGGCTCCTTGCGCCAGTCGTCGGGCAGGCCCAGCGACTGGGCCAGCGGTGCGAGTCGAGCAAAAGCTTCCACCGACAAATCCGCCTCGGGCGCAATGCGGCGCAGGTGCTCGAAGGCGGCCTTGGCTTCCTTGGCCTTACCGGCGGCGTGCAACAGGTAGGCTTGTACAGCGAGGGGGCGTGCTTGTTCGGCAGCGGATTTGACAGTGGCCGCCACGGTGGTAAGGGCGCCAGCGGTATCGCCGATGCGATGCTGAATCAGCGCCTTGCGTTCGTTGCGGATGTCCGAGGCCTTGGCGAGCAGTTCCTTGGCGGCCTTCTTGTCTCCGGCGGCCAAAGCGCGGTGCATCTTGACCTCAGCAATGCCCCGGGTTAAGGCGCTGATGGCACTGCTAAAAGGGCGCTCGGCTGCGGTGCGGGCTTTGCGAATGTCGGCTGCCTTTTTCTTCTCTTCCTTGGCCTTGGCCTCGGCGGCGTCACCGGCTTTCTTTTTACCGGCCGTTTGCTCAGTGAGCAGTTTCTCCATTTCAGGCAGGAGCAGATCACCCTCGGCGGTTTTACCGGTGTTAAAATATGCACTGGCCACCAGGCGCTGCCACTTGGCCTGGTCAGCGGCTGATTTGCCGGGGCGCAGGTAGTGGGTGTCCTTGAGCGCGATAATTTCATTCCACAATTCGTAGTTTTGCAGCAGGCCATGCAAGTGGCGTTTGCCGTAGGAATGGCTGCCGCGGGTGGACACGCTCCAGGTCCCGTCGCTTTTCACGCTGGGAATGCGTGGCAGCTCGATCATGTTTTTAGCCATGGTCACAGCATGGCTCACCCGGCCTGCGTGGCTGAGGTTGCGGGTGAGCCACTCGTTGTTGTGGGCAAAGTTATGGATGCGATCGGGCAACACACCATCGCGCATCTGCAGCGCGTGATCGACACGCGCGCTGGCTTCCATTTGCCACGAGGCGTCATGATATCGCTTGAGCCGCGAGAGGATGTGCCCGGGCATGTGCCACATGTGCGCGATGCCCGGCGCGGCCTGGCCGCACTTGCCAATGGAGCTGACGGCGCGCTTGGAGTCTTTGTAATCCCAAAGGTGAATCCGGTAGTGGTGACAGGGATGCATCGGGTTCACTTTGAGGATTTCGCTGATGAGCTTGTCGATGGTTTCGTAGTGTGAAGTCTTTTTGCCCCGCACGCCGTTGCGATACATTTGCAGCACGACAAATGCCTTGGCCTCGACGTCTTCCGGATACTTCGTGCTGATGGCCTGCAGCGCCTTGAGGTAGGCGGCCTCACGCTTTTTCTTGTCGCTTTCCTTTTGGAATGCCGCGCGGGCAGCGATCCACAGGCGGCCTTTTTCGTCGGCGCGCTCCTGATGTTTCACGGCTTTCTCAGCAAATTCCTTGGCCCGGGAATTAGTGCCATTGGCCATGGCCATGCCCCAGTAGGCCATGGGATTGTCTGGATCCAGCTTGAGCACCTGCCGGAACGACCGTTCGGCTTCTAACGTCCAAAAGCCATGGAGCTGGCCAATGCCTTGATTGAAGAACTGTTGTGCCTCCGCGCTGTTGGTCTTGATGGGAAAAGAGACGTTGCCGGTTTTACCCTCCATCCAACGGGCGGCTTGCCGTGGGCCCTTGTTAAACGCCACGCCATGGGCGGAGTGACCGGGTAAAGGTGCGGAAGGGTCGGTCGGGGCCTCATAAACCGGCTCGGTCAATACCGGCGGCAAGGCTGAGGGGCCATTCCCATCCGTGGGGGACGGGCTGGAGCAGCCGAGCAGGGCAGCGGAAAGGACGGACAGGTGGAAGAGATGTTTTTGCATATTAAATAAGTCCGGTGGTTTCGTCCCAGCCTTTTGCGATATTGAGGCATTGGACGGCTTGGCCGCTGGCGCCCTTCACGAGGTTATCGATGGCGCTCATGACGATCAGCCGCCCCGTGCGGCGATCGAGGCGCCAAGCAAGGTCGAGATGGTTGCTGTGCGTAACGTGTTTGGTATCCGGCAAAGCATTGTCAGGCAGCAGCCGAATAAACGGCTCGTCCNCATAGGCCTCAGCGTAGCAGNCGATGATTTGTTTCGCGAGNGCGGCTTCTTCCGCTTCTGTCATAAANGACTGCGCGGGGGCCAAATAAAGGGTGCTCANAATGCCGCGGGTGACCGGGGCAAGATGCGGGGTGAACTGCATCGTAACGGTAGTGCCGGCGGCCGCCGAAAGCTCCTGTTCCATCTCGGAAAGGTGGCGATGCTTGGGGANGCCGTAGGGCTTGAGGCTTTCGTTACACTCGGCGTAGAGGAATGGAATGTCGGTCTTGCGGCCGGCCCCGCTCACGCCACTTTGGCTGTCGGCAATGATGCCGGTGGGCTTGATTAAACCGGCTCGNAAGAGGGGCGCGATNGGCAACAAAATGCTGGTGGGATAACAACCGGGCGCAGCAATGAGCTGCGCGNCGGGGATGGCGTCGCGGTGCAGCTCGGGCATGCCGTACACCGCTTTGGCCAGCAGTTCCGGCGCGGGATGCGGGCTTCCGTAAAATTCCNCATACACCCCAGCATCATTCAGNCGGAAGTCCGCGGAAAGATCAATTACGGTGCGCCCCGTCTTAATCAATGGGCGGGCAAACTCCGCCGCTACCCCATGAGGCAGGGCGAGGAAAATGACTTCAGCCGCTTCTTCCAGNGCGGTGGTGTTGGGTTCACTAAAAANCAGAGATGAACGGCTTCCGAATCGCGGAAATACATCGGCCAGCGATCGGCCGGCATATTGGCGTGAGGTTACCGCGGTTAGCTCCACATGCGGATGCGCCAGGAGCAGGCGCACGAGTTCCTCGCCGGAATAACCGGATGCGCCGACCACGGCTGCCTTGACTGTCGTTACCTCGTTCATTGATTTGCTTCGGATGTTTTGCTTTGTTTCGGGTGAGTTGAAAACACAAAAAAACCCGCCGGAGGAACCGGCGGGCGTGAAAGGTTTTTGTAATTAACGCTTGCTGTATTGGAAGCGTTTGCGCGCNCCNGGTTGGCCNTACTTTTTGCGNTCCTTCACGCGGGAATCGCGGGTGAGNAGGCCCTCGGCCTTGAGNGTGGGGCGCAGTTCCCCGTCCACCTCCAGNAGGGCGCGGGCGATNCCTAGGCGCACGGCGCTGGCTTGGCCGGCTTGGCCGCCGCCGGTGACGTTGACGCGGACATCAAATTTTTCGGAGTTCTCCGTGGCCACAAAGGGTTCGTTGACCACCATGCGATGTTCTTCCACGGGGAAATACGCCTCGAATGCGCGGTGGTTGATGGTGATCTTGCCGTTGCCGGGTTTGATCCGCACGCGGGCGGTCGCGCTTTTGCGGCGGCCGGTGCCAAGGTATTCGCCAGTCTTTTCGTCGGGCATGATAAATTAAAGGGTAACCGTTTCGGGCTGTTGCGCTTCGTGCGGGTGATCGGTGCCGGCGTGCACCTTCAGCTTGGTGAGCATTTTAGTGCCAAGNCGATTCTTGGGGAGCATCCCTTTCACGGCGCGCATGATGAGNCGCTCGGGATGCTTGGCCCGCANATCGGCCACCGTCTCGCGCTTTTGTCCGCCGCGCCAGCCGCTGAAGCGCGTGTACACCTTGTTGGTTTCCTTGCGGCCGGTAACGCGCACTTTCTCGGCGTTGATGACCACCACGAAATCGCCGGTGTCCATGTGAGGTGTATAGGTCGGCTTGTCGCGCCCACGCAGGATGTTGGCGGCCTTTTCGGCCACGACGCCGAGCACTTGGCCGTCGGCATCAATGATGCGCCACTTGCGCCGTTGCATGTCTATCTTGGGCAAAAAAGTCTTCATTCTCGCGATGAGGGGCGGAGAAGATACCAGAAAAAGGGGCCGAGTCAACAGGGTTTTGGCCAAATTATTCGGTTTTTTCGGCGGTGGCCGCCTTGGCAGATTCCGTTGGGGGCGCTTGTTTTTCAGGCTTTTTAGGCGCTTGCACGCCGGCCTCCTGAGGCATGCGGGTTTTTACGAATTTCTCGAACCGATTAAACCGCCGCAAAAGTTCCGGCAATTTTTGCAAAGCGAGCAGCTGGCGCTTCATGGAGCGGTCGGGTTGGGCNGGGGTGCCGAACCATTTTTCGCCCTCGTGAATGTCGCGCATCACACCGGATTGCGCGGCAATGGTGACCCCATCACCGATGCGCAGATGGCCTGCAAGACCCACTTGGCCGGCGAGGATCACGTGCTTGCCTAGCTTGGTGCTGCCCGCAATGCCGGCCTGCGCGACCACCAGACAGTTTTCGCCGGTGGTTACGTTGTGCGCGATTTGGACGAGGTTATCAATNTTGGTGCCCTTGCCGATGGTGGTGGGGCCGAGGGCGCCGCGGTCGATGGTCACGTTGGCGCCNATTTCCACGTCGTCGCAGATAACCACGTTACCGATCTGCGGCACCTTGATGTGCTGGCCGCCTTCCTGCACGTAACCAAAGCCGTCGCTCCCCACGATGGTGCCGGCGTGAATGCGAACGCGATCGCCGATCTCCGTGCGCGGGTAAAGTGTCACGTTGTGGAACACTGCGCTGTCCTCGCCAATCACGCAGCCTTCGTCCACATAGTTGTTCCCGTGCAATACACTGCGTGCGCCAATCTTCACGTCATCGCAGATGATCACGTGCGCGCCAATGCATGCCTCCGGGTGNACCTCGGCCTTATCCGAAATAATCGCGGAAGGATGCACGCCCTGCGGCGGTTGTGGTTCCGGGTAAAAGAGCGGCACCACCTTGGCAAAGGCCGTGCGCGNACTGTCCACGCGGATGAGCACCTTGCGTTCGGAATTGAAATTCTTGTCGACGATGATCGCGCTGGCAGCGCTTTGCTCGGCGCGTTCAAAGAAGGTGCGGTTTTCGGCGAAGGTGAGGTCGCCGTCGCGCGCGCGGTCGGCGGCTTGAAAACCGGTGAGCGGCATTGTGCGGTCGCCAATCACCTTGCCGCCCAAGTGGGCAGCGATATCTCCTGCGGTAAATCGCATGGGCTAAAGCCTTTCAGTTCAGTTGTGGTCAATGGCGCTAAAGCGCCTAACGTCGGGCGATAATAGCGTTGTCCTCGCCGAGCACAATCACTTTCGGTCGCCAATCCGCCGCCGCTGTGTCATCCACGCCGGCGAAGGTCATGATGGTCAGCCGGTCGCCCACCTTGCCGAGGTGCGCCGTGGCGCCATTGAGAATGATCGCGCCACTGCCTGNTTCCNCNGCGATGGCGTATGTTTCAAACCGTTCACCGTTGGCCATGTTGCCACACAGAACGCGTTCGTACTCGAGCATCCCCACCTCCTCCATTAACGCCCNGTCAATCGTCAGGCTGCCCTCGTATTTCACATTGGCATCCGTCACGGCTGCTCGGTGAATTTTCGATTTCAGAAGCTGCAAGGTCATGTCCAATCACGTTGACTTGGCGCGGGCGCGGCACTATACACGCGGCGGAAACCAAATCAATCCCGTTAATTTTTTTATCATGAGCAGAAAAATTCGTTACGGAATGGTCGGCGGCGGCCGCGGCGCGTTTATTGGCGCGGTGCATCGCATCGCCGCGAACATGGACGGCCAGATCGAGCTGGTCTGCGGTGCATTTTCCTCCAACCCCCGCAAATCCAAGGCCAGCGGAAAGGATCTCTTCCTGCCGGCCAAACGCTGCTACGGCACGTTTGAGGAGATGATCGAGAAGGAGAAGGCTCTGCCTAAGAGCGAGCGCATGGATTTCATTTCGATTGTGACCCCGAACCACATGCACTTTCCGCCCGCCAAGATGGCGCTGGAAAATGGTTTCCACGTGCTCAGCGACAAGCCGGCTACTTTCGATCTCAAAGAGGCCAAGACACTTGAGAAGCTCGTCAAAAAAACCAAGTGCCTCTACGGCCTGACACACAATTATACCGGTTATCCGCTGGTGAAAGAAGCGCGCGACATGATCGCCAACGGCAAGCTGGGCAAGATTCGCAAGGTGGTGGTGGAGTACCCGCAGGGCTGGCTCGCCACGCGCCTTGAGGCCAGCGGCCAGAAACAGGCCGACTGGCGCACCGACCCCAAACGCAGTGGCGCCGCCGGTTGCATTGGTGACATTGGCACGCACGCGGAGAATCTTGCTGAATACATTACCGGCCTGAAGATCAAGGAACTCGCCGCCGACATCACCACCTTTGTGAAGGGCCGCAAGCTCGATGACGACGGCAATGTGCTGCTGCGTTTCACCAACGGCGCCAAGGGGGTGCTGCATAGCTCGCAGATTTCTGTCGGTGAAGAAAACAACATCAACATCCGCGTTTACGGCGAGCTGGGTGGCATCGAGTGGCACCAAAATGAGCCGAACACCATGCTGGTCAAATGGCTTGATCAACCGATGCAAGTTTTCCGGACGGCCAATGGATACCTCGGTGCGTCCGCCGCTGCGGCGACACGCACGCCCCCGGCACACCCCGAAGGCTACCTTGAGGCGTTTGCGAACATTTATGTGAACTTCGCCAATCACATTCGCGCCAAGCAGGACCGCCGCAAGCTCGCCAAAGATGATCCTGCGCTGGATTATCCGAAGATCAAGGACGGCATTCGCGGCATGGCTTTCATTGAGGCGGTCGTGAAATCCTCCAAGAACAACGCCCGCTGGACGAAGCTGGCGAAGTAAGGTTGCGCCCAGTTTAAACCCACGCGCGACCTAAAGGTCGCGCGTTTTTTATGATGCCAAAGAAAACACTGAACATTGGCCTGATCGGTTATCGATTCATGGGCAAGGCGCACAGCAATGCCTGGCGGCAGGCACCGCGATTTTTTGACCTGAAACGTGAGGTGCGTCTGCACACCATTTGCGGTCGCAATGCCGTTGAGGTGGAAAAGGCACGGGCGCAGTTCGGCTGGGAACAGGCTGTCACCAATTGGCAAGAGGTGGTGGCTAATCCCGAGATTGATGTAATCGACATCAACACGCCGAACGATTCGCACGCCGAGATCGCCAATGCCGCTGCCAAGGCCGGCAAGCATGTGCTCTGCGAAAAACCGCTCGCGCTGGATGTCACACAATGCCGCCAAATGCTGCAGGCGGTGAAGCGCGCCAAGGTGGTGCACATGATTTGCCACAATTACCGCCGTATCCCCGCCATTGCGCAGGCGAAAAAGATGATCGATGAAGGCTCCATCGGCGACATTCGCCACTACTACGCCCGTTATGCACAGGGCTGGTTGGTTGATCCCAAGGTGCCACGCTTGTGGCGACTGCAGAAACAACACGCCGGCAGCGGCGCCCACGGCGACATTCACGCACACATCATTGATCTCGCGCGTTATCTAGTGGGTGAGTTCGACGAGGTCTGCGGCCAAATGCACACCTTCATCAAGCAACGCCCCTTGCCGGACAATCCCAAGAAGACGGGCCGCGTGACGGTGGACGACGCCGCCCAATGCATCGGCCGTTTCAAAAATGGCGCGCTAGCCAACCTTGAGGCGACTCGTTACGCTACTGGTCGCAAAAACCACATCCATCTCGAAATCAACGGCTCCAAGGGATCACTGGAGTTTGATTTTGAGGACATGAACCGCCTCAAGTTTTTCGACAACACCGCCCCCACCGATCGTCAGGGCTTTGCCGACATTCTCGTTACACAAAAAGACGGGGTACATCCCTACGTCGGCCAATGGTGGCCGCCCGGCCACATCATCGGCTACGAGCATACCTTTGTGCACACCATCGCAGATTTTGTGAATGCCATCTCAAAAAGCCGTGCTGTGCAGCCGACCTTTGAGGATGGGTTAAAAAACCAGCAAGTGCTTGAGGCAGTCGAGCAATCCGCCGAGCTGCGCTGCTGGGTAAAAGTGAAATGAAGTCCGAATAACTTCATCTTTCCAAAACAAA
>PBFV01000015.1 GCA_002718935.1 Verrucomicrobiales bacterium
GCCAAAGCGAACTGGAAGCCCGCATCCGCGCCTACGAGCTGGCCTACCGCATGCAGGCGGCGGCCCCGGAGGCGGTGAACCTCACAAAGGAAACCGAGGCCACGAAAAAGTTGTACGGCTTTGGCAACAAGGATACCGAGCCCTTTGGCCGTTGTTGCCTGTTGGCGCGGCGATTGGTGGAGCGTGGCGTGCGGTTCGTACAAATTTATCATGGCGCTGGCAGCAAATGGGATTCGCATTCCAAAATGGAAAGCAACCACAGCCGCCAATGCCGNCAGAGCGATNTNCCNACNGCNGGNNTGNTGANGGATNTNAAGNCGCGCGGGCTGCTCGANGANACGCTGGTNATNTGGGGCGGNGANTTNGGCCGCACNNCGATGAGCGAGAAGGGCGACGGCCGCGACCACAACCCCACCGGATTCACCATGTGGCTGGCCGGNGGCGGCGTNAAGGGCGGGCAAGTGATTGGTGCCACCGACGAATTGGGCCTTTGGNCCNTGCAGGATCGCCTTCACGTNCACGACCTNCACGCGACCATNCTGCATTTNCTGGGGGTTCACAACCTCGATTTGATTTATCGTTACAAGGGCCGGCCGGAAACCCCCACCATCAATGAGGGGGAGGCCTACACGAAAATCACAGGAAATTAGGAGTTTTTCCCCTTGCCATTCACCGCGAATGGCCTCAGCGTCTACGCAGCGCAAAAAACCGCAATGGTTCGCGCAACCAGAAAAACTAAAGTTATGGGAAATAAAGTGTTTGTGGGCGGCCTCAGCTGGGACGCCACGGATGATGATCTGAAAGATCTGTTTGGAGAGTGCGGAACGGTGACCG
Source organism: Verrucomicrobiales bacterium (assembly GCA_002718935.1). Classification (GTDB taxonomy): domain Bacteria; phylum Verrucomicrobiota; class Verrucomicrobiia; order Limisphaerales; family UBA1100; genus UBA1100. Next base: position 835 of record PBFV01000015.1, read on the forward strand.
ACGGGGTCATCCTTCAGGATCGGGAAACCGGTCGTTCACGAGGCTTCGGTTTTGTGACGTTTTCTTCTGATGACGAAGCCAAGGCGGCGATTGAGAAGTTTCACGACTTCGAATACATGGGCCGCAATCTCACCGTAAANGANGCGCGCCCNCGCGANGATCGTGGCGGTGGTGGNGGCGGCGGNTTCCGCGGCGGCGGNGGTGGNGGNGGCTANCGCGGNGGCGGNGGNGGTCGTGGCGGCGGTGGCCGTGGNGGCGGTGGCGGCTGGGANGGCAAACGCGGCAAAGACCGCGACTGGTAAATCCTACTCGTCCCCGAGCAANCGCAGCTTGCCCTGGGTCGGTTTTTGATCCGCCTGCAGGCTGTCCATTAGCGAAGGCACATTTTCAGCCGCTCCGGCTTCGGCCGGGGCGGTTTTTTTGTCGGCCGCTTCATCGGCATCCAGCGCCGCCTTGAGGGCGCCCTCCACTAGTTGGGCGCAGTGGATTTTCATGGGCGGCAATGCGCCGAGGTCGCCGGTCAGCTCATCATGCCGNAGCGCCAGCGCTTCATCCGCCGTTTTGCCGCGGATCAATTCNGTGGCCATGCTCGCCACGGCGATGGCTGTTTCGCAACCAAAGGATTGGAAGCTTGCCTGGTCGATCACCTTGCGGCCGTGATCCTCTTTAAACTTCACCCAAAGCTTGAGCATCTCGCCGCAATCAGAGTTGCCCACCGTGCCCACGCGGTCGGCATCGGCGAGCTCGCCCATGTTTTTGGGGTCCGCAATGGCGTCNTTGATTTTTTTCTCCAGTGACTCGTCCATTTTATGAAAATTCGTAACGGCGCACGGACTCATCCACCTCCAAGCTCCACGCATCAATGCCNCCGCGCAGACAGCGCACTTTGTTCAAACCGTGCCCCAAAAAATACGCCGCCGCGTCCAGACCCTGTTGACCCCGGTGATCGATGATCACAAACATTTCCTCCGGATCCCACTTGCCCATGACTTCCTGCATCAGGTCGCGCGTCATGTGGATGGCCCCCTCAATGCGCGCCGCCTCAAACTCCTCCTTGGTGCGCACATCCAGCAGCTTTAAATCCGGCGTCGCCTCCAGCTCGGCCTGCAGCGCCTTGGGATCGATGTAAATTTTTTCATCCGCCTCATGGCTGGCCTGAATCTCCTGCAGCACCTCGGCCACGTCCAAGCCATTATTCCGTTCGCACACGCCCCCCAGCGTTTCGTCCATTTGAAACCCGCAGCTCGAGCAGCCACCGATGTGATACTTGCGAAACAACGCCCGCCGCGCGCCCGGATACCCCACCAGCACCTGTTCCATCGACGATTCGCCGTTGATTTCCGTGGTTGTGCTCATTTCAAATCTTCTGGTTTCAATCCTGTATGCTTTGAGATGCGCGCCAGCATTCGAGGCCAAATCTCGTCACCATCATGGAAGGCAAACACATAATCCGGCCAGCCATTCCGCTGCATCACCCGGTGCGAGGTGCCACGCTGACGTTTGACCGACCATCCAATCCGTTGCAGCGCTGCCAAAACCTTACGGGCCTTCCTGGCGCCCCAACGGCTCATGCTGGTTCGGCAAAAACTTCCGTCATGGCGGGCACATCTTCGCCATGCTCCAAGCGATCAGCCAACACCCGCAGCGCCAGCGCCTTTGTCTTGGCCAAGGCCTGTTCGCGTGATTCGCCGTAGGCCATCACGCCCGGCAAATCGGCGATCTCGCCCAGCCAACGGCCGNCGTCCTCGCATTCAATTTCCACGTGATAACTCATGCCCACACTTTGCCGCATTTCTGGATTTAACTCAACATCTTCAATACACGATTCAGCACTTCAATGAACCGATCCACTTCCGCGCGCGTGTTGTAAAAATAAAAACTGGCGCGGGCCGTGGCGGGCACGCCGAGCTTGTCGTGCAACGGCTGGGTGCAGTGATGGCCGATGCGGATGGCGACGCCCTGTTGATCCGCCATGGTGGCGAGGTCCAGCGCGTGCACATCGGGAAACACAAAACTCACCAACCCGCCGCGCTCACTGCTTGGGCCAAAAATGCGTATGCCTTCAAACGCAGCCAATTGCTCGCGGGCATAACCGGCCAAATCGCTGTCGTGGGCGTGGATGGCCTCGCGGCCGATGTCATCCAGATAATCCAACGCCGCATGCAGGGCAACGGCCCCGGCAATGTTGGGTGTGCCCGCCTCAAACTTGTGCGGCGGCACGTGAAATTCGGATGACTGAAACTCCACCTTGGCGATCATCTCACCTCCACCTTGATACGGCGGCATCGCCTCCTGCAACTCGGCGCGCGCGNACAGCGCACCAATGCCGGTNGGCCCACAAAGTTTATGGCCGGAGAGNGCGAGGAAATCACANCCGATGGNNTGAACATCCAAGGCAAGGTGCCCGGCACTTTGGGCGGCATCTACCAAAGTCACNGCGCCNACCGCCTTNGCCTTGGCGCAGAGATCGGCCACGGGATTGATAGTGCCGAGCGNGTTNGAAATGTGCGTGAACGACAGCAGCTTCACGTCCGACAACAACGCATCGAGTTCGGNCAGATCGAGCGTGCCTTCATCGCCGGTGACGGGGATGAACCGAAGCTNGGCACCCGTCCGTTGNGCGAGCAGCTGCCATGGCACGAGGTTACTATGGTGCTCCAGCTCNGTGAGCANGATCACATCGCCTTCGCGGAGATTGGTTGCACCCCAAGTAGCGGCCACGAGGTTGATGGCCTCGGTGGTGCCCCGTGTGAAAATGATGTCCTTGGCTGAGGGCGCATGGATGAACTGTGCCACCCGTTCGCGNGCGCCTTCNTANGCAGCNGTGGCGCGGTTGCTCAGCTCGTGGATGCCNCGATGCACATTGGCGTTNTCNTGCTCNTAATAACGCCGNATGGCCTCCAGCACNGGCCGCGGNTTTTGCGTNGTGGCGGCGTTGTCGAAATANATCAACGGGTGCCCGTTNATCTCCNGGGCCAAGGCNGGGAAATCATCACGGATGCTNTCNGCNATGCCGCTCATGCCACCTCCACNTTCACNTGNCCGTCTTCNACGGTGACNGGATACACNCNCACGCCGCAGGTGGCCGGNGCNTGGCGATGTTCGCCAGTGGTGAGGTCGAATTCNGCGTAATGCCANGGGCAACCNACGTGNNCGTTTTCAATGTAGCCTTCGGCNAGNGACGCCCCGGCNTGCGGACAGGCGTCGTCGATGGCGCGGAACTGGCCNTCCACNTGAAAAATNGCGATNCGCTTTTCGCCNACCTCNAACGCCTTNCCCTTGCCTTCGGCGATTTCGTCCACGCGCGCAATGGCAANCGGNTCGCTCATCACATCATNCCCANCTCCAGCCGCGCGGCCTCGGTCATCATNTCNCGNGTCCATTGCGGNTCCCAAACNAGNTCCACNTCGACGTCGTCCACGGATTCCACNCAGAGAATTTTATTTTCCACGTCGGCCTGAATCGTCGGGCCCATGCCGCAGCCNGGCGCGGTGAGCGTCATCTTCACACTNGCCTTGTGGCTGCCCTTTTCCAGTTCTTCAAGGTGACAATCGTAAATCAAACCAAGATCCACAATGTTCACTGGGATCTCCGGGTCGTAACAGGTTTTCATCTGATCCCACACCTGCTTCTCGAGATCCTCGGCACTCTCGGCTTTGCCAACTTTTTCGGCGGGCGTCAGCGAAACTTCCTTACCGAGGGCATCAGCATCCTTGCCGTCGATGCGAAACATGTTGCCGTTCACCACCACCGTAAATGTGCCGCCCAACGATTGCGTGATGGTGGCGGTCTCGCCTTTCTCCAGCGTCACGCGAGTGCCGGAGGGCACGACCGACGCTTCCACCTCGCGCTCGATGGCGACCACTTCGCTTTCCATCATGGCGCATCCTCCGTTGCCGCGGCGGCCAGTTCACGCACCCGTTGCACCATGGCAAACAGGCCGTTCTTGCGGGTGGGACTGAGGTGCGAGGCAAGATCCAGCTTGGCCAATTCCGCTTCGCCATCGATGGCAAGAATTGCGTCCGCCGTTTTGCCTGAGTAAACGGCCAACAGCACGCTGATGAGACCCTTGACGATGAAGGCATCGCTATCAGCTGCGATAGTAATGCGTCCGTCAGTCTCGGGCACAAACTTCAGCCATACTTGTGCCTGACAACCGTGCACGCGGTTGGCCTCGCACTGGTCGGCGGCATCCATCCGAGGCAATTCCTTGCCGAGATCGATGAGGTAACCAAAGCGTGATTCCCAATCGCCGAGCAAATCGAAATTTTCAACCAGCTCATCGATGCTGTGGGTGGCCGTGCTCATGCCTCGACGGCCTCCTCAAGCCGATCCCACACCAGCCGGTCCAACTCTTCACGCGCGGCTTCGCACTGGATTCGCTCCACAATCTCACCGGCAAAGGCGTGCATGATCAATTGCCGCGCCGCTTCCTCGTCGAGTCCGCGCGCCCGCAGATAAAAAATCTGCTCGGCATTCATCTGGCCGATGGTGGCGCCGTGCGTGCACTTGACGTCGTCGGCATAAATCTCCAGCTGCGGCTTGGTGTTCACCGTAGCGTTGTCGGAGAGCAGCAAGTTTTTGTTCGTCTGCTTGGCGTCCGTTTTATCCGCGCCCTTGTGCACGTGAATGCGCCCGTGGAACACCGCCCGCGCATCGTCATCTAGAATGCCGTTAAAATACTCGTGGCTGTCACAGTGCGGCTGGGCGTGGTTCACGACCATATGATGATCGATCAACTGACCAGCCCGCGGCAGGTACAGGCCGTTCAGCACCGCCTCAATACCGGTACCGTTGAGGTGCGCGCGTAGGTTGTTGCGTGCGATACGGCCGCCGAGCGCCAACGAATGATGCGCCACCCGGGCATCCCGACCCATCGTGGCGTGCAGCGCACCGACGTGAAATGCACTGGTGTGTTCGTCCTGAAACTTCACGTGCTCCACCTGCGCATTGTCGGATGCGCGCAGTTCGGTGACGCCGTTGTTAAAATAACCGGCCTCCGTGCCGCTCCAGCTTTCCAGCACGGTCAACCGGCTGTTCGCCCCGGCGCAAATGCAACCGCGAACATTGGCCGTGGCTCCGGCACTGCCGGTGCTGAGGTAGTACACGCGCACGGGCGTTTCAAAAATCACATTGTCCGCCACGCGGATGAATGGCCCATCGGTAGCAGCCGCCGCGTTCAATGCAGTAAAGGCATCCTCGACTTCCGGCGGGGCGGGGTAGTCGCCGGCGGAAATTGGGCGCATTTCCACGCCCGGCGGCAGGTCACCGATCTGCGAAAGGCTCTCGGAATAATGGCCGTTGACGAACACCAGCTGCGGCCCGTCGATGGCGGCAAATACGCAGCCGTCCAGCGTGGTGGTTGCGTCCGCCTTTGCTGCAGTNAAATTCAGTTCAGTGATCGGCTTGNCCGACGTGAATCGCCAGTCNTCATCGCGCGAGGTTGGAAAGCCCAGTTCCNCAACACGCGCGCGCCCTTCGCCTTCCACCGGNAGGGCGGCCAGAAGGCGATCNACGGCGTCGCAGTTTTGNGCGGGGGCAACCATNAGTTANGCGGCTTGTTCCTCGATGANCCAGTCGTAACCNTTTTCCTCCAGCTCCAAGGCGAGTTCCTTGGGGCCGGTTTTTACAATGCGGCCATCGACCAGCACNTGCACATAATCCGGNACNATNTAATCNAGCAGACGCTGATANTGGGTGATGACCAACTGGGCGTTGTCGGCGCGCTTGAGATGATTCACGCCGCCGGCCACNACCTTGAGCGCNTCGATGTCGAGGCCCGAGTCGGTCTCNTCNAGCACGGCAAANTTCGGATCNAGCAGNGCCATCTGCAAAATCTCCGCGCGCTTTTTCTCGCCGCCGGAAAAGCCTTCNTTCACCGAGCGCTTGAGGAGCGATTCGTCCAGCTCAAGCAACTGNATCTTCTCNCGCATCAATTTGAGNAAATCCACCGCGCTCAATTCCGCCTCACCACGATGCTCGCGCAGGGCGTTCACGGCGGCGCGNAGGAAATAAGTCGTGTTCACGCCGGGGATCTCCACNGGATACTGAAACGCGAGAAAGAACCCTTNGCACACGCGCTCTTCNGGNGACAGCTCCAGCAGGTCCTGGCCGCTGTACCGGACCGAGCCCTCGCTGATGTCGTAGCCTTCGCGGCCGGCCAGCAACTGCGCCAACGTGCTTTTGCCACTGCCGTTGGGGCCCATGATGGCATGCACCTCGCCGGCGTTGATCGATAAATTGACGCCCTTGAGGATCGCTTTGCTCTCCACGCCCGCTTTTAGATTTTGAATCTCCAACATGCTAAATTATCCCACACTGCCCTCGAGGCTCACGTCCATGAGTGCCTGCGCTTCCATCGCAAACTCCATCGGCAGCTCGCTAAAGACTTCCTTGCAGAAGCCGTTCACAATCATGTTCACCGCATCCTGCGTCTCAATGCCGCGGGCGTTGCAGTAAAAAATCTGGTCCTCACCGATCTTCGAAGTGGTCGCCTCGTGCTCCACCTTGGCTGAGGGATTCTTCACTTCAATATACGGAAAGGTGTGCGCGCCGCAGCGACTGCCGATCAGCAGTGAATCGCACTGGGTAAAGTTGCGTGCGTCGGTGGCATTCTTGCCCACCTGCACCAGACCGCGATAACTGTTCTGGCCTTTGCCGGCCGAGATGCCTTTGCTGATGATCGTGCTGCGGGTGTTTTTGCCGAGGTGAATCATCTTGGTGCCGGTATCGGCCTGCTGCGCGAGGTTGGCGAGGGCCACGGAGTAGAACTCGCCCACCGAATCGTCGCCGCGCAGAATCACGCTCGGATATTTCCACGTGATTGCCGAGCCGGTCTCCACCTGCGTCCAGCAAATCTTCGAGCGATCGCCCTTGCAGATCCCGCGCTTAGTCACAAAATTATAAATGCCGCCGTTACCGTCCTCATCGCCGGGATACCAGTTTTGCACGGTGGAATATTTGATCTCCGCATCGCCCAGTGCCACCAGTTCCACCACCGCCGCGTGCAGCTGATTCTCATCACGCATCGGCGCTGTGCAGCCCTCGAGATAACTCACGTGGCTCCCTTCATCAGCCACGATCAATGTGCGCTCAAACTGCCCCGTCTCCGCGGCATTAATCCGGAAATACGTGCTCAGCTCCAGCGGGCAGCGCACTCCTTTCGGGATGTACACAAACGAACCGTCACTAAATACCGCCGAATTGAGCGTGGCAAAAAAGTTGTCGGTATACGGCACCACCGTGCCGAGATATTTTTTGACGAGCTCCGGATGATCGCGCACCGCCTCAGAAAACGAACAGAAGATCACGCCGTGCTTGGCCAATTCCTCCTGATGCGTGGTGCCGACGGACACGCTGTCAAACACCGCATCCACCGCCACGCCTGCCAACCGCTCACGCTCGTGCAAAGGCACGCCGAGTTTGTCGTAGGTTTCCAGCAATTTCGGATCCACCTCATCCAAACTCTTCGGCCGATCCTTGTCCTTTGCGCCCGGCGCAGAGTAGTAGCTGATGCCCTGATATTCCACCGGCTCATAATTCACATGCGGCCAGTGCGGCTCCTCCATTTCCTGCCAATGACGGAAAGCTTTCAGCCGCCACTCGAGTAGCCACTCCGGCTCCTCCTTTTTGGCCGAGATATGGTGGATCACATCTTCGTCCAGCCCCGGTGGCAGCGTGTCCGTTTCCACGTCCGTGTAGAAACCCCACTTGTATTCCTGCTCCACAAACTGATCGATGACTTCCTTTTCGCTGCTCATCGGGTGGCCTCCTGCTTAGCGCAATCTGGGCATACTCCGCGCATGTTCATTTCCGTTTGCGTTACTTGAAAACCCTTCGGCACCTTAAACCCGCTCGTGCGCGGCTTGGCGGTTCCCTCGAAATCCGAAACTTCCCCGCACTCCTCACACAAAAAATGCGCGTGTTCATGCATGTTCGGGCAGTACCGCGTCGCCGCGCGATCCAGATGCACCTGCTTCACCAAATGATGCTTCACCAGCGCATCGAGGCAGTTGTACACCGTGGCCATCGAAATCTCCGGCTTCTCCACCTTGGCCTGCATAAAAATTTCATCAGCCGTCGGATGCTCCTTGGCATGATTGAGTAACACGCCGTACACCACGCTCCGCTGCGCCGTGGGCCGCAGACCGGCCTCGGCAATACAGGCATCCACCGCACCGCGCTCACGGTGCGGCGGCACAAACACCGTGCGCGCCTTCACATCCTTCATGGGCCGCACAACCTCGCGTATTTAATTGAGACTGTCAATCTGAATTAGAATAATTCTAATTAGTATTCTCATCAGCAGGGTCTTGCCTGGGCCGGAACCCCGACGCACACTGCGCTTTTGATGAGTTGGAATATCCTCAATCTTGCCCCCACTTTTCGTGATGCCGGTCCGGACGGACGTGAAATGCTTGAGGCGGCCGGCTGCACGGTGGTGGAAACCCAACGTGTTTGCCCACTAACGGCCTCGGATCTTTTGACCGATTTATCCGGCATCGCCGCTGTGGTGGCCGGTGCCGATGATTATTCATCAGACGTGCTGACTGCTCCGGAAACTTCCGGTCTGAAAATGGTTCAACGCTGGGGCGTCGGCTATGATGCAGTGGATATCGATGCCGCCACAGCCGCCGGTATCGTTGTTGGCTACCTTCCCGGCTTTCTCGATGACACCGTGGCGGACTATACGTGGGCGCTGCTCCTCAGCATTGCACGGCGCATTCCCTGGGGACAGGATACGATGCGGGCCGGCGATTGGCATGTGACTTGGGGGCACGACGTGGTGGAACGCACTTTGGGTATTGTGGGCTGCGGCCGCATTGGCACCGCGGTGGCCGAACGCGCCAAGGGTTTCCGCATGCGGCTATTGGGCTTTGATCCGTTTCCCAATGAGGCCGCGCGCGCCGCGGGCGTGGAGTTTGTATCCATGGAGCAACTGCTTGAGCAAAGTGATTTCATCTGTCTCAACGCCGCTGCCACACCCGAAAACCGAGGGCTCATTGGCGAACCTGAATTGCGCCGAATGAAGCCCACCGCCTACCTCATCAACACCGCCCGCGGTGCCCTACTTGATGAAGCCGCCATGGTGAAGGCCCTGAACGAGGAATGGATTTCCGGGGCGGCACTGGATTGTTTTTCAGAAGAGCCGCTACCGGCCGATCATCCACTGCGCACCGCTCCAAACGCCATCCTTTGCCCGCACATGGCACCCTATGTTTGGGGTAATGCGCGGGAGATGAACCGGGCCGCCGCCCAAAATATTCTCGATCTATTAAACGGCCGACGTCCCGAATTCATTGTTAATCCTGAAGTTTTCGATTCACCCCAGTTGCGCGTTCTGTAGCCTTAACCAGCAATTGGGCTCTAGAATCATTCAGGCGATTCAGGATTTCGGACGGTGGCGGTGAGCTAAAACAGCGAAATGCATTTGGAAATTATCGTTCATTCATTTTCCAAACACCATTCTCATAGATCACGTGTAATTTACCGAGAGCATTTCCGTTATGAGCAATTGCAACTCTACCTTTCATTTCACTGCCTTCGTACTCAAAGGTGAATTCTTTCAGTTTATACTCCCCAAATTGTTCCTTAAAGGCATCCTGATACTGTTTCATTACATTCGCCCATCCTTTCTTTTCCAAACCCTTTTTAATGCGCTCAGAATGAACGGTCTTCAATTTATGTTCGTCCTCATTTTTAACTGCTTCCAACAACAACAAAAACGATCGTGCTTGGGGAATATGGCTCTCCTTTGAACTCTCATATATATCACCCGAATCTGCGGTTTCATTATTTGGTTGAGAGCTAGGTTTGGCAGCCTGCTCTCCAACGCCACCCCCACAAGCCAGCAATACCCCCCGCCATCATCAATATTAGAATCTGTTTCATGCCCCAGCTTATGTCCACGCAGCAGCTGGTTAAATCATAATTAATTTATATGTGCATAAAATTTTGAAGCCCTGCTGCATAGAGACACCGGCATCTTTGTCACAAGTATTGGCATAAAAAAAGCCCCGCAGTGCGGGGCGGTGATTGGGTTGGCGGACGCCTATTATTCCTTGGCGGCGGCAATTTCCTCGTTGAGGAGTTCCCAGCCACGCTCGAGGAGGTCGTCGCGGGAGAGGTCGCCGTTGTCCACTTTCTCGACGAGTTTTTTCTGGGCGAGATAATCTTCATTCATGATACCCGCACGGCTTTGGAGCATTCGCCATGATTTTCGGCGCTCAACGTGGAAAAGCACCATCTGGCGACTGACGGTGAAATACTTGAACTTACCGTTGACCTCAGCCTTGAAATAGACACCCCAGTCAGGGACGTAGGCGCGGTGCTTTTCATCAAACACACGCCGGTAAATAACGTCCTGCTGCGTGATAGCAATGAGCATATTGTCGAGGTGAATGAACTCGCCAGCCTGTGCCTCGGGGATTTCCTTGAGGTGCAAGCGGAAGCGTGCCTCGGTGATGGCCCAGTGGGCGACAGTATTGTTATACTTGTCGCCTGTGGAGGGGTACTTGGCCTCCCACCAGTCGCGCTTGATAGAGGGATTGCCCTTGAGCTTGAAGCCTTCCTGCATCGTCTCGCCGGCGCGCGGGTTGTAAATGAATTCTGGCATTCCACGGCTATCGCGAATCATCCGCGCCTGATCGGCACTCATATTGTCTCCCACGCCGTGCTCGGGTTGGCAACTGGTATAGCACTGGTAAAACGCCGTGCCGCGATATTCGAGGCCATCCAGCATCGCCTTATAAAGCTTAGCGCTATTGGCCATTGAGACCTGTGCGATGTAAGGCGAGCCATGGCCAGCAGTAAAGGTTTCAGCAACACTCTTTTTCTCAATAAGTTTGCCCTGCGATGCTACGCCAAACTGGTTCATGTCGTAGCCGCCAAGCATATTGGAGCTGTCGGAGTTTTGACCGCCGGTGTTGGAGTACACCTGCGTATCAAGCATTAGCATCTTCACATTCGGCTTGTTTTGCAAAACCACCTTGGAGACGTTTTGGAAACCGATATCGCCCATCGCGCCATCGCCACCGATAGCCCATACCTTGGGCAGCTCGCGTACTTCTTGGTCGGTCATTTGCGTGTCATCAAGGTGGGTCAGCTCAAAATACTCGCGCTCACTGCTAACGTTCTCTTCGCGCTCTAGTAACGCCGTGGCCAAGCGCTCCGGCGCCACCGAACGGCGCGCGTGATTGAGCAACGATGATTCGCCAAAGAGCCAGCTGATGGTCGCGCCATCCTGGAATAGTGAATTCATCCACGGATATGGGTGTGGATTGCTAGGGGGAGTAGAGCCGTACACCGTGTTGCAACCGGTGTGAGCGCCCATATACATCACGCTCATCCCGTTAGCATGGCGGCCGTCTATAGCCTGGATATCGCGGTGATTGAATGCGTCTTGCCTCAGCACAGTAATGAGGGCACCGATGATCTCACTGTCTGCTATATCACCATGGGCCTCAAGGCGATGAGTAGTATCGGCGTCATTCTCGCCGCCAAACCCCATCACCACGTGGGCTACACTACGCTTGAACAAATCGTATTCCTCCTCGCTGCGTTCCTTGAGCGCGGTGAGCTTGGCTGCGCCATTAGATTCCAGTTCGTTAGCCTTCTCGCGCAGGCGCGCGGCTTTACTGTGATACATCGGCCGCATATACGCTTCGGTTACGGAAGCCACGGCACGCAGCACGCTCTTCTCGCCACAGCCAGCGCATGCCCCATCGCCACTAACCAGCGCCTCATAATTACGGCGCACCATCAGGTGATTCCGCAATGCCGCTTCTCGCGAGGCTTCAGGGGTATCATCCTTGTAAAGGCCGAGAAATTTCTGGCTGGTATCTGGAAGCAGTCTGCTAAACACCTGAGCAGTGGTCAGCTCGGCATTGAGGTCCGGCGTTTCGGAAACCATCCGAAGCGCGTCGTGATCGCCGCATACCTGGACGCACTCGCCGCAGCCTTTGCACAGGTCGGAAACAAAAATTGAAAAAAGGCCGCCATTGCCGGGGGTCTTTTTTTCAACACTCCGGTAAATCGCGGTTACGTCATTGTAAGCCAGCGGTAGCTTGTTGATGATGGTGATGAATTCATCCCGCGCACCAGCATCGATGCTGGTAAGCTGATCCACTTCTGAACTCAAAATATCCTTGAATGGTTCCTTGCCCTTGTTGGCGACGTTTTCATTCATCCGTGCACGACAGCGATCATCAAGGCCTTTCACCTCATTGAGCAGTGCCTTCTGAGCATCCTTATCAGCCACGTAATTGCGGATGGCCGTGACCAAAATAGTGCTAATATCCTGCGCAGTATTGGGCAGGGCAGTGTCCGGGCAGGCAGTGATGCACTCCATGCACTGGGTGCAGTTTTCCGCGATGTAAACGGGCGTCTCTCGGCGAGCTACATATTTGCTTTGCGTGGCGCCGCTGCCTGAGCCCATCACGGCGAGGCTGGCAAAAGCGCCGGCGGGTTGGTGGTAGCCGAAGTCGTTGCGAAACTCGGAATCAAATTTTTCCATCGTCTGGAACGGCGCGCGTTCCTTGCCCTCGGGCATTGCGCAGCTGGGACAGCCACTGGCGTCACAGCCAGCAGTACCTGGCATCTCGTTGTCGGCGGCAGTGTGCGGGGCAAGCATAGGATTGCGCATACTGGACGTGTCGGCATCGTCAATCTCGCCATACTTGATTTCCACTACGCGCTCGAAACCGCCGAGCATCACCTCCATATTCGACTCAACTACGGCCTTTCCAAAGCGGCCAAATTTTTTCTCGTACTGATCGCGTACGATCTGGTGGTACTCTTCTTCTCCAATGTTGTGGTCCTTGAGAAAACTGGAGACGCGAAAGAACGCACCGAGGAATGAATTGCCTTGCATGCGCAGCTGCAGATCCGGTCGGCTGGTGGCCTTGCGGGCCACGTCAAAGCCCGGCAGGATGAACACACGGATGTTGTTCTCCTTGATGTATTGGCGATAACGGGCAGGAATGCGTTGCCACGCAGTCTCGGGTGATTCGTTGGACTCCCAGACAAAACTCGCACCCTTGTTCATGCCCTCGAGCGGGTTGCAGTGAGTGAATGCCTTGGGATCGCAGCATAGCACAACGTCCACGTGGTTGAGTTCGCAGTTCACCAAAATACGCTCGGGAGCAACGGTGAGAAAATAATTGGTGGGGGCGCCTTTCTTCTCTGAGCCATACTTGGGGTTGGCCATGATGAAGAGCTTGTCTTCCAGTTGGCCGAGGTCGTCATAGCTGGGGTCGCGCTCGGAAATGATCTGGCCAAATTTGCCGACAATCTCGCCTAGGTTTTTGCCAGTGGTGATCATTCCCCAGCCACCGATGGAGTGGAACCGCACGGCGATGGCGCCGGTGGGCAATAGCGAGGGGGTATCCTTAGAAACCACGCTGTAGGGGTGGTCAATGCCGAGGGTGAAGTAGGATTCACCATCTTCCGCGCCGAAGCCGTCTTTACGCTTCGTTTGGCCAGTAGCAAATTCGTATGCACCCAGTGAATGCTCCGGGCGAAAATCACGTGAGCCCATTCCATAGCTGCCACGGAAAATACGAGGCATTTCATCATCGGTGAGTGAGGGTAAATCGCCACCGTGCTTGCCGCTCTCCAGTCCCTTGGAAAGAGCAGTACGGATGTCGCGGCCAAGCGGGTTATCACCAGCCAAGGCCTCGTCGGTGCGCTCGATGACGATAACATTCTTCTTACCGCGAAGCGCATTGATGACCGCCGCCTCAGGGAAAGGGCGGATGACGTTGATGTGAATGGAGCCGACCTTCGCATTGCGTTGCTCGCGTAGGTAATCACAGGCACACTCAATATTTTCCGCCGCGCATCCTAGCGATACAAACACCGTGTCAGCATCCTCCGTGCGGTATTCCTGAATCAGCCCGTAGCGGCGGCCGGTGAGCTGAGCAAATTCCTCGTAGCATTGTTCGAGCATCCGGAGGATGGGTTCGCTGAAATTATCGCGGCGTGCGATGCAGCCGTTCATATGATGCTCCTGATTTTGGACGGGGCCGAGCAGGATGGGGTTTTTAAGGTCCATCATCTCCGGCACACGACGACGCGTGGGGCCAAAGAGTTCGCGCTGGGCCGGGGTAGGGCAGGCGATGGTGTCATCGGGCGCGCCCAAGTACTCGCGCAACAAGTCCGCTTCCGGCGCGCGGTAGGTGCGCTCGGAATGGGTAGTGAGCATTCCGTCTTGGATGTTCATCCCGGGGTTCAGCGCCAGCTCGTTGCACTTACGCAAGATGACAGCCTGATCAGCTGCCTGTTGAGCGTCTCGACCCATCAGCATTGTCCAGCCGGTATCCAGAGCAGCATAAAAATCATCGTGCCCACAGTGGACGTTGAGCTCGTGCTTGGTTAGCGCGCGCGCGCCGATTTCCACAACCATTGTGGAGAGCTTGCCGGGCGCGTGGTAATACTGCTCCATCGCGTACACAACACCCTGGCCGGAAGTGAAGTTCACCGTGCGTTTTCCGGTGACTGCCACAGCCGTGGCCCCCCCCTGCGCGGCATGTTCACCCTCGCACTCAATTGCCAGCTTTTGGTTGCCCCACACATCCAGCGCACC
>PBFV01000016.1 GCA_002718935.1 Verrucomicrobiales bacterium
GTTTGAGGACATCATCCAGTCCGGCCGCAAACGGCCCGCCAAGGCGGCAATGTGGTTCAGCGAAACCGCCGACATCTGGGGCGACAACGACGGCTCCTTCACTGCGGGCAAACGCACGTTGTACTCCGCCATCATCCATCAGAGCACACCGCTGGATTTTGTGATCGAGGGCGACAACCTGAAAAACTATCGCGTTCTGTTTCTGGCCGACGCACATGTGTCACGCCGTGATTCCGAGGCCATCGCCGCATGGGTGAAAGCCGGCGGCACTCTCTTTGCCACTGCTGGCGCAGGAATGTTTGACGAATTGAACCAGCCTAACACTGTCCTGCGCGGCGTGCTGGGCGTCAGCCCCGCTGGGCTCGATGCCCCTGCATCCTCGTTCGTCGGCATGGTGAAACAGGAGCTACCCTTCGCCGCGCCGGTGGATGAAATAGCAGGCGAACCTGTTAGCACGCCGGTATACGGCGTGCGGAGCCGTGTCAAGCTCGCCGGAGCCAAAGTGCAGCTGCAGTTCAAGTCCGGCTCACCCGCGCTCACGCTGCATACCCACGGCCGTGGCCAAGCCCATTACGCAGCTTTCCTGCCCGGGCTCACCTACTTTGCGCCCGGCACGCCAAAAGTGCCCGTGGACCGCGGCACCACGGCGCAAGCCTCCGCGCATTTAATTCCCACTCGGTTCGATGCTCGCATTGCCAAGCTCCTCCAGTTCGCCAACACCACCGCCGCCAACCCGGTGAAATGCTCCGTACTACTTGTCGAGGCCAACATCATCGATTCGCCAAAGGGCAGCGTGGTGATCCTCAGCAACTGGAGCGGCGGCCCGGTGGAAAATCTGCAAGTCACCCTCCCCGCCGACTTGGCGAAAAAGAAACTCACCAGCGCCACCGGCACGGCCATTCAAAAGGAAGGTAACAAGGTAACGCTCAATCTCAACATTGCTGAGGCACTGATTTTACGATGACCACACTAATCAAACTCACCGCCCTCCTACTGGCCACGTTCACCACCGCCTGCGCGGCGCCGCCCAAGCGGATTGCCGCCATCGTGACGGAGTACCGGCATAACTCGCATGCGGATGTGATTGTAAGCCGGTTGATGCTCACCGACACACTCGATGGCAAGGGCAAGCTGCCGAATCTCAAGCTGGTTTCGCTCTACACCGATCAGGTGCCGAAGAATGACACGAGCCGCAAGTGGTCCAAGCAATTCAAGGTGCCCATTTACAAAACCGTCGAGGAATCGCTCACGCTGGGCACGGGCAAGCTGGCGGTGGACGGCGTGTTGCTGATTGCCGAGCACGGCGTGTATCCGAAGAACGCCACTGGCAATACCATCTATCCCAAGCGTCGGCTCTTCAATGAGGTGCAAAAGGTCTTTCGCAAAACCGGACAAAGCGTGCCGGTGTTTGTCGACAAGCACTTGGCCGACAACTGGAAAGACTCCAAGTGGCTGTACGACACGGCGGCGGAATTGAAGGCGCCACTGATGGCGGGCTCATCATTGCCCGTGCTGTGGCGCTATCCGCCGGTGGATGTGCAACGCGGTGCGAAGCTCAAGGAGATTGTGGCCGTGTCGTATCACACACTGGACGCCTACGGATTCCACGCGCTGGAGATGGTGCAGTGCCTTGTGGAGCGACGCGCGGGCGGTGAGACCGGCGTGAAACAGGTGCGCACCCTGACCGGCGAAGCCGTTTGGCAGGCGATGGAAAACAAGGTGTTCGACCGCGAGCTCCTATACGACGCCCTCAAGCGCCTCAAAGGCAGCGCCATCACCAAGCAGATGAACAAGTCCCTGCGCGAGCAGGTGAAGGAGCCCGTGCTGTTCACCATCGATTATCGCGACGGCCTCCGCGCGCATGTGTTGACGCTGAATTATACCGTAGCCGAATGGGCCGTGGCCTGGCGCCGCGCCGACGGCGGCAAGCGCTCCACCACGTTCTGGACGCAGGAAGCCCGGCCGTACATGCACTTCACTTACCTCGTGAACGGCACAGAGCAAATGTTTCACACCGGCAAACCCGCCTGGCCCGCCGAGCGCACCCTGATGACCAGCGCGTTGCTCGATGCGTTGCTCATTTCCAAAAGCAAAAACAACGCCGTCGTGCCCACGCCGCAACTCAATTTCAAATACACCACCGACTGGAATTGGAAACAACCGCCACCCCCACCGCCGGGCCGGCCGTTGAACCAGCAATGATCCGTAGCTGGCTCATTCTTTGCACGATCCCGGTGTGGCTTGGGGCCGCCCCCAAGCCGTTGCCGCTGTATTACACCGCCAAGGCGCCGATAATCGACGGGCGGCTCAATGAGGCCTGCTGGAAAAAGGCCACCTCCATGCGGGTGATTTTTCCGCACGATAAAAACCGCCAGCCGCCAGCGAAAGCACCCATGATGGCGCGCGCGGTGTGGGATGATTTTTATTTGTACCTCGCCTACGAAGTCACGGACTCGAATTTGGTCGCCCTCGGCACCGGCCGCGAAACCGGCCCGCCGAATAATCGCCGTCCGCAAGCCATCGAGTACGCGCCGAAAAAGCAAATCGATCTCGTCGAGTTTTTCATCGCGGACAATCCCCGCTTCTTTTGGGAGCTTCATCATAACGCCGCCAATCATTTAAACACCCTGTGGATCGAGCTGCCGACCGCGGCGCAGTTGAAAAAAATCCCGAAGCCCGGCTATTCACACATCAAGTTTCACCGCGAGCGTTTCCTGCCCGATGACGGCAATCACACCGTCCAAAGCGCCGTGAGCCTGCGCCCCAACGCCACTCTCAACCAACCCGCCGACCGCGACACCGGTTACACCGGCGAACTCCGCCTCCCCTGGCGCAGCCTGTTCCCCAGCCAACCCGCCCCCAAGCCCGGCCGCCAATTTTCCCTCCTCGCGGTCAGCCTCAACGGCAACGACGGCAAAGCCGTTTACCATTCCAACGGTAGAAACCTCCCCAACCTCATGTACCACTATTCCGCNGGCCNGTGGCCGGTNTTNCAGCTCGTCAAATAATNTCCGCGCCTCGCGCGACTCCGCGTGAGAATTGTTTGCCCTCGCCGACCNCGCCCCGTATCAACAGCCATGCACACGCGCACATTGGGCAACNCCGGCACCGCAATCTCCGAAGTCGGCCTCGGCACTTGGCAACTTGGCAGCGCCGACTGGGGCGAGGTCAATCCCGCCGACACCCAAGCCATCCTCGCGNGCTCCGTCGAGTGCGGCGTGAANTTCATCGACACCGCCGATGTCTACGGCATGGGCCACAGCGAACGNGCCATCGGGGATTTTCTCAAGACCACCTCCNCCGAACTCCACGTCGCCACCAAGCTCGGCCGGCGCCACGATGAACCCCACGGTTGGCCGCAGAATTTCACCCTCGAGACCATGCGCGCCCACACCGAGGATTCCCTCCGCCACCTCGGCGTCGACAACCTTTTCCTCACGCAACTCCACTGTATCCCCACCGACGAGCTNCGCCGTGGCGACGTCTTCGAGCACCTGCGCACCCTGCAAGNCGAAGGCCTCATCCGGCACTGGGGCGTCAGNGTCGAGACCGTTGAGGAAGGCCTCCTTTGCCTCGAGCAACCCGGCCTCGCCAGCCTNCAAATCATCTTCAACATCTTCCGCCAAAAACTCGTCGATGAACTCCTGCCCGCCGCGCAGGCCAAAGGCGTCGGCCTCATCGCCCGCGTGCCNCTNGCCAGCGGNCTGCTCGCCGGCAAATTCANNGCNGACNCCACCTTCGCCGAAACCGACCACCGCCATTACAACGCCGANGGCCAATGCTTNAACATCGGCGAAACCTTTGCCGGCGTCGGCCTCGCCCACGGCACCGCCCTCGCCGAAGCCGTCCGCGACACGCTTCCGGNCCCCGCCGAGCACACCATGGCCCAACAGGCCCTCCGCTGGGTGCTGGACCACGACGCCATCACCACCGTCATCCCCGGCGCCACCCGCCTCNCNCAAGCCGAATCCAACGCCGCCGTTTCAGAAATGGAATCGCTACCTGAGGAAANACACACCCAACTGCGCGAATTGTACGACGCCCAAATCGCCGACAAAATACAGGGAGTTT
This sequence comes from Verrucomicrobiales bacterium, assembly GCA_002718935.1. Classification (GTDB taxonomy): domain Bacteria; phylum Verrucomicrobiota; class Verrucomicrobiia; order Limisphaerales; family UBA1100; genus UBA1100. The sequence continues at coordinate 4,072 of PBFV01000016.1, forward strand.
ATTAGAAGGACGCTCGCCTAGCGTACGTTCACTTGCACGAGCTTGGCTGTGTTTACGTTGGTGAACATGCAAGCCGCGCGAAAGGTCCAGGTCATGCTGGGGCCTAGCTTGTTGGTGAAGTCCATCGAGGTGCCCAGCATCTGCCCATTCGCATCGTACAACTCAAAGTGCAGCTCCACCNNCTCAAAAGTTTTCGAGGATATATTCTGAGCATTTCCATATACGTAAAACACTCCGGACGATTTTTCATCCTGCTCGATNCGCATGGAGTTGGGATCCACCGTNACGTCACGNGTAGNNNTGCTGCCGCCGCCGGCAAAGAGAAATTTCAATTGNGTGTAATGCTTTACCTTGTCGCCTGATCCGGCACTGATTAGTTCAACAATATTTGGCAGCCCAAAGGGCAGGAACATTAGNACAAAAACCGAGCCGACCACGACGAGTTTGATCTTCTCCGTGTTCTTGTACCAGGGACCATCCTCGGCATCTTCATCATCGGCGCCTTTTTTCTTGAGGCCCTTGGCTACTTGGAAAGTNGGTTCCGGACCGCCCACCGCTTCGCNGGGTTGGGGCAGNGAACCGGCNACCTTGCGNTGNACNGGCCCCGGNGCNCCNCNGGGNGCAGCNCCNGCCAGCGGATCGANCTGCNGGCTCCGACGGGGTGCTGCCGGCCAAACGCCGGGCGCCGATGCCTTGAGATTGGGGTGCCGGCTGGGGTGCGGCTGCGGCCGGATGTTCGGGTTCCTGTTCCGGTTGACTTCCCGGAGCAGGACGGCGCCGGCGCTTGGTGGCACCTCCGCCTGCTCCGCCACGGGCACCGCCCGGTCCGCCNTTGCGCTTGGGGCGCGGACGNTTGCGGCCACCNCCNCTGNCTTCTTCCTCGGCCGCNGGTTTNGCTCCGGCACCGGCNAGCNTGCGNCCCATCTTTCCCGGTTGACCGGGGGCCGANCCGCCCTCGTCCTCGACGCCGCCTGCGCCGCCGCNGGGGCCGCGGGGCTTGGGCAAACCCCGCTTGGGGGCGCGGGGTTTGGGTAATCCTTTCGGACGATCGTCATCCTCCTCTTCGTATTCGTCGTCGTACTCCTCTTCGTACTCGTCGTCGTATTCGTCCTCGTACTCCTCAGCGTATTCTTCGGTTTCCGGCGCGCCACCGGCAGATTCCTGAATGAAAGTCGATGGAGCCAGCACAGTCTGGTTGCTGCAGTGGCCGCATTGGATCTGCACTCCNATGGCGGCTGGATTGTCATCAAACGAAAGCCGCCCGCCGCAATGCTCGCAGGTGTGCTTGAGGAGCATTTGCAAATCCACCCCGCAATGCGGGCAATTGAAATCCACCCCCACCGCTTCCATTGGCAGNGAAATCCGNCCCTGACAGCCGGCACACGCCGCCTTGATGTAATCACTATCGCTCATGGCCCAATGACAAGGCNGCNGCACCATAGCAATGCCCCACGGCGGTGGCGATGATTTTTCATGCCATCCGCCAGTCCACNAANTCCGTCNAGCGNCANNCGCTNCGGCACNAANNNATTNACCGGCGCCTCNGGATCCGGCCAGCCCACGGACATGCCCGAGACAATCCATCGATCCGCNCCCAACCCNAGNACCCGCCGCACCACGGCCGGATACCCCGCCACGCTGAACTGCGGGCAACTGCCCAACCCATGCGCCGTAAGCCCNAGCATCACGTTTTGCATAAACAACCCCACATCCAGAAAATTNCCGCGCTCCGCGCCGGCTGGCAGATGGAAAACCAATTGCAATGGCGCCCCAAAAAACGTGAAATTCTCCCGCCCATGCGCCCGGCGCGCNGCATGATCCTCACGCCCAATTCCCTTCAAATNGAACAACGCAAACCCGCAGGCCCGGGCCCGNTCCTTCCATTCCGGNGGCCCCGGCAACAGGCTGTACTCATAATCCGGCGCCGGNTTCTCGCCCGCATCATACACCGCACACAACTCTGCACTCAGCTCATCCCGCAACGCCCCTCCCNCCACCGTCACCTGCCAAGGCTGTGAATTCTTGCTCGAAGCCGCCTGCCCNCCCGCCAACAGCACCGACTCCAAAACCTCCCGCGGCACCGCCNTNNNCAAAAACGCCCGCTGACAATGCCGCGCCCGCATCACCTCCAAAACCACCGATCCGTCCATCGCCCGACCCTAAAACCCAACCCGTATGAGGAGCAAGGTTCACCTTGCNTNTAAANAGTCGAATGGATTTAAAATGAAGAATTNGGAATCAACCAAATTTCACTGAGAAACTATATTTCCACCGAAACTATNCCCAAAAAACCGTTTCTCTTCAACTTCAGCAGCCTCAACTGAGTCGGAGGCGTGGCAGATGTTCTTCATGCTGGTGGTGCCAAGGTCGCCGCGGATGGTTCCGGCGGGGGCTATGGTTGAATCGGTAGGGCCGAGCATGTCGCGGATGCCTGCAATAGCATTTTCACCCTCCAAAACCATCGCCAGCACCGGGCGGGAGCTCATGAATTCCACAATCTCCGGGAAAAAGGGGCGATCGGCTATGTGGGCGTAGTGTTCTTTGAGCAATTCAGTGGTGAGCTCGATGACCTTGGCTTCGCNGATGGTGAACCCCGCTTTTTCAAACCGGCTGATGACTTCGCCAGCGTAGCGGCCGTCCAAGCAGTCGGGTTTGAGCAAAATCAGTGATCGTTCAATGGCCATATTAATTCCTTTTTTCTTTTCGGAGAGGGCCGGGCACTAAAACAGGTTTTGAGGCCTAACGCAATGCGGAAGTGCATTACGGTCAATTGATGGAGAGGGCGAAGATTCTGTTGAGCCGGGAGCGGACTTTGAAGAACGGCTCAGCAGGAGCTTCGCCCTCCCTCGGTCGTCATTGGTTCACACAATGTTCGGCGAGGGCCACAGCCTTGATCATGGCCTTGGCTTTGTTGACGGTTTCGTCGAACTCGGTCTCCGGCACGGAGTCGGTGACCCAGCCNCCGCCNGCTTGGACGTAGGCTTTGCCANCNTTNANCATNGCNGTNCGGATNGTGATGCAGCAGTCGAGGTTGCCGTTAAAGCTGAAGTAGCCAACGGTGCCGCCNTAGGGNCCGCGNGTGGTTTGCTCGAATTCGCTGATGATCNGCATNGCGCGAATCTTGGGTGCNCCGGTGAGNGTGCCNGCGGGNAAGGTGGTGCGCAGNAGGTCGTAGGGNGTCTTGTCCGCGGCNAGCGTGCCGGTGACGCTGCTGACGATNTGCATCACGTGGCTGTAACGCTCNATGACCATGAGGTCGGCCACCTGCACGGTGCCNTANTCNCACACNCGGCCGATGTCGTTGCGGGCGAGNTCCACGAGCATGACGTGCTCGGCGCGNTCTTTGGGGTCGGCGAGCANATCCTTTTCGTGCGCGAGATCTTCCTCNNNNGTTTTNCCNCGNGGNCGCGTGCCGGCGATGGGGCGGATTTGCACTTGGCCTTCCTCGCTGCGCACATGGATTTCCGGCGANGCGCCNACCANCGANAAGCCGTCCAGCTCNAGCAGGAACATGTANGGCGAGGGATTGATNGAACGCACGGCGCGGTANACNTCGAGCGGNTCGGCCTTCACCTCGGTNGANAAACGCTGCGAGCCGACCACCTGAATGATGTCACCGGCGCGAATGTATTCCTTGCTCTTGGCGACGTTGGCGAGGAAGGCGTCTTTTTCCATGTTGGATTCAAACGCCGCCGCGGGCGGATCAGCAGCCAACGAAACGGGCGCATGCTCGAGCGGTTGGCCTAGCAGCGACACGAGCCGCTCTACTTCGTCGACCGCATCATCGTACACATCCTCGGGCTTGGCGCCGTCCTCGACGATAGCGTTGACGAGCACCGTGACGGTTTGCCGCACGCGATCGAAGATGAGCAATTCATCGGCGATCAAAAAATACATCGTGGGCGTGCCCAGTTCATCCTTCGGCGGACGCGGCACCACCGGCTCCACGTCATGGATAAATTCGTACCCCACAAACCCCATCGCGCCACCGGTGAAACGCGGCAGCCCGGGCAAATCCACCGCGCGATAACGGCCAAGCACTTTCTCGACTACCTCCAGTCCGTCGCGCACGTGATTCTCTCCAGCCTCGCGACTCACCGTGAACGTGGCTGTCACCTTGCCGCCTTCGACGACCTGCACTTGATCGCCATCTTGCCGGATAATCCCACGCGGATTGCAACCAACAAACGAATACCGGCTCAAGTGCTCGCCGCCCTCCACGCTCTCGCACAGGAACGCCTCGCCGTCGGAACGAATTTTTCGATAGGCCGAAAGAGGCGTTTCAAAGTCCGCGAGAATCTCGCGATACACCGGAATCAAGTTGCCCTGCTGCGTGTGCTCCAAAAACGCCTCACGCGTGGGCGTGATGTGCGGAGCGTCACTCACGATTTCTTGCCGTACAATTCCTCTGGATCCATCAGCCGCTCTTCCGTCACCTCACCTTCGCCATCCTTTACGCTGCAAAAGAAACAACTTTTGTAGCCCTCATGACAGGCCGCGCCGATTTGCTCCACCTGAATGAGCAGCGTGTCGCCGTCGCAATCGTAGGCCACATCTTTTACTTGTTGCGTGTTGCCGCTGCTCTCGCCTTTCATCCAATACTTCTGCCGGCTGCGGCTCCAGAAATGCGTCTTGCCTGTGTCGATCGTGTCGCGAATCGAGTCGGCATTCATCCATGCCATCATGAGCACTCGCCCCGTGCCTTCCTCCTGAATAATCGCCGGGATGAGACCGTCGTCATTGAATTTCAAACCATCAATAAAAGACATGGGCAGAACTTAACCACAGAGGCAAGGCAAGCACACGAAAAATCAAACCCGCCGCACGGGGATGTCCGCCTTGGCCAAATGCTCCTTCACATCAGCCACCGTGTATTCGCCAAAATGAAAAATGCTCGCCGCCAAGACGGCGTCGGCTTGGCCTTGTTTGAGGACGTCGACCATGTGATCGAGATTGCCCGCGCCGCCGCTGGCCACGACGGGGACGCCGACGTTTTCGCCGATGCGGCGGGTGATCTCGATGTCGTAGCCGGCTTTGGTGCCATCGGCGTCGATGCTGTTTAAAACAATCTCGCCGGCGCCGAGTTTGACCGCCTCGATCGCCCATTCGATGGCGTCCAAGCCGGCTTCCTTGCGACCGCCGTGGGTGAAGACGCGCCATTCTTCGTCACCGGTTTTTTTGGCGTCAATGCTGACCACGATGCATTGGCTGCCGAATTTCTCCGCGCCTTCGCGGATCAGCGGCGGGTTGGCGATGGCCGAGGAGTTGATGCTCACCTTGTCCGCGCCCGCCTTGAGCATGGTGCTCATGTCCTCCACCGTGCGAATGCCGCCGCCGACGGTGAGCGGCATGAAGCATTGGTCGCCCGCACGCTCGATGACATCCACGATCGTTTTGCGTTCGTGCGCACTGGCGGTGATATCGAAGAACACCATCTCATCAGCACCCTGGCGGTTGTATTCCAGCGCCAGCTCCACCGGATCGCCCACATTGCGCAGTTCGCCCGCCTCCGCTTTGCCAAACTGCACACCACGGGTCACTTGCCCATCATGGACGTCCAAACACGGAATGACACGCTTGGCCAGCATCGTTGGGCGCAGACTAGCGACGCTGAAGAGGTGTCACGAGTGAAAAAGCGGGTTTATCTGACATTACACGCAAATGTGCGTGAAAANGCTCAATTTTGACCTGTGAATAACCTGCGCCAAAACGGGCATTTTTTCTGAATTCTTCAAAAACNCGCNANTTTCAGGGGAAAATTGATTTTNGGGCCGCCAAGGCATATATTCTGCTGTGAATAACCTGTTAACAAACTAACCAAGGAAGGTGGATTGTCATGAAACGGATGGTATTACTTGGAATTTTGGTGGTCGGTTTTTCCGCGCAGGCGCAAGGGCTCTTTAATCCCCTGCAAGCGCTGGGCATTTTAGGCGGCAATCGTGCGCCTAATACTAATGGACCGAATGGGCAACCCATGCCGGGCGCGACTTCCGCAGCAGTTGGAGGCGCGATTGGAGGATTGTTGGGGGCCAAGAGCCAAAATCGAGTTGAAGGCACTACTTTGGGGAGTGTGGTTGGTTTGTTGATCGGGCAAATGATGGAGAACAATGCGGCCAACGCCCCGTTGCCCAATGGCCCGGCCAACGCGAATTTGCCACAGATCGACCCGGCGACCGGTTTGCCGATTGATCCCAATGCACCTGCTGTGCCCGCAGCGCCGCCGGCGATTGATCCGGATACNGGCCTGCCTATCCCNGCTCCCGCCTTGCCGGCGGCTAACGGAAACATTTTGCCGGGAGCACCTGCGGCACCGCGGCTCCTGAAGCAACGGCAGGTTAATAAGCTTTTCGGGCGCTAACTTTTGTGGCACGCTCCGGCGCAAGGAGGTCAGGAAGCCATGAAGTTTTTTCAAACCATCTTGGGAGCCGTGTGCCTATGCGGCTTGAGCGCATGCATGGGTGTGCCCCCTGCCCCGGGCGGCGGGCTGCCGGGNGCTGCGGNCGTGGTGGAACCGCTTTTCACCGTGGAACAGGCACAGCAGATTATCGCNCAATTCAAGGAAGCCTACACCAAGCTGAATAGTCCGCCCATTGATGTGCGCGTNAACCCGCCTCTCGGCATTGCCATTGCCAATCCGCCNGCGGNCAATGTGGGTGGCGGGGAAGACTTGGCCACGCAACAAACCAAGCGTGAAGTGGAGCGGCTCATTGGCCGGCCGTTGCGTTTGGCGGGCGCGCAGTTGATGGATGCGGATTTGTCAAAGGCCGCNGAGNTCACGTTTGAGGTGCTCATCAGCGAGCGGGACTTGGCTGATGGCACTGCCGTGCCGGATATTCAAGTGACCGCNGTACGCATCGCCGATGGCAACATTGTGGGGCAAGCAACGGTGTTGGATCTGTTTCCAAATCGCACGGAGGCCGGCCGGCGCATGCGCCAGTATTCGGTGCAGCAATTGACCGAGGCGACCGCCTTGGCCGTGATGCGGGATATTGCGACCACGGCAAAGTAAGGGCGCCGTGCTTCAAATGTCAGTTGCCGCCCGGACCACTGATCCNGCTACTTTTGTTTCACCGCAACGTTGATTGTCATGGCGCCGCCCAGAATTTTGTGAATGGTGCAGTCGCAGCAATCCAATTCGCGCAATCCTTTGTCCACGCCTTGCTGGGCGGGATAGTGCTCGAGGGATTCGTGAATATAGGCGTAGGCTGGTGCGTCGCGGCAAAAGATTTTCCCAAATAGGGGCACCGCAATTTTCAGGTAGGTGAAATACAGCCAACGCCATGGAGTGAAGGTGGGCTTGCCAAAATCCAAAACCAAAATGCGGCCACCGGGTTTGGTGACCCGGTGGATTTCGCGCAGGCCGGCTTCAAAATCCGCGAGATTCCGAAGGCCGTAGGCCATGGTGACAATGTCAAAGTGATTGTCGGGCAAGTCGGTCTCCATTGCATCACCTTTGGTGAAGGTGATGGATTTGTTTTTATCACGCGCGCTGGCGCGGTCGAGCATGGCTTGGCTGAAATCCATGCCTGTGACATCGGCGCCGCGCGCGGCCAGCGCGAGAGCCACGTCGCCCGTGCCGCAGCAGAGGTCCAAGGCGCGCTGACCCGCGGTGGGATTGGCCAGGGTGATGAGGCGTTTTTTCCAGCGGCGATGCAGCCAGAGGCTTTGGAGATCGTTGATGAAATCGTAGCGCGGGGCGATGGTGTCGAAGAGGGCGCGCACGCGTTCGGCGCGCGTTTCGTCATTGGCAAAATAGCCCTCGGCCATGGCGGCGGACGATAGCACGTTGGGCCGCGCAGGGCCGCGCCAAAATGATTTTTTCAATAAATACGGCAACGAGCACGTCTGCAAAAAGGGTTTGCCAAAAACTGGATCGCCCTCTAAACCCCGCAAATTGCGCATGGGAAAAACGCTGGTCATCGCCGAGAAACCTTCCGTCCAGACGGACTTGGCGCGCGTGTTGGGCAAATCTCTGGGCAAGTTCGCCAAGAAGGGCAAGGACCGGAACAGTTATTTCGAGAATGACGGCGCCATCATCACCTCGGCGGTGGGTCACTTGGTGGAGCTGAAAATGCCCGAGGGGCCGAACGGCAAAAAGCTGCCGTGGGGTATCAAGCATCTGCCGGTCATCCCGAAACAATTCGAACTGCAACCCATCGAAAAAAGCGAAAGCCGGCTCAAGCTGGTGTTGCGGCTGATCCGCAATAAGGATGTCGACACCATCGTGAATGCCTGTGACGCCGGCCGCGAGGGGGAATTGATTTTCCGCTACATCATGGCGCTGGCCAAGGTGGATAAACCGCTCAAGCGTATGTGGATGCAATCGATGACCGACAATGCGATCATCGAGGCTTTTGATCGGCTGCGGGAAGATGGCCGTATGCAGCCGCTGGCCGACGCGGCCTTGTGCCGGTCGGAGAGCGATTGGTTGGTGGGATTGAATGGATCGCGCGCACTGACCGCATTCAATTCGCGCCATGGCGGATTTAACATGACCTCGGCGGGCCGCGTGCAAACGCCGACCCTGGCGATCCTTAGTGAACGCGAGTGCGCCATTCGAGATTTTGTGCCTCGCGATTACTGGGAGGTGCACGCGGAATTCGAAGTCTACGCAGGCCGATATGATGGGCGCTGGTTCCGTGAAGATTTTTCCAAACCGGAAGGCGACGATCAGGCGCGGGCCGAGCGGATTTGGTCCGAGGCCGAGGCACAGGCGGTGGTGGACCGGTGCGCCGGCCAAACGGGAATCGTTGAGGAAACCAAAAAGCCGAGCAAGCAGGCGCCGCCACAGTTGTATGATCTCACCACGCTGCAACGCGAAGCCAGCAGCCGGTTTGGTTTCAGTGCCCGCAACACGCTGGCCATTGCGCAGGCGCTTTATGAGCGGCACAAACTGCTGACCTATCCGCGAACGGATTCCAAATGTCTGCCGGAAGATTATCTCGGCACCGTGCGCGGTAATCTGGGCGGATTTGCCAAGGCCAACCCGAGCGCCACGCTGGCGCCGGAAGTAATCGCGGCGGCCGGCAAGGTTTTGGATCAGGATTGGGTGCAGCCGAATAAGCGGATTTTCAACAACGCCAAAATCAGCGATCACTTTGCGATCATCCCCACAGGCAAGATTCCCGGCGCGGGGCTGAAGGAGCAGGAGCAAAAGATTTACGACCTCGTGCTGCGGCGTTTTGTGGCGATCTTTTATCCGTCGGCTGAGTTTGAAAATACCCGCCGGATCACGCGCGTGGGTGAGGATTCGTTTTTGACCACCGGAAAAATTCTGGTTACGCCGGGGTACCTCGAGGTGTACGGCCGTCGGCCGGGCGTCGCCACCGAGAAGGATGAACTGGTGCCAGCCGAAACCGGCGAAGAAGCCAAGGTCACGCAGATTAATCTCAAAGGTGAACAAACGCGACCGCCCGCGCGCTACACGGAGGCCACTCTGCTTTCGGCGATGGAAACCGCCGGAAAACGCGTCGACGACGAGGAATTGCGCGAAGCCATGAGCGAGCGCGGCCTCGGCACCCCGGCCACACGCGCGGCGATCATTGAGGGGTTNATCATGCACAAGTACGTCTTCCGGCATGAACAGCAGAAGCGCGATCTNGTGGTNTCCAACAAAGGCCTCGCCTTGATTGATCTNCTGAAGGATATCGGCATCGACGCGCTGCGTTCACCCGAGATGACCGGTGAATGGGAGTACAAGCTNAAGCAGATGGAGACCGGCGAGCTGAGCCGCGAGGCGTTCATGNANGAGATCAAGGCGCTCACCGAGACNATCGTCAACGCCACCAAGGACAAGATGACCGAGCTGGCCAACCGCAGCTATCCGGACATCGAGGCCATTTGCCCCAGCTGCAGCGCCACCACGCTCAAGCAAACCGACGGCAACTTCGAATGCACCGGTGCCGACTGCAAATTCAAGCTGAACAAATACATCGCCAGCCACAAGCTGACGCCCGAGGAAGTGAAGGCGCTGCTCGAGCAGGGCCGCATCGGACCATTTGAGGATTTTAAAAACCGGTTCGGGCAGCCGTTTGTCGCTGAGCTGAAAATGGCCGAAGGCGCCCGCGGCGGCTGGAAGCCGGAGTTTGTTTTCGAAGGCGACGAGGAACGTGAAGCGGAGGCCAAAAACCTGACTGACGACCAGTTGCTGTGCGAGGCGCAGCTGACCGATGGCAATATGGCTAAGGTTTACGAAACCGATCGCGCCTATCTTTGCCCGGACATGGCGCCGGACAAACAGAAGAACGGCACGCGNATCGCGAAGGAGATTTTGAAAAAGGAAATTCCGCGCGAACAGGCCATGAAACTTTTCGTCGATGGCAAAACCGATGTGATTGATGGGTTCATCTCCAAAAAGGGCCGCCCGTTCAGCGCGTATCTGTTGCTGGACAAAACGACCGGCAAGCTCGGTTGGGAATTTCCGCCGCGACCGGCAAAGAAGAAAGCGGCCAAAAAGAAATCCGCCAAAAAGGCCTAAGCTCGCTTCGGAGCGCGCTTTCTGCTAGGGTTCAATCGTGCCGGGGAGGGCCGCATCCGATCAAACTGAAGACGCCTTGGTGTTGTCATTTATNCAACATCTGCAAAACGAGGCGGGNGCTTCNGTNTATACCCAGCGAAATTACCNGCAGGCGCTTCGGGAATTTACTGACTGGCACGCTGNGGAGCACAATGCCCCGCCTGACTGGCTCACATTGCAGAAGCTTCACTTCCGCGCTTANCTGCGTTTTTTGGGCCGCGGCAATTACAGCCGCTCGGCCATTCAATTGCGCTTCTCGGCCTTGCGATCCTTTTACAAACACCTCATGCGGCGCNGCAAACTCNATGCCTCGCCGGTGAAGGAAATCACGCTGCCCAAAAAGGAAAAACGCCTGCCGCAATTTCTCACACCCGAACAAATGTTGACCTTGCTGGAAGCGCCCCTGCGCGAATTGGCCAGCGCCCGTGAGAATGCTGAGGAGGCGGAAACGATCGATCCCGCACCGTACCTGCGTGATGCCGCCATTCTTGAGGTCATTTATTCCTGCGGTCTGCGCGTGGCGGAATTGTGCGCGTTGCAGGTGACCAACCTCGACGCTTCCGAGCGCCTCATTCGCGTCCATGGCAAAGGCAAAAAGGAGCGGCAACTGCCCATTGGCCAACCGGCGCTGGACGCCATTGATCGATACTGGGGCGCCTTGGAGTATCCGCCCACCGGTGAGATGCCGGTGTTCCTCACCAACCCTGATGATCTCCGGCCAATCTATCCGCGCCTCATTCAGCTGAACCTCAAACACTACCTCGAGATCGCCGGGCTAGACCCCACCCTCACGCCGCACAAATTGCGTCACAGCTACGCGACGCATTTGTTGGATGCCGGCGCGGATCTCCGCAGTGTGCAGGAATTGCTCGGGCACGAAAACCTCGTCACCACCCAAGTCTACACCCACCTCACCACAGACCGGTTAAAACAGGCGTACAAAGACGCTCATCCACGCGCCTGACATTTATTCACGCGCCGTGAATAAACTTGAGTTATTCACGGACTTTTGTTAACAACGGGCTTTCGCATGAGCGAAAGGAGGACGATTGATACGGGTATTTGGGGCAAGCTCACCAAGGCGGTGATGTTTCTGCTCATCATTGCGGCGCTCTTGGCAGTGGCTGTTTGGTATCTGCCGCTTATCAAGCAAAACGAACGTATGCGCGCGGACATTTTGCGGCTGGAGCAGGAGGTGAAGCGCGAGGAAACGCTCGCACAGCGGCGGCGGTTGGCGATTGATGCCATGCACAATGATCCGGAGACCGTCGAACGTTACGCGCGCGAAAAGCTCGGGCTGGCCAAGGCCGGCGAGACAGTCATCCGCTTCGAAGAGCCGGATCCCAACCGGCCCTAGGCTGCCACTCGTGCACCTCAATCCGGGCTTGCATTCCGCGGCTCCTCGGCTAGTTTCCCCCACCGTTTTTTAACCGATCAATTTCATGGCAACAGCAAATGACATCCGCCGCGGCAACGCCGTCAAGTTCAACGGAGCCATCAACGTGGTGATGGATACAGGCCACGTAAAGCCCGGCAAAGGCCCTGCCTACATTCAGGCTAAGCTGCGCAACCTTTCCACCGGAAAATCCTTTGAGCATCGCTTTAACTCCTCAGAGAGCGTGGAGATTGTACCCATGACCACGCGCAAGATGGAGTACAGCTACAAGGATGGCGAAGATTTCGTGCTGGTGGATCCTGAAACGTACGAACAGGAAAATGTCTCCCCGGAGATCATGGATGAAGTGAAGGATTTCATGACCGAAAACACGCCGCTCACCGCCACCTATGTGGATGGCACACTGGCGATGGTTGAGCTGCCCGCTTCCGTGGTGCTCACCGTGAGTGACGCCCCCGAAGGTGTGAAAGGCGATTCCGCCAGCAACGTGCAGAAATCCATCACCCTCGAAACCGGTGTCGTGATTCAAGCCCCTCTCTTCATCAAGACCGGCGAGAAGATCAAGGTCGACGTGAAGAACCGCAAATACCTCGAGCGGGCAGGCGACTAATTTCAAGCAAACTGCTTCCGAGAGGCGGGCTATTTCAGCTTAGGCCGCACCTTATATTTTTTAGCCAAGCCCATCACTGCGCGCAGGCTTTTCATGCCGCCGGTGCAGGTGGGATCGCTGAGGTTTTGCGCCGCGGCACACACGGCCGTCAGCAAACTGCGCTGCATGTCCCAGCCCTCGTGAATGCCCATTAACATGCCCGTGCAAAAGGCATCCCCCGCGCCGGCCGCGCCCTTGATGAAACTTTGCGGAAGCTTCAGGGACGACTGCCAATACTCCTCGCCCGCAGCCGTAAGCACATAGCCGCCCTCAGGGAAATGCACGCACACCAGCTCCTGCACCCCCTTGTTCAGCAACGCCTTGGCGGACTTGCGCAACGCGGCGGTGTCGAGCTTGCCGTTCTTGCGGCGGATCACATTGCCGGTGGTCTTGCCGGCCTCAAGTTCGTTGAGGATGCAGTAGTCGGTGTATTTTAAAATTGGCGTCACAATACGGGCAAAGCGATCGCTGTCCTCGCTCACGCAATCGATGCTGGTCTTCAATCCGGCCCGCTGGGCGGCGGCGCATACGGCTGCTCCCCGCGTGCCGTAGCGTTTGTCAGCCGCATCAATGCCATCGAGCAAAAGGAGGTAGCCAACGTGAAAAATGCGCGCCTTCGATTGTTTGAAATCCAATCCCTTGCCGGCCCACAACGAGTTGGCTCCCTGACAATGGAAGAAGGTTCGCCGGCCGGTTTTTACCTCGGTCATTACATCCGTGTACGAGGTCGGCGCTTCGGCCGTAGTACGCATTTGTGAGGCATCAATCTGATGCCGTTTGAGGTCATCCAAAATATATTGCCCGAGTGCATCGTCACCCACCAAGCCCGCGGCGCTCATGGGAAACTTGGCGCCCAGTTTTGCCAGATTGATGAGAATATTGTATGGCGAACCGCCGGTGCCTTCGCTTTGGCTCATGATATTGGCCAGCGTTTCGCGCTGGGGAAACACATCCACCATTTTCACCTGATCCACAATCCAGCTGCCCGCCGCCAAAAGTCCGTTGCGTTTCATAACAAAAAAAGACGG
>PBFV01000017.1 GCA_002718935.1 Verrucomicrobiales bacterium
CGGTTATCTGCATCCGGTCTTCACGCCGAAAGGCAAACTGGTGACGGATGATTTTCCACTGCAGCACACGCATCATCACGGCATTTGGTTTCCGTGGACCAAGACGGTTTTCGAAGGTCGGCAGCCGGACTTTTGGAACATGGGCAGCGGCAAGGCGAAGGTGGATTTCGTGAAGCTCGATGCCTCGTGGAGCGGCCCCGTGCACGGCGGCTTTCGCGCGCGGCATCGGTTTGAGGATTTGACCGTGAAACCGGCCAAGCCGGTGCTGGAGGAAACGTGGGAGGTGCGCGTGTATGCCGCACCGGGTGGCCCGAATGCTGGATGGATTTTTGACCTCACCAGCACCCAAACCTGCGCCGGCCCCTCACCACTGTTGCTACCGCAATACCGCTACGGCGGCCTAGGCGTGCGCGGCAACCGCGCCTGGGATCATGCGGCGGATAACCCCACCCAGTACCTCACGGCCAACGGCTTAAGCGACCGCGTTGCGGCCCACGCCACCCGTGCGCGCTGGTGTTACATGGGCGGCACGGTAGACGGCACGCAGGTGGGGGTTGCGATCCTCGGCCACCCAAAAAACTTTCGCGCGCCTCAACCGATGCGGGTGCATCCAAGTGAACCTTTCTTCAATTTTGCCCCGCAACAATTCGGTGCGATGGCCATTCGGCCCGGGGAAAAATATGTGAGCCGCTACCGCTTTGTGACACTGGACGGCGCGCCAAATGCGGCGGAATTGCACCGTTTATGGGGGGATTTCGCTGATCCGCCGCGGGTGTCAACAATCGAAAAATAACTTTTTGCCTGAAAGGGGTTGCCGGCCCCTACCCGGTTTGCTAAAAAAAGGCCCTGCGGATGCCCCCATCCAAATCCGCAGAATATAACCGTCGCGGTGACGCCCACCACCCAGCCGCGACGGTTTCTTTTTTTGGGCGGCGCATACCTTTTGACCACAAAAAANGGGGCCGTTGCCGGCCCCGTGTCGCACGTCTCAATTCTAACGTCTCAAGTCTACTTAATCGGCACCACCCAGATGTTNCGATAGCGCACGGGGTTGCCGTGGTTTTGCAGGTGCAGNAAACCCGGCTCGGGGCCTTCGGGCAACGGGCTGGCGGTGGTGCGCTTGGGCAGCTTCACCTTGTCATGAATCTTCACGCCGTTATGCCAAACGGTGACCACGGCGTCGGCGACCTTTTTGCCGTCTTCAAATTTGGCGGCGGTAAATTCCATGTCGTAGGTCTGCCANGAAAGTGGCGGGAAGCACATGTTCACATCGGGCGGCTTGATGCTGTAGATGCCGCCNCACTCGTTGTGGTGTCCCTTGAGCCCGAAGGAATCGAGCATNTGCACCTCGTAGCGGGCCTGNAGGTAACAGCCGCTGTTGCCCCGGCCTTGGCCGCGGCCCTTGGGCTGATAAGGCAGGCGAAACTCGATGTGCAGTTTGTGACTGCCAAACCGCTGGATGCTGTTGGCGCCCTGCATGAGGAGTTTGTCCTCGGACATTTTGCCGGGCTTAAAGTTTTTCGCGCTGGTACCGTCGAACAGCACGATGGCTCCCNCGGGCGGCTTGGAGCCGAGCGTGGGGCTCTTGCGCAATACCTTCTTGAGCGTGCGCGCGTCGCGGCCGGGCTCGGCGAGCTTCATTTCACCACCGGCGATGGTGGCCTTAAAGCCCTTCACTTCCGGGAAGGCCGCGCCGGTTGCGGTGCTTTCGCCGTTCAATTCGATTTTGTTTTTCTTGTTCCACCCGTCACCGGGCAGGCCGCCCTCGTGCACCACGGCGCGAAATTTGCCTTCACCCAAGGCGATNACCTGCACGCCAACGCCTTTGCCGGCGTATTCGCCCTGAATTTTAAAATCAGGCCCGGCGGCCTCCGGATCCAACGCGGCATCGCCCTTGGCGGCTATGACAGGAATGGAAATGAAAAGGAATGCAAAGAGGAGTAATTTCTTCATGATCATTGAGGTGTTCGGCGGGATGTTAGCCAAACGCGCGGGCTGCGCAAGGGCAATTCAGCACAGTGCCCTGCCAAAAAACTGGTTGAACAGGCGAATCGATTTGCGATATATCGCGTCTCCCCTTTGAGGAATGAACTGGGTGAAAAACATTTTCATTTTGCTGACCGCGGCCCTGACTGCGGCGGGTGCACCGATTAAAACCGGGGCCAAGGCCCCGGCAGTGATGCTGCAGGATGAGGCGAATCGCCCGTGGACGCTGGCCGCCACGCTGGCTCAGCCGGCCACCAAGGCTGTGCTGCTTTATTTTTACCCGAAAGATGACACCCCCGGCTGCACCAAGCANGCTTGTGGCTGGCGCGACCGCTANGGCAGCCTGCTGGGCAAGGGCGTGGTGATCACCGGCGTAAGCTTTGATACCGCCGCCAGTCACCAGCGGTTNGCCAAGAAACACAACCTGCCNTTCACCTTGCTGGCCGATACCGCCGGCAAAGCGGCTGATGCCTACGGCGTGCGCGTGCCCAAGCGCAAGCTGACGCGCCGCGTGAGTTTTCTGATCAGCAAAACCGGCACCGTGCTGCACGTGGTGGATGATCGTGATNCGGCCAAGCATTTCGCCGAAATGCAGATGGCTATTGCCAAGCATTTGCCGTAATCTCGCCCCGTGAGTTTGCCGCGGGATTCCAAGGTCTACATCGCCGGTCATCAAGGCATGGTCGGGCGCGCCCTTTGGCGGGCCATGGAGACAGCCGGTTTTACCAAGCTCATCGGCCGTACCCGTGCGGAACTGGACCTGCGCGACCCTGCCGCCACNCAGACNTTTTTGGCTGCGGAACAACCGGNGGTGATCATCATCGCCGCGGCCAAGGTGGGCGGTATTGAGGCTAACCGCACCCAACCGGCGGATTTCTTTTTCGACAACCAACAGATTCAGACGAACCTCATTCACGGCGCGCACCGTCTTGGCGCGCGCAAGTTGCTTTTCCTTGGCAGCTCCTGCATGTACCCGCGCGAGGCTGCGCAGCCTTTAACCGAAAGCGCCCTTTGCTCCGGTCCGCTGGAACCGACCAATGAAGGCTACGCCACCGCCAAGTTAGCCGGCTGGAAAATGTGCCAAGCCTACCGACAGCAACACGGGCATGATTTTATCACCGCCATTCCCACCAACCTGTTTGGCTTGTTTGACCACTATGAACCGGGNCGNTCCCACGTGATTCCGGCACTGATCGCCAAGTATCATCAAGCCAAAGCTGAGGGAACTGCGAGCGTGACCAACTGGGGCAGCGGCGCACCGCAGCGGGAGTTTTTGAATGTNNATGATGCCGCNGCCGGTTGNATGTTTCTGCTGGATCATTACAGCAAGGCGGANCCCATCAACATCGCCGGCGGCACNGAGTTGTCCATTAGGGAACTCAACGAACAAATCGCTGCCCTCACCANCTANAGCGGGGCCGTGGAATGGGACACNGAAAAACCNGACGGCATGCCGCGCAAACTGCTCGATNACTCACGCNTACAGGCGATGGGTTGGGCNCCGAAGATGAGTTTTGCCGATGGCCTGGAACAGGCCTATGCGGACTATTGCGAGCGCGTTGCCTGAGCCAGAGCCACCCGAGTCATCTCCTCAATCAATCCCCGGAAATTATTTTCCGGCTCCCAATCGAGCACGGCCCGCGCCTTGGAGGCATCGCCGATTAATCGGCTGGGCTCGACCTTGCGGTTCAACGTTTCATCACGCTTCACGTGCTCTCGCCAATCGAGGTTTAGGGTTGCAAAGGCGATCTCCACAATTTCCTGAATCGTGTGCGTTTCGCCGGAGGCGAAAATGTAGTCGCCCGGCTCAGCCGCCTGCAGCGACAGCCACATCCCCCGCACCACATCACGGGAATCGCTGAAGTCCCGCGCCATGGAGGTATCNCCCAGCCGCAACTCGGTCGCTTGTCCGGCCGCGATGGCCGCCGCGCCGCGGCAGATTTTTTGGGAAACAAACTGTTCCCGGCGCCGGGGCGATTCATGATTGTACAAAAAACCGCTTACCGCAAAGAGCCCCGCCTCGCGCGCCGCGCGCACCTTGTGGGTGGCTTCCATTTTGGAAACGCCGTAAGGGTTCACGGGATTGAACGGCGATGTTTCCCGTTGCGGGCTTTCCTTGGCGTCACCAAACACCTGGCATGAAGAGGCAAAAAAGAATCGCGTTTGCGGCACTTCAGTAGCCGCNGAGTNCAAGAGGTTTTCCGTGCCCTGCACGTTAACAGCCATGGTTTCAGCGGCGGCGNATTCGCTTTCGCCCACGTGGGATTGCGCNGCGAGNTGNTAGATTTCATCCGGNTGCGCNTGTTGCACNGCNACGCGNACCTGCTCGGGATCAGTCACATCGCATTCATCNCNGCGCCAACCAAANANCTCATAGCCNTNNCGCTCNAGCNNTTCGCGNAGNTACCANCCGTCCTGGCCGGTGACACCGGTGATCAACGCGCTCGGCATCAGCTCACCTGCTCCAGATCAGCATCCACCATCAGTTTCACCAATCCCTCAAACGTGGTGTCCGGCTGCCAGCCGAGCTGCTCGCGTGCCTTGGTGGCGTCGCCCTGCAGCAGGTCCACCTCGGCCGGACGATGATGCAACGGATCGATCTCCACGTAATCCTGCCAATCCAAATCCACATGCGCAAAGGCCGCCGCGCAAAAATCGCGGACACTGTGGCGCTGGCCGGTGGCGACCACGTAATCATCCGGCACATCCTGCTGCAGCATGCGCCACATGGCCTNCACGTATTCCTTGGCGTATCCCCAGTCCCGCTGGGCCTCGAGGTTGCCGAGGCACAGCTTGTCCTGCAGCCCGGCCTTGATGCGGGCCACGGCTAGGGAAATTTTGCGGGTTACAAACGTCTCTCCGCGCCGGGGGGATTCGTGGTTAAACAGAATGCCGCTGCTCGCGTGCAGACCGTAGGATTCGCGGAAGTTGACCGTGATCCAGTGCGCAAANACCTTGGCGCAACCGTACGGACTGCGCGGGTGAAACGGGGNGGCCTCCGTCTGCGGCGTCTCGCGCACCTTGCCAAACATCTCACTGGAAGAGGCCTGATAATAGCGCGCCTGCACGCCGGCGGTNCGAATGGCCTCNAGCATGCGCACCGCGCCCACGGCAGTNACGTCNGTGGTATAATCCGGGATGTCAAAGCTCACCTTCACATGGCTTTGGGCGGCGAGGTTGTAAACCTCTTCCGGCTTCAGATCNCCGACCAACCGCGTCAGCCCNCCGCCATCGGTTAGGTCNCCGTAATGCAGTGTGAGCCGCTCATGATCCAGCAGGTGCGCGATGCGCTGGGTGTTCTCTGTGCTGCTCCGCCGCACGAGGCCGTGCACAGCATAGCCTTTGTCCAGTAACAGTTCGGTGAGGTACGAGCCGTCCTGGCCTGTNATGCCGGTAATGAGCGCGGTGTTGGCCACGGGCAGACGTTCGCTGTTGGCGGGGTAAAATGGCAAGCGCATTCGGTTTCTCGCGGCTTGCACTGGGGTGGTTTTGGCGTATATTCCCCCGATGCACACCGTTCCCAAACTTGGGGTGATTTGTCTGCTCTCGGCGCTCGGTTGCGGGGGCGGAGATGAAGGCGATGCGCCGGCTGANCAAAACTCCTCCGCCAAACCTGAAGGCCAGCAACAAGCCAAGGCCGAAGCCCAACCCAAGCAACCCCAAAAACCCGTCAAGGAAGCCAGCCCTAAAGTGGACCACAACGCTACCGGCAAACACAAGTTTACCAACCGCCTCGCCAAGGAGAAATCCCCTTACCTCCAACAGCACAAGCATAACCCCGTGGACTGGTATCCGTGGGGCAAGGAGGCGTTTGACAAGGCGAAGAAGGAAAACAAACCNATCTTCCTTTCCATTGGCTACAGCACCTGCCACTGGTGCCACGTGATGGAGCGAGAGAGTTTTGAGGACGAGGAAGTCGGCAAGCTNCTCAATAAACATTTCATCAACGTGAANCTCGACCGCGANGANCGGCCGGACATNGACAACATTTACATGACCTTNGTGCAGGCCACCACCGGCCGGGGCGGCTGGCCGTTGAGCGTATTCCTCACCCCCAGCAAGGATCCCTTTTTCGGCGCCACCTATTTTAAAAAGAAGGATTTCATGGATCTATGCTCGCGCATCAACGAGCTCTGGACCAATGAGGAACGCCGCAAGGAGATTGTCGAAAACGCCGCGCAAATTCGCGAACAGCTGGGCAACGTCACCGCCAAGAAACCGGCCGCCGACGGCAAGCTGCAGCTGGGATTGATTGCCGCCACCGTGGAAACCATCAAGGGCACCTACGATCCTTTGCACGGCGGGTTTGGGCCTGAACCGAAATTCCCCCGCCCCTCCGAGCCGTCACTCGTGCTCTGGCAGGCCGCCCGCAAGAAGGACAAGGATGGGATTGGCATGGTGGATCAAACCTGCGCCGAGATGGCTGACGGCGGCATTTACGATCAACTCGGCGGNGGCTTTGCCCGTTACTCCGTGGACCGCGAATGGCTCGTNCCGCACTTCGAAAAGATGCTGTACGACAACGCGCAGCTCATTCACCTGTACCTCGACGCCTACCTCNTCACCGGCAAGCAACGCCACGCCGACACGGTGCGTGACATCATTCGTTATCTCCTGCGGGATATGACCCATAANGACGGCGGCTGGTATTCCGCCGAGGATGCCGACAGCGAAGGTCACGAAGGCAAATTCTATTGCTGGACCAAGAAGGACCTGGAGGAAATTTTGGAGGACGACGAGTCCGAGGTGGTGATTCGCCATTACGGCATCACCGANAAAGGCAATTTCGAGGACCACAGCCACCCGATGCCAATCAAGCAGCTCAACGTATTGAGCATCGTGGATCCGGACCTCAGCGATGCCGAGAAGGCGTCACTCAAATCTGCCCGCGCAAAAATGGATGCCGTGCGCAACAANCGGGTGCGGCCGCATTTNGATGACAAAATNCTCTCCAGCTGGAACGGCCTGATGCTCGGCGCCATGGCGCGTGCCTACGCTGTGCTCGGCGAGNATGNCTGGCTGAAGGCGGCTGAGGCAAATTACGAGTTCATCCAAAAGGAACTGTGGNACGCCAAGGCCAAGCGCATGTACCACCGCTGGCGCGATGGCGAACGCGACAGCGTGCAACTGCTGGACGCCTACGCCTATCAACTCGATGGCACGCTACACCTGTACGAGGCCACGTTGAAGGCGAAATACCTNGAGCAGGCNTTGGTGGTGGCCGACCAGATGATCGAATTGTTTGGCGACAAGGAAAACGGCGGCTTCTGGCAAAACGCCGGTGACTCGGAGCTGATCCTGCGTATGAAGGAATCCCACGACGGCGCCCTGCCCTCGGCCAACAGTGTTGCCGCGCTGGCCTTGCTCAAACTGTTCAAGATGACCGAACAGAAAAAATATCGTGAAGTGGCCCGCACCACACTGATGCTCTTCGCCGGCGATCCCAAAACCCGCGGCAGNAGCATGCCGTACATGCTGCAGGCNNTGGACTTTTACCTGCACGAACCNTACCGCGTGGTGGTGGCCGGCAAGCCAGGCGACCCCGCATTTCAAAAAGCCCTGCGCGCCGCGCACAACCAGTATCAGCCCAACCGCGTGATCCTCGGCAACCACGGCCCGGTGGAGCCGTTCGCCAAAAAGCAAACGCCCGCTGAGGACGGCTCGCCGCTGGTGTACGTTTGCTCCGGTGAAGCCTGCCAAATCCCCACGATCGATGGGCCCACCATCAAGGGACACCTTGTCCTCGCCCCGCCCGTCTCCGTGGATTTACCTGCGCCCAAAGAAGATCCCGACACTGAGCCGGAAAAAGAATAGCCTCAGCCTGTTTTCGCAANGCGGTTTGGTTTGAAAAAAACGCCGTGCAGTGTTANGNTTTCAANGGAGGTACGGNATGGATAAAAACACGAAAATGGCGATTGCCGGCGTATTGGCTCTGGCCATCATTGGCGGCGGCNTTTGGTTCATGATCAAAGCACAAAAGGATGGCACCAACTGNCCCTATTGNGGGGAACCNGTAAAACACTCAGAATTGTTAGGACATACGACCTANTGCCCAAAGAACACGAACGACCGGCGCCTCAAATCNGGCTCCGACGGCAAATAGCCTAAATGTAATACATCTCCTTGTCNCGGCCNCTAGCCTCGNCAAGCTTGGCAAAGNTGATGNTGTCGGCGGCCTCATTNAGCGAGGTCTTTAACTGCCCCCACGCCGAACGCANNACNGGNGCGCANCNTTCNTCATCCANNGCCGGCGAATCCAGAACCTCCCCATCCACTGCNCGCCACACATCNCCNAGTGTGATTTCCTCCGGNGCCTTGGCCAGCTGATACCCACCCTGTTTTCCTCGCGTGCTGCTCACCAAACCNGCCGCCTTGAGGTCGATCAGGATCTGCACNAGATAATTGGNCGAGGTGCCCACTTCANCGGCGAGGTCGTCCACCTTGCGCGCNGGNGCNCCGNCCGGTTGCTTGGCCAGNTCCAGCACCGCGCGNGCNGCGTAATCGGTTTTCACCGGTAATTTCACNCGCGNAACATAATGGCCCCGCCTCCTGTCGCCAACGGAATTCTTGGNCATGACACGCCTGCACCCTATAAACACCGCGTGAGCGGCACGCTGCGCGTCCATGAAATTTACCTCAGCCTGCAGGGGGAAAGCACCTTTGCAGGGTTGCCATGCGTGTTCATCCGGCTCACCGGCTGTGACTTGCGCTGCTCGTATTGCGACACCGCCTACGCCTTCATCGGCGGTGATACGATTTCGATGGAGTCAATTCTTGAGCAAGTCGATAGGCTCGCGGAGGGTTATCCCGAGCCGCCGCTGGTGGAATTGACCGGTGGCGAGCCGTTGCTGCAAAAGGAAACCCCCGCCCTGCTCACCGCCCTGTGCGATCGGGGCTTCACTGTGCTGTTGGAAACCAGCGGCGCTCATGACATCAGCGTGGTGGATCCCCGCGTGCATCGCATCGTGGACTTCAAATGCCCCAGCAGCGGTGAGTGCGAAAAAAATCTCGCCGAAAACATCGCCAACCTCCGCGCCACCGACGAGGTGAAATGTGTGATCGGCACGCGCGAAGATTATGCCTGGGCCAAGGATCAACTCCATCAACTCTTCGGTAAATGCGAGGTGCTCTTTTCATGGGTGAACCCGCTCGCGGGCGATCAGGCCAGCGACGTGCTCAAGCACGTGCCCGCCGATCACACGCCCCTTTCCCGCCGCGAACTGGCCGAAGCCATCACCGCCGACCGCCTGCCCGTACGCTTTCAGCTTCAGCAACACAAACATATTTGGCCCGTGGACCAAAAAGGCGTTTGATGAATCCGCACCTCAAGCTGCTGCAGCAATACGAAAGCCGCAACGTCACGCACCTTGCGGATGACGGCTCGTGGCCGATTGTCTGGGAGCACGCAAAGGGTGTACACGTTTGGGATACGGACGGCAAAAAGTATCTCGACCTCACCGGCGCCTTTGCCGTGGCCGCCACCGGCCATGCCAACCCGCGCGTCACCAAGGCCGGGCAGGCGCAACTCGCCAAGCTGCCGCACGCGATGGGCGATGTGCATCCGCACCCTCTCAAGGGTCAGCTCGCGCGCGAACTTTCCAAGCTCACCTTCGAGCGTTGGGCGCGCACGGAATTTCGCCATGTGCAGAACCGCTGCCTGCCGCACGAAATACCGCCGCGCCGCGGCAAAACCATTTTTTGCAACTCCGGCTTTGAGGCCGTCGAGGCTGCGTTGAAGACCGCCCACCTCGCCACCGGCAAACCCGGCGTGATCGCCCTTGAAGGCGCTTATCACGGCCTCGGTTACGGCGCCCTCAGCACCACGCATCGCCAGCTGTTTCACGGTCCGTTTAAAAAACAACTCGGCAAGTTCGGCCACTTTGCCCCCTTCCCTGTGGATGAACACGCCATCGACACTACCGTGGCACACGTCCAAAAACTCTTTAAGAAACAAGCCATCGGCGCCGTGCTGGTGGAACCCATCCAGGGCCGCGCGGGCATCAGGGAAGTGCCATTGAAACTCATGGAGCACCTCAGCGCCCTGTGTGAGGAACATCATGCGCTGCTGATCTTTGATGAAATCTACACCGGCTTCGGCCGCACCGGCGAATGGTTCGCCACTGATGGCGGGTTGTTCTATCCGGACCTCATTTGCCTAGGCAAAGCGCTCACCAACGGCTTCCCGCTCAGCGCCTGCGTAGGCCGCGCCACGGTGATGGACCGCGCGTGGCCCGCCAGCGAAGGCGAAGCCATCCACACCAGCACCTACCTCGGCCACCCCGTCGGCTGCGCGATGGCGTTGGCGCAACTCAAGGAGTTGAAGGAAAAGAAACTCATCACCCACGCGCGGCGGCTAGGGAAGAAATTCAAAACCATGTGCAACCGCATCAGCATCCCCGGTGCGCGTTATATCGGCCGCGGTTTGATGGCCGGCCTGGCGTTTGATGAAGGCGAAGGACCGCGCGTCATGTCCGCCGTGAAGGAAATGCTGCAGCGCGGCTACATTCTGCTGCCCTCGGGCGAGCACGGCAACGTAATCACCTTTTCACCGCCCTTGACGATTACGGAAAAACAACTCGAGCGCGCGCTGGTGGCACTGCAGAAAGTGATGGCATGAACCCCAGCGAAATGCGCAGCACGCTCGATGAGGAATCCGTGCGCCTCTCTAAGGCGCTCGGGCAAAACCTGTTACACGACCAAAACATACTGCGTCGCATTGCCAAGGCAGCCGACCTGCAACCGGCCGATCAAGCGCTGGAGATTGGCCCCGGCCTCGGCAGCCTCACTGAGCATCTGTTGGCAGCAGTCAACGAACTCACTGCCATCGAGAAAGACAAACGGCTCCACGCTCATCTACGCGAAAAATTTACCGATGACACAAAGCTGCGGCTCATCCATGCGGACGCGCTCAAGTATTTTCGGAACAAGGATGTTAATTGGAGCGGGTGGAAGCTGGTGTCCAATCTGCCGTACAATGTTGCCTCGCCGTTGCTGGTGGATCTCGCTGCCATGCCGCGCGGGCCGGAACGGCTGGTCGTCACCGTGCAATGGGAGGTCGGCCAACGACTTGCCGCCCAACACGCCACGCGCGAATACAGTAAACTCACCCTGCTTGTCGGCTGTCGTTATGAGGTGAAGGAAATGTTCAAGATTTCGCCGCACTGTTTCTTTCCTGAACCGCGCGTGGATTCTGCCTGCATCACTCTGGATCGTCGGCCCGAGCCGCTCTATCCCGATGCGCTGCATAAGCCCTTCACTACTGTCGTCAAACGCGCCTTCAGCCAACGCCGCAAGATGATGCGCAAAAATTTGAAGGGCGGTTGGCCGGACGAAAAACTGGATGCCGCCATGAGCGCCGTTGGGTTGGACTCAAAAATCCGTGCCGAAAAAGTAACACTCGAACAGTTCGTTGCTCTGACACTGAAATTGCATGATGAGTGAAGACATCTTTGACGTTGTCAATGAGCATGACGAGGTGATCGACCAACAACCGCGTAGCGTGGTTCATGCGCAGGGATTGCGCCACCGGGCCGCTCATGTGTTGGTGTTTAATAGTGCTGGCGCGGCATTTCTTCAATTGCGCTCCCAGTCAAAAGATAATCATCCCGGCGTGTGGGACAACGCCTGCAGCGGTCATGTGGATGCTGGCGAAAGCTATGCCGTTGCTGCCGAGCGCGAGTTGATGGAGGAGATCGGTCTGCTCGTCGAGTCGCCTTTAGAGGAGCTCTACAAACTAGAAGCCTGCCCAGAAAACGGCATGGAATTTGTGACGGTATTTATGACCGAATCTGAAGGGCCTTTTGAATTAAATCCTGAGGAAATCGATGGCGGCCGCTGGATGACTCCCACCGACATCAAGACTGCCCTCCTAGCCGAGCCAAAAAAATACTCCCCCACATTCCGGATGATTTGGGAACAATTGTCCCCTTAAAACAGGATTTCCAGCCTATTTTATTCCATTGAGCCAGTCAATACTGGCTCTTTTTTTATCGATTAACGGCCCAATGCTGTTTGGCGATAGAGTGGGTTCAGCAAAAGAGTATGAACATTCTTCTCGCAATAAACGCCGCTGCCGGCACGGGTAACACACCCAAATTGGGCCAGAACATTGCCGAGATTCTGCGCAAGCGTCTGGGTAATGAGCATCACGTAAAGCTGCACCGGACCGAGGGGCATGAGGCCATACGGAATTCAGCGTGGGCATATACCCGCCGACATCCCGAAGATGCGGTCATCATCGCCGGTGGCGGAGGCGGCACATTACGAGCCGTAATCGAAGGTGTGGGCATCGATAAACCCAGCCAAAACTTACGCCTTGGTGCTTTGCGAATGGGTTCAGGCAATGTCATCGCACGCCAATTGGGCATTGCCAAGGATCCAGTAGAAGGTGTGGAGGAACTCGCCACACAACTTCTAAACGAGACAATAGCTGAGTGTTGCGTAATTGGCTGTGATTTGATCGATGGCAACAAACCAGCCGGCACAGTGCACGGGGCCACCCTAGGGGGCTTTGGCTTGTTTGGTCAGGTGCCAAAAGCGTTAGAGGAATATCACGCCAACTATCCGCGGCTGCACCACTTAACGGCCAAAAGCGCGGGAATTGAGCGATTGACGAATGTGGAGTACGGGCTGTGTCTGGCCGGTTTATGTGCTCGCGCAGCATTGAATCCAGAAACGCTTCCAGAAATTGAAGTGCAACAAAATGCACACACAGAATCTTTTCGCGTGCTTGCCGGAGCCCTGATGAATTTCCCACTAGGCGCGCTGCCGTTTCAGCCGGGTCTGGCGGTGGAGGACCCTGCCTTATCGCTCCATCTCATTCCCTACCACAGCCGACTGCAGGCGCTTAGCCTTGTGCCGCGTGCAAAAGCGTTGGCAAAGGAGGCAAAGATTTTCCGGATCACCGAAGATACTCCGGTGACCCTGCGGGTGGTTAACGGTGAGCGCATGCCTTTTTTTATTGATGAAGATCCACTGGAGGCCGCCCAACTGACCCTACGAATGGCGGGGGCACTACCGTTTATTCCCGGTAAAAATTACCAACCCAACCGAGTAAAACCATGAGGCTAAAAAATATGAATGATATGAAAAAATACGAAGACAAAACCTTGCACGTAAGCGTCATTGGGATCGATGGCAGCGGAAAATCAACCTTTGCTGCCTCCTTACCAATGTTGATGGCTGCGCAGTATGACCTCCAAGCCGGTGGCGCGGGCGAAACCTACTTAGTCAATTGCCCTGAAGAAGATCACCTAACCAACGACTTTACCCCCGAGGGCATCCCTTTTACCGCGCGCATATCCAAAAGGCTCAAGCGCTGGGCTAAGCGCTTCACCAATAGTCGTCGGATTTACCCATTCCTGAAAGTGCCGCAAATGATGGCGCAGGACGCCGCTGCCCGCAGTATGGCTAAAAAGTGGTCACTCGACTGCGTGGTAAGTGATGGCAATACGCTTCTCTCAACTATGGGCCGCGCTGCCAATTATCTGTATCCTGCCAGCGAAGGAGAGAAATCCTTCGCTCCCACACCCGAGGATTTGGCTGCGGTACTTAACTATGTGTTGGATGGTCAACCGCTACCAAAGGAAACCGCCGAACGTATGCCAAATTTGCGACCCGGCCGGTGGTTACATCGAGCCACACGCGCGCTGGGTTTGCACAGTGTCTGGATGCCCGATGTAGTGATCCTGCTTAAACTTGATCCCAAGGTTGCGCTCGAACGCATCCACGATCGCGGTCTGAAAATCGATCGCCACGAAAATGCTGATGACCTCGCACAGACACACGGCCGATATCAGATTGCGCTCGAGACCATGCGACGCGTCAAGGGCGAGCAGTCGGTAATTACCATCGATGTAAACGGCAAAAGCCCCGGCGAAGCCCTGCAGGACGCTCTAAGCGCCCTACAACCGCATATTCTTAAGCAGAAAGCACAAAGACGAGACTCTAAACCGCTCGGCACTACCGCAACTGAATTGGCTGGCGGCGGCATCTGGAAGAAGGTTTTCAATCCACGCTACCTGTTTAGATACTTCGTACTGCGCTTCTTCAGTGGTGCTTGGCGTGAACCCTTCTTTCCCATCTCTAAACCCGGCCAACGCTTTCTAAAAGAGGGCTATTCCGGCGGCGTTATGAAAGAGATCTACGATCATAATCCGAAGGATGTCGGTTTGGGCGCTGCTATTTTTCAGGGATATCCACTCCACCGCGCAGTGTACGACCGGCTACAATTACTCACCAAGAACATCGAACCGGAATTAGAAACGCGATTGCGTTCACAGGATCAGCTCAACATATTCACCGCCCCGAGTGGCTTTGCCTACGATATTTTCCGCCCGCTGGAAAATATTGCCCACCGAGCACCTGCGCTCATGAAAAAGGTGAAACTCATTGCCGCCGATCTCGATCCGCATGGCGTACTGGCACCTGAGCTAAGCACTCGCGCCGCCAAGCTGGGGATTAATTTCGAATTCCGCCAAGGCGACCTCAGCGAGGCGAACTTCCGCAATAGTTGCGCGGCTGAAGGGCCTTTTGATTTAGCACTCTTCGTCGGCCTCTCAAGTTGGTTCCCCAAACCGGCCACACTCAATCATCTGCGCTGGCTGAGAAAAAGTCTGAAAGCTACAGGCCAACTCGTCACCGATTGTTTTACTCCAGCGGGCTACTCCCTTTCGGGTCGTTACGTTGGGTACAAAGCTCACTACTACTCACCGCGACGCTATTGTGTCTTGCTGGACACGGCCGGCTTCGACGGACTCAATGCATCGGTTAAAAGCGGCCGCGACGCCATTAACCACGTCGTCTTGGCCAGTCCGAGGCCGGCTCACTATCAATCAAGCAACCCAACCCTGGGGGTCAAGGCGGACAACTTGACCGGTAGTGTCCCGCTGAAGGCAGAAATCCACGTCAGCCGCCAATTCGGGCACCGCCAAGAGGCGACGAGCGTTGAGGGCGTGTTGAATGGATGCGTTTAA
>PBFV01000018.1 GCA_002718935.1 Verrucomicrobiales bacterium
TGATGAGCGAGGATAATCTGGCCACTGAAAAGAAACTGCTGCAGGAAGCCGAGGCCCAAGGCACCGCGGCAAAACTCAAGACGTACACCAAGCTCTCCGGCCCGGGCTGGCTGCAGGGCGCCATCACCCTCGGCGGCGGCTCACTGGCTGGCAGCCTGTACCTCGGCGTGATTGGCGGCTACCAACTTTTGTGGCTGCAACCACTGATGATGGTGCTGGGCATTCTGATGCTGTCGGTGATCGGCTATGTGGCCTTATCCACGGGTGAGCGGCCCTTTCACGCGATCAACAAGCACATCAACCCCGTGCTCGGCTGGGGCTGGCTGCTCGCCGCACTCATGGCCAACCTTGTGTGGGCCATGCCACAATTTTCACTGGGAGTAGCGGCACTCAAGCAAAACCTTGGTTTCGGTGCGAGTGATGGCTTCTTGACAATACTGCTCCTCGCAATCTCAGCGGCGGTGGTTTGGATGTACGATTCCAAAGGGGTTAAATTGTTTGAAATGATCCTGAAGGTAATGGTGGGCATCATTGTGCTCAGCTTTTTCGGCGTAGTTTTGATGATGGCAGGCAGCTTGGAGTGGGGATCTATCGCGGGCGGGTTTATCCCGGATTTCAGCCTATTGTCCGAGCCGGCAGCTAAATTCCAAGCGAGCCTTGGCGAATTGCAGGACAAAGGAGCCAAGGCGTACTGGAATGAGACAATTCTTCATTCCCAGCGCGACCGCATGGTCGCTGCTGCCGCTACGGCGGTGGGCATTAACATGACATTCCTCCTGCCCTACTCGCTTTTGCGCAAAGGTTGGGGACGCGAACACCGCGGGCTGGCGCGGTTTGATCTCGGAATCGGGCTGTTCATTCCATTCTTCCTTGCCACCACTTGTGTGGTGATTGCCTCGGCCACGCAATTTCACGGCGAATTTAACGCCGCCTTGGTGGACAACAATGCCACGGAAAAATCACTCAAACTCAAGGGCGGATATCAGGGGAACCTCAAGAAGCGCGCAGCCGTTCACCTGGGTGAAGAGATGTTGAAAGAAGCAGACGCGAATCAAACCAAGTTTGAGGATTATGTAAAATCTGTAAAAGACACGAATGGAACGAAGGCTGAGCAAGCCAAAAAGTGGAAGGCTGCCATTGATGCCAATGCCACGCTCGGAACCCTTGGCCCGTGGTTTGCTGCAGTAAACGCAAAAGTACCCCGCGCCGAGCGTGAGCTGGCTGCCATGTTGGTGAAACGCGATGCCTTTCAACTCGCCGGTTCTCTTGAACAACTCACCGGCAATGCCAAAGCTACCCAAACCATCTTTGGCATCGGCGTCGTTGGCATGGCTATCTCAACAATCATCATCCTGATGTTGATCAATGGCTTCTGCATCACGGAGGCCATCGGTGCTGAAATGGGTGGCACGGCTCACAAAATAGGATCGCTGCTACCGGGCGTGACCGGCGCGCTGGGCTTCCTGTGGCTGTGGGGCGATAGCGAGGCGCGGTTCTGGCTAGCGGTGCCGACGAGTGTGTTTGGCATGGTGCTGTTGCCGGTGGCGTATTTCACCTTTTTCTGCATGATGAACAGCAAGAGCCTGCTGGGCGATGCGTTGCCCAAGGGCGGCAAGCGCGTGGCGCTGAACCTCGCGATGGGCGTGGCGCTGGTGGCCTCATTGATCGGCGCGATGTGGTCCATCTGGAGCAAGCTGCAGTGGCTGGGCATCGGCATCTTTGCCGGGTTCATCGTGCTGGTGTTCCTCGGCCGCCTGTGGCTGCGGCTGAACCAGCGGCTGGATGCCATTGACGAGAAGCTCCAAAAATAGCGTTCATTTTCCCGACAATTTCGCACAAGGGGCTTGCCTTGGGCGGCGCGGAAACGGACAATCCGCGCTCACCCAATTGACATGAAGGAATACCCCTCTGCGGACATCCGCAACTTGGCACTCGTCGGCCACGCCGGCGCGGGCAAAACCATGCTGGCTGAGGCCATCCTCGCCGCCGGCGGCGTCATCAATCGTCTGGGCAGCATCGAGAACGGTTCCACCGTTTCGGACTTTCAAGCCGCCGAGCATGAACGGCAGGTTTCCATCGGCGCCTCGCTGATGCACACGGATTGGACCGGCAAAAAGCTGAACATCATCGACACCCCCGGTTACCTCGACTTTCTCGCCGAGGCCAAGGCCGCCCTGCGCGTGGCGGATTGTGCCGCGCTGGTGATCAACGTGGCCGAGGGCGTGGAGGTGGGCACCACCCAGGTGGCCGAGTGGGCGGACCAGAATGGCCTGGCCAAGTTTGTTGTGCTCAATGGGGTGGACAAGGAGCACGTGAATTTTGATAGCGCGGTAGCCGGCACGCGCGAACTGCTCGGCAGCGGGGTAACGCCCCTCACCGTGCCGGTGAATGCCGGCCCGGGCTTTAATCAAGTGCTTGATGTGCTCACCAAGGAAGTGGTGACGTACGAAACCGATGGCATGGGCAAATGCACTGCCGCGGCCGCGGATGGCGACCTCGCGGATCAGGCCGAGGAACTGCATGCTGCACTCATCGAGGCGGTGGCCAGCGCGGATGATGCGTTGATGGAAAAGTTTTTTGAGGAAGGTACGCTTTCGGAGGAGGACCTCAAGGCCGGCCTCGAGGCGGCGTTGTTGAGCGGCGAGCTGATCCCCGCCTTTGCCACCAGCGCCACAACCAACGTGGGAGTAAGCCGCCTGATGGATTTCACTGCGAAATACGGCATCGCCCCCACCGCCCGCGGCCCCGTGCCCGCCATCAACGACAAGGACGACAGCGAGACCGAGGTGTCCATCGACGGCCCCGAGCCGGTGCTGCTGATTTTCAAGACCATCTCCGACCGCCACGTGGGCAACCTGTCGTTCTTCAAGATTTACTCCGGCACGATGGCGGCCGGGAACGACCTAAAGAACACCACGCAAAAGAGCAGCGAACGCATCGGACAGATTTTTGTGCTCAACGGCAAGGAAAGTGAGTCGGCGGAGAAACTGCACGCCGGAGACCTCGGCGCCTTGGTGAAGCTCAAGCAAACTCACACCTGCGACACCTTGTGCAGCGCCAAGGCGGGCGTGGTGTTGCCGCCGATTGATTTTCCGAAGCCAAACATTCACGAGGCGCTCACCAGCAAGGCAAAGGGTGACGAGGACAAGATCGCCCAGGGCCTCTCCGCCCTGCACGAGGAAGATCCCACTTTTGTGTACCGCGTGGATGGCGAGCTGCACCAGACGGTGATCAGCGGCATGGGCGAGCTTCATCTCCGCGTGGTTTGCGGCAAGCTCAAGGAGCGGTACAACGTGGAAGTGGAGCTGTACGAGCCCAAGGTGCCCTACCGCGAAACCATCAAGGGCCGAGGCGAGGCGAAGTACCGTCACAAGAAACAATCCGGCGGCGCCGGCCAGTTCGCCGAAGTGTGGATGCGTGTGGAGCCCAAGGAACGCGATAGCGGCCTGGAATTTACCGATAGCCTCGTGGGCATGAATGTGGATCGCGTGTTCGTGCCGTCCGTGGAGAAAGGCGTGAAGGCCATATCGACTGAGGGTGTGGTGGCCGGCTACCGCGTGGTGGATTTGAAGGTGGATTTTTACGACGGCAAAATGCATCCGGTCGACTCAAAGGACGTTGCCTTCCAGATTGCCGGCCGCGGAGCCTTCCGCGAAGCCGTGCAAGGCGCCAAGCCGTGCCTGCTCGAGCCCATTTACAATGTGGAAGTGAAAATCCCCGATGACTTCACCGGTGCCGTTACCGGCGACCTCAACAGCCGTCGCGGCCGAATGCAAGGCATGGACGCGGCCGGTGGCTTTCAGGTGGTGAAAGCGCACATTCCACAAAAGGAATTATACCGCTACTCCACCACCCTGAGGTCACTCACTGAGGGCCGCGGCATCCACACAGAGGAATTCAGCCACTACGAGGAAATGCCCGGTGACCTCCAAAAGAAAGTCATCGATGCCGCCCAAAAGGAAAAGGAAGAGGAATAAGCCCCGCAACCAATCACCCAACGGGACGGTTCAAACCGTCCCGTTTTTTTATGCGCCGATGCGGGCCATTAACAGCACCAGTCCGATGATCGCAAAACAGATGGCGAAACACACCGTGAAACCGATCCAGTCCTGTCGCGAGAGCTTGGTGAATTCCAACTGAGATTTGGGCAATAGCCGTGTATCGTCGAAGCGATCCGGGTTGGCATAGCTCTTCTCCATTTCCGCGGCGTCCTCCTCGGGATCCGGTTTCACCGGGGTTTTCATCTTCACATAAAACCGGTCCAAGGCCTCGCGGTTGTTCGGCTGTGTCAACAGACTCGCCACGATCATCACGAGGAACGGTGCGATGATCGCAAACGGCAAATCCAGCGTCTTGATCGCCGCACGGTTTTTGGTCGCCAACTCAACGCCGAACTTGTCGTACAACACCATGTCCAGTCGGAACCTCCCGCCGGCAACCAGTGGGACATCCTTTTTGTACTGCTTGGCCACCACGTTGCCCCCGGACAATCCCGGCACCTCAACATTCTCTTTCAGCTCGCCACTCTTTATCAGCAGACCTGCCAACTCCGTTTTCAAGCCATTCACCTGCTCCTTTGGCGCCGACTGAATCTGCAGCTCTAGCGACGCGATCTGACTATTGATCGCCGGCTGCACTTTACCCGTCCAAAATAATGCCACTCCTCCACTGCGTTTGGTAGCGGTAAACGCTTCGCCCTTAACCAACGGATCGGGCTTTCCACCCAACACCTCAAGCCGAGCAGCCCGTAACGCCTCGTGTGATTCTTCGCTGATCGCGCCGTGTTTCTTTTCCCATTGCTCAATTTTCACGTTGCGAATCCGAACATCAGCCGGGCTCGCATTTCGGTCCGATGTGGTCTCCACAAAATAACTGGTGGCCGTCCATTTTTCGCTGCTCTTCATGCCGCCATTCAAAACGGGCAGCAGGATTGGGATGATGAAAAAGAACAGCAACCCAAATGCCACCGTAATCCACGCTGCCTTGGCGGTGGCACGTCGCCAGTACATACCCAGCCAAAACACAGCCGCAAAGAGCACCGGGAAAATCCACGTGAGCTGGAGGTTGCTGAACATATCCCAAATGGTCCATGACATGAGCACCGACCCGGCCACCACCAGCACGCCCATGATCCGGGCAAATTTCAGGCAATCCTTCTCGCCCGCATCAGGATTCACCAACGGCACATACACATTCCGCACGACCAAGGCGGAGCAGACAAGCATGTAGCAGTCCACACTGCTCATCAGCGCGGCCAGCAGACAGGCCACCATGAGGCCGACAAGGCCAATGCCCAACGGCCCGAGGAGTTTTTCGGTAGCCACACCCCAGGCCGTGTCCGGATCACCCACTAGCGTGGCGTCATTGGAATACAGTGTGAGTACTATGAGCGCAGTGAGCACCCAGCCGACCGTACAAAAACGCTTTATAAAGTTGCCGGTCACCAGCCCCACGCGTGCATCCCACTCACTCTTGGCTGTGCCCCCGCCCGTAACGATGAAATGCGGGGTGAGCACGATGCCGATGATGTTGATCAGCACAATAATAACGATCGCATACAACGGGAATTCGCTAGCTGAAGTGGACCCGACAAGTTGAAAAAAATGTTCCGGCAACTGCTCGTGCATGATGCGAAATCCGTCCATCATGCCACTGCCGCCATACGCCTTGGACACGGCGTTGAGCCCGAAAGGAATGAGCAACACCGACAGCAAAATGATGCAAATCCCTTGAATAAGATCTGTCCAATAGGCTGCCGCAATTCCGCCAAGTAGGCCGTATAGCACGATGATCACTGCGATGATGGGCAACAACGAATATTGCAAAGGCACCCCAAAGAGCGTGTCCCCCATCAACGGTCCCGCGACCTTGCCGATGGCGGTGAAAAACATCGCACCGTAGATCATGTAATAAAAACAGCCGAAGATAGCATACGCCACGCCGAGTTCCTTGGATTCGTAGCGCTCCACAAACCAATCACCCAACGTGAGGCAGCGCATGCGGCGATACCACACGGCGCTGAACCAATAAATCGGCGTGACGAAAAGCCAGTACATCACACCCCACATACCGCTCACGCCGTTGGCGATGGTGCCGCGGGCGGTGTTCACCGGGTCAGCCGGGCCGGTGCCGGCGCCGAAGGCGGCAAAGGTTTGGAAGAGCTTGCCGAATTGGCGGCCGCCCATGAAAAAGTCTTCCTGCTTTTTCTGTTTGCGCATCAGCCAAAAGCCGATGCCGGCCATACCGGAAAAGTAAATGAAGAGGACAAGGTAATCGATGAAGGTCATGCGCGTTTACTCCGGCGAAATGATAGCTATTTCTGGGCTGCGCCCAACAAAAAAGCCGTCAGAATTCCAGGGGGCAGCACGTTTGAGAATTGTTCCCTTCTGATTGCACAAAAAAATACCCTCTCGCCAGTGTGGGAGAGGGTTGGATGTGGGCATAGAGTGCCCAAAATTTGGTTGAGTTATTTGTCCGATTTCTCGTCGGTGTCAGATTCCTCGACCGCTTCAGCCTTGGGCTCTTCTTCAGCAGCTGGCTCTTCTTCAGCAGCTGGCTCTTCTGAGTCAGATTCTTCAGTTTCTTCGGAAGATTCCTCTTCCTCTGTGGCCGCTTCTTTAGCTTCAGCAGTGGCCTCTTCGGTCACATCCTCGGCCTCAGTAGCTTCGGAAGTCTCCTCTTCCGCTTTGGGCTCTTCGGCCTTGGGCTTGGACTTTTTCTTGGAAGATTTGCTTTCGCGCTCGGGTTTGTCACCGTCGGCCACCCACTCGAGGTAGGCCATTTCGGCGGCGTCGCCACGGCGACGGCCCAGTTTAATAACGCGGGTGTAGCCGCCCTGGCGATCTTCAAATCCCGGGGTGATGTCTTCCATCAGGATGCGCACCACGTCCTCGTTTTCGCGCCAGTATTTACGCTGATCAGCGCCGCTGCGCCCCTTGACCTTCGGGAAATGATGGCGGGGTTGGCAGCGGAGGCGCGAGGCGATAAGCCGGCGGTAATGGAGCCCGTCCTTGGGCTCGTCGGCGGCCAGCCCTTTTTTGCTGAGGGTCACCATTTTGTCCGCCACCACGCGCGCGGCCTTGGCCTTGGCGAGGGTGGTGCGGATACGGCGGTGCTTGATGAGGTTGCTCACCAAGTTGGCGAGCAACGAGGTGCGATGCTCAGTGGTACGGCCCAGTTTGGCTTTGCGTATGCGATGGCGCATGGTGCTTGCGTCTTCCTTCTTGTTTCCGCGCTGGGTTTAGTCGAACAGCGCGGAGGCCGGGTTGATCGGCGCGGTTTCTTCGTCGTCGTCGAACAGGATGCTCGGGGAACCGCCAGAACTATTGGGCTGGTTGGTGAGCGCGGAGGGATCGAGTACGTCCTCATCAAAGGTCATGCCGAGGCCCAGGCCGAGCTCGACGAGCTTGTCCTTGATTTCGTTGAGTGATTTCTTGCCGAAGTTGCGGTACTTGAGCATGTCCGCCTCGGACTTGGTGGCCAGCTGGCCGACGGTGGTGATGTTGGCGTTGTTCAGGCAGTTAGCGGCGCGTACGCTCAGTTCAATCTCGTTGACGCTCATGCTCAACAGCTTGCGCAGCTCGGACTGTTTCTCGTCGTTACGCTCGTCAATTTCCTCAAACTCCACGAGGTCCTTGTCGTAATTCACGAACACCTGCAACTGATCCATCAGCACCTGACTGGCCTGATGCAGCGCATCGTCCGGATCAAGGCGACCGTCGGTCCAGATTTCCAGCTCGAGGCTGTCGTAGTCGGTCCGCTGCCCCACGCGCGCATCCTTCACATCGTAACGAACGCGGGTGACGGGCGAAAAGATGGAATCGATGGCAATCACGCCGATGGGTTGATCAGTGCGCTTGTTGTCATCACTGGTGCGGAAGCCGCGGCCCTGCTCGATGGTCAGCTCCATCAGGAATTTTTTCTTTTTGTCTAGCGTGCAGATGTGCTGGTCCGGATTGACGAGCTCAATGTTGTGGTTCAGCTCAATGTCGCCGGCTGTCACGGCACCGCCCTTGTTCACGGACAGCAACAGAACCTGCGGCTCGCGGGTTTCGTGCAGTTTAAATTTCACGGACTTGAGATTCATAATGATCTCAGCCATGTCCTCCACCACGCCTTCGATGGTGGCAAACTCGTGCTGGGCCCCGTCCACCTTCAGTGAGGTGATGGCCGCGCCCTCCAGAGAGGAGAGCAGCACGCGCCGCATGGAATTTCCGATGGTGTGGCCGTACCCAATCTCAAAGGGTTCGGCGACGAATTTCGCGTACGTTCCCGTCGCGGTTTCCTCATTGCGCTTCAGCCGGCTCGGCTTTTCAAACGCTCCTAAACGTATTGGCATTTTCTTTCCTTAAGTTGCAATTTTAACCTGACCGCAAACTATTATTCCCGCCGCATTCGCGGTCCATATAATTGCAGATCGTTCGCCCACCCGGGCGAAGGATTAGCGGGAATAAAATTCCACGATCGCCTGTTCATTGGCGATCGGCTCAATGTCATCGCGCGTGGGCAGNCGCTTGAGCGTGCCCGTGTACGCGGAGGCGTCCAGCTCCAGCCAATCCGGAATCAGCCGGCTGGTGGAGTATTCCATNTTNTTGTCCGCNAGNTGACGGCTCTTTTCCACGGCCTTNATGCCCACGGTNTCGCCNTCGTGCACGGCGATGGACGGCGTGCGCGCGCGCTTGCCATTCACCAGCACGTGCCCGTGCGTCACCATCTGGCGCGCCTGCGCGCGGGAGTAGCCAAATCCGAGNTTGTANACCACGCTGTCNANNCGCGTCTCNAGNATCTGCAGCATNATCTCNCCGGTAATGCCGCGNCGNCGGATGGCNTTCTCGTAAATNCCNCGGAACTGNTTCTCCATCAGCCCNTAGTANTAGCGCATCTTNTGCTTCTCCGCGAGNGCCAGNGCGTAGTCNGTGGCCTTGCGGCGNCGGNTNTGNCCNTGTTGGCCGGGAGGATANGCNTTGCGCTCAAGGTACTTGGAAGANCCAAACACCGGCGTATTAAACCGGCGGCTGATTCGGAGACGGGGNCCTGTGTATCGTGCCATGNTGCTAGTAAATCTTNAGGTTAAACGCGGCGACGCTTCTTGGGCCGGCAGCCATTGTGCGGCACGGGGGTAACGTCCTTGATGGTGGTGATGTCCAGCCCNACCGCCTGCAATCCGCGAATGGCGGATTCGCGNCCGGAACCGGGGCCCTTGATGCGCACTTCCACTTCCTTGAGGCCGTGGGCCTGTGCGTCGCGCGCGGCGCGCTGGGCAACTTGCGTGGCNGCGTAGGCGGTGCTCTTGCGGCTNCCCTTGAACCCNGCNCGGCCGGCACTGTACCAGCTGATCGGGTTGCCCTGCATGTCGGTGATCGTCACGAGCGTGTTATTGAACGTGGCCTGAATGTGCACGATGCCGTGCGTCACGTTCTTNGATTTCTTGGCCTTGATGACCTTGACCTCACCCACATCNTCGGCCAACAGGTCGGCCGCGGTGGGGGCNCTGCTGGATTTCTCNTCCTCAGCGGCTTCACCTTCAGCGGCGGGCTGGGCTTCAGNTTTNTCGTCGGCCTTGGCTTCCGCCTTGGGNGCNTTCTCCTCNGCCTTANCTTCCTCCTTGGCGGGNGCCTTTTCTTCAGNCTTGGCCTCCGGGGNNGCCTGCTCGGCAGCTTCCTTCGCCTCTTTGGCCTCGTTGGGGGTTTCGGNTTTTTCTTCGCTCATGGTGGGAAATTCAGGGGTTCAGCGACCTACTTGTCCTTCTTGCTTTGCGCGCCAACGGTCTTCTTGGGCCCCTTGCGGGTGCGGGCGTTNGTTTGGGTGCGTTGACCGCGCACGGGCAGGCCGCGGGCGTGGCGCAGGCCGCGATAGGAGCGGATGCTTTTGAGGCGCTTGAGATCTTCCGTGATGGTCCGGCGTAGATCACCTTCCACCAGAATCGTGTCGCCGCCGCGCATTTGTTCCTCGCGCATGGCGGTGCTGCTGATGGCCTTGGCGATGGTGGCCAGTTCTTCCTCGCTGAGGCTGTGGCCGCGGCGGTCGGCATCAATGCCGGCGTTCTCCAGCACCTTAATGGCGGTGGCGGGGCCAATGCCATAAATGGAGCGCAGACCCACGTCGATGCGCTTGTTGTTCGGGACGTCGATTCCGAGAATGCGTGGCATAAATTATCCTTGGCGCTGCTTGTGTTTCTTGTTTTTGCAGATGACACGGACCACGCCCTTGCGGCGGATGACCCGGCAATGCTCGCACAACCGTTTGACTGAGGCGCGTACCTTCATTGTTCGTTCTCGTTGTTAAACTCTTTTCTTTCCACGACCCTTCCCTTGGAAAGGTCAAACGTGCTCACTTCGAGCACTACTTCCTCGCCCGTTTGGGCTCCGGCCAGCAGACCATCGGTGGCCCGCGTGGTGTGGCCCATCAGCCGGTGGCCATTGGCCAGTTCCACCCGCGCCAACCGCTCGGTGAGCGGCTCGACAATCCGACCGCTTACGCGGATGGGCTCGGCCCCGGGCATGTCAAAATCTCCGGCTCGCCTTCGGTCACCGCAATGGTGTGTTCCCAGTGCGCGGAGGGCTGCCCGTCGCGCGTCACCACCGTCCATCCGTCCGGCAGGAACTTCACCTTGGCCACGCCCGCGTTCACCATCGGCTCGATGGCGAGCGTCATGCCCGGCCGCAGCTCCGGCGTGTTGCCGCCGCTCACGAAATTGGGAATCTGCGGTTCCTCATGAACCTGCCGTCCCACCCCGTGCCCGACAAACTCGCGCACCA
Source organism: Verrucomicrobiales bacterium (assembly GCA_002718935.1). Lineage (GTDB taxonomy): Bacteria > Verrucomicrobiota > Verrucomicrobiia > Limisphaerales > UBA1100 > UBA1100. The sequence goes on from PBFV01000018.1 coordinate 10,758, forward strand.
CGCTGTACCCATGCGCTTCCACCCGGTTTTGCACAGCTGCGGATATATCCGCAACCCGGTTTCCGGGTAACGCGCGGGAAATTCCATCGTACAGAGCTTCCCGGGTCACTTCAACCAATTTCTCTGTTGTTTGAGAACACTCACCCATCATCACCGTCCGGGCGTTGTCCCCAATAAATCCGTCCACCCGGACTCCCACGTCCAGGCTCACTATGTCTGTCGGCACCACTTTCCGTTTGCCGGCCAGCCCGTGCACCACCTCTTCGTTCATCGAGATGCAAATGTTGCACGGATACTTCCGCCCGCTCACCTCGTATCCTAGGAACGCACTGCGCGCCCCATAATGCCGGATGCGGCTGGCGGCATACTCGTCAATCTCGCGGGTGGTCACACCCACCTTCACCCATTCGGCCGCTTCCTTCAGTACCGTGGCGGCCACCCGCCCGGCTTCACGCATGGCCTCCAGTTCGGCGGCGTCCTTGATGGGAATGCTCATGGCCGGCCGTGCCGTCAGGAGCGTCCCCGCACCTTGCCGCTCTTCAAAAATCCGTCGTAATGATGCTGCGCCAGGTGGCTTTCCACCTGTCGCATGGTGTCCAGCATCACGCCCACCATAATCAACAGGCTGGTGCCGCCGAAAAACTGCGCCACCGGGAACGGGATTTCAAAATTCACCGCCATCACCGTGGGGATCACCGCGATCACCACCAGGAACACCGCCCCGGCCAGTGTCAGCCGACTCATCGAGTGGTGCAAAAAGTCGCGCGTCGCCGCGCCGGGCCGGACGCCCGGGATGTAGCCCCCGGCCTTCTTAAGGTCATCGGCGATCTGTGTTTCATTAAACTGCGTGGCCACCCAGAAATAGGAGAAGAACAGGATCATCAACGACTGCATCACCAAATTCCAGAAAGAGCCATAGGCCAAAGCATCACCAATGCCGGCGATGAATTCACCTAGTGGATCACCGGAGCCACTGCCCAAGGCGCGCCCGAGGAACCCAAAAATCTGCGCCGGAAACATCAGGATCGCCTGCGCGAAGATGATCGGCATCACGCCCGCGTAGTTCACGCGCAGCGGGAAGTAGGTCGTGCCGCCCTGATACATCTTGCGGCCCACATTGCGCTGGGCGTACTGCACCGGCACCTTGCGCATGGCTTGCGTGACGGCGATGACCACGCCAACCACAGAGAGCAACAGGACGATGAGGACAATCGCCATGGATGGATGCGCCCGAACCGCTTCGCCCGTAGCGGTGGCGAGGCTGCTGGCGGAGGAAACGAACATGTTCCATATCCCCATCACGGCTTGATCCACCCGGGCAATGATGCCCACCGTGATCACGAGTGAAATACCGTTACCAATGCCGCGATCCGTGATCTGCTCACCCAGCCACATCAACAAAACTGTCCCGGTCGTCAGCAAAAGACAGGTGCGGATATTGTACCACATGCCCGGATCGCTAACCAAAGCCCCATATTCTTCCACCGAGTAACCTTGCAGAATTTGCCCGGGATTCTCCCAGCCATACGCCATCACAAATCCTTGGCCCAAACAAAGCAGCACGGTGAGGTAGCGCCCGTACTTGATAATTTGAGTGCGGCCACCCTCTTCGCGGGCCAGCTTGCTCAAGGACGGCACCACCGCCGTCATCAATTGCAGAATAATTGTGGCACTGATATAGGGCATGATGCCCAGCGAACCCACCGCGCACCGCTCCAGTGCGCCGCCCGTGAACATGCTGTACATGCTCAACAACCCGCCCGGGCCACTGCCCGCATCCGGATTATTCCGCAGATCATCAAAAAATGCGGTGAGGTTGGCGCCTTCCAATCCCGGGATGGGAGTGAGGGCGATGAGACGACAGACCACCAGCAGCGCGAGCGTAAAGAAAATCCGGCTGCGCAGCTCGGGAACCTTGAAGCAGTTCTGCAGGGTCTGGACGTACTGGGCAAACATGAAGCGCGTTTACTCTGCCGACTCTTCCCCGGAATTGTCTTCGGCGGCCTCGGCTTTCTCAGCCGGTGCTGCTTCCTCGGCCTTGGCTTCTTCCGGCGCAGGCGCAGCCAGCTCGGTGCAGCTGCCGCCGGCCTTCTCGATGGCGGCCTTCGCCGCGCCACTGAATTTGTGCGCGGTGACGGAAAGTTTCTTGGTCAATTCACCCTTGGCGAGAATTTTAACCAGCACATCGCCGGCACCATTGGCCAGCCCAGCACTCATGATCGCCTCCACATCCACCGTGGTGCCCGCCTCAAAGCTGCGCTCAAGGTCGGATAAATTCACCGCATGATACTCCATGCGCGTGTACGAGTTGCTAAAACCGCGCTTGGGAAGGCGGCGAATGTAGGGCATCTGGCCGCCCTCAAAGGTGGCGCGGGTGCTGCTGCCGGCACGGCTGCCCTGGCCCTTATGACCGCGGGTGCTCGTTTTGCCCCGGCCGCTGCCCGGACCGCGGCCCACGCGCTTGCGCCGTTTCTTGGCGCCGGGATTGGGTTTCAGGTCATGTAAACGCATCGAAATTCCTCGGTTGAAATTATTTCAATTATTCCTTGTCCCGCCCGGCAAACACTTCCTCGCGCAGGCGCAGGCGTTGCAGGGCCTGAAGGGTTGCCTTGGCCACGTTGGAGGGGTTGTTGGAGCCGAGCGACTTGCTGAGCACGTCGCGCACGCCGGCGCTTTCCAGCACCGCCCGCACCGCCTTGCCGGCGATAATGCCCGTACCGGGCGAGGCCGGGCGCAGCAGCACACGCGCGCCGTCAAAAACGGAGTACACCTCGTGCGGCAATGTGGGGCCGGCCAGCGAAATCTTTTCCATGTTGCGGCGGGCATCCTCGTTGCCTTTTTGGATGGCGGTGATCACCTCGCGCGCTTTGCCCACGCCGAGGCCCACTTTGCCCTCCTTATCGCCCACCACCACCAAGGCACTGAAGCCAAAGCGGCGGCCGCCCTTCACCACCTTGGTGGAGCGGTTGATGAAAATCACTTTCTCAGACAGGCCATCATCTTCGCGCTGGTCGCGCGGGCCACGGCCACCGCGCCGGTCGCCTCCGCGGCCACCACCACGCCGGTCGCCTCCGCGGCCACCACCACGTCGATCGCCTCCGCGGCGGTCATTGTTGCCGGCGGGCTCGGTCTTTTCTGGGGCTGCCTCCGCGGGTGCGGCTGGCGCTTCGGCCACGGCAGATGCCGGGGCTTCAGCCGCCGGAGCCGCCTCGGGGGCGGGGCTGGGGGCGTCGTTGTTTTGCTCTTCTGCCACGTTACGTCCTTCGGTTGTGTCGGTTAAAATTTCACGCCGCCCTCACGCACGGCATTGGCCAGCACATCAATCTTGCCGCCCTTAATATAGCGGGAACCGCTGCGGTCAAAAACCACAGCCTCAATGCCCGCGCCCTTGGCGGCCTCGCTGGCGGCCTTGCCGATTGCCTCGGCGGCGGCCTTGTTAGATTTCAGATTGTCCCGATCCGCCTGCGCCTTGTGGCGCGTGGAGGCGGAGGCAACGGTGCGGCGCACTTGGTCGTCGATAAACTGCACGTAAATGTTGCGGCCGGTGAACCGCACGCTCATGCGCGGGCGCTCTGCGGTGCCCTGCACCTTCTTGCGAATGCGCCAGCGGCGTTTCTGCTCGATCTTGCGTTTTTGTTCGGGTCTCATCGTTCGCCTATTGCACCTGTTTGCCTTGTTTGCGCACCACATCCTCATCGGAGTAGCGCACGCCTTTGCCCTTGTAGGGTTCCACGGGGTAAAAGGAACGGACTTCTGCGGCCACCTTGCCAACGAGCGCCTTGTCCGAACCTTCGATGGTAATCTGGGTGCTGCTCTCCACGGTCACGTTGATGCCCTGCGGAATGGGGTAATTGATGTCATGTGAATAGCCAAGCTGCAGGTTGATCACCTGCCCTTGCACGGCTGCCTTGAAACCTACGCCGTGAATCTCCAGCTTTTTCACAAATCCTTTTTCCACGCCGATCACCATGTTGTTGATCAACGAGCGTGCTAAGCCGTGCATGGCCTTGGAACGTTTTTCGTCGTTCTCGCGTGCGACCACCACACTACCTTCCTCCAACGCAGCAGTTGTGCGCTCCGGCAGCTCTAGCTCCAGTTTGCCCTTGGGGCCCTCGGCGGTGAATGTGCGGCCGTTGATGGCCACCTTCACGGCGTCCGGCACGGGCACTGGTTTTTTTCCTACTCGTGACATCGCTCTTCCTTTCTACCAAACATGCACCAGCACTTCGCCGCCCACCTTTTGGGCGCGTGCCTCCTGACCGGTCAACACTCCAGACGGCGTGCTGAGAATCGCCACGCCCAAGCCACCCAATACACGGGGGATTTCACCAGCACCCACGTATTTGCGCAGGCCAGGCTTGCTGACTTTTTGGATGCCTGCGATCACACCCTTGCGGTTTTTGATCTTGAGCGTCAGCTCCAGCTCGCGCTTGGTTTCGCCGCGCACAGCCACATCGGCCAGATAGCCCTCCTGCTTGAGGACGCGGGCGATGTTTTCCTTCAGGTTCGAATGACGCACCACCACTTTCGGCTTGAGGGCCTTGTTGGCGTTGCGCACGCAGGTCAACATGTCGGCTACAGGATCCATAATCAGTATTCTTCGTCCGGTTACCAGCTGGCCTTGGTCACGCCCGGGATCATTCCCGCCAGCGCCTCCTCGCGAAAGGCGATGCGTGAGAGGCCGAATTTCCGCATGTACCCTTGGCGCCGCGCCGTCATGGTGCAGCGGTTCACCACACGCACAGGGCTGGCGTTGCGCGGCAACTGCGAGAGAGCTTCGTAATCGCCCGCCGCCTTCAGCTCCGCGCGCTTGGCACGGTATTTATCAGCCGTGCGCTGCTTTTTCTCGTTCCGGGTGGTCCATGCTTTTTTTGCCATATGAAAATCTCCTAATTCTGCTTTTCCTTGTCGGCGAAGGGCATGCCCAGACGGGCCAGCAAATCCTTGGCCTCCGCATTGGTGTTGGCGGTAGTCACGATGGTGATGTCCATGCCCTGCGTGCGTTTCACCTTATCCAACTCAATCTCCGGGAAGATGGATTGGTCGGACACGCCCATTGAATAATTGCCCCGGCCGTCAAAGCCCTTGGGGTTGATGCCGCGAAAGTCGCGGATGCGCGGCAGGGCCGCGGTGGTAAGGCGATCAAGGAATTCCCACATCACCTCGCGGCGCAGCGTCACGTGGCAACCGATCGATTGGCCGATGCGCAGCTTAAAATTCGAAACGTTCTTGCGGCTCTTGTCGATCACCGGCTTGCGGCCGCTCACCACGGTCATCACCTGCACGGCGTCATCCAGCGCGCTTTTCTCGAACGTGGCATCCACCCCCATGTGCAGCACGATTTTTTCAAGGCCGGGAATCTGGTGTACGTTGGCATAGCCGTGTGCCTCCTTGAGGGCCGGGTTCACCTGATCTTCGTAATGCTGCTGCAGCCGCGGCTTGGTTTTTTTCTCAGTNCTCATCGTCGGTGCGGGTCGTCAATTATTCCTTGTCCTCGGCGCCAGCCTCTTCGTTCTCAACCGGCTCGGCTTTNTTCGCCTCAGCCTTAGCCTTGGGCGCGNCNTTCGCNGCCGGCTTGGCGGATTGGCGGTCATTCCANCGATCCAACTTCATCACGTTGCTCACCGGGACAGTGGGGTTGAGATAACGGATCGCGCCGTTTTGAAATTCCTGACTGCGTTTCTGGTGCTTAATGACCTTGTCTTCCTCATTAATCCCATCAATCTCCAGTTCCACACGACCGCCAGCGGGGTCCAACACCATCACCTTCCCTTCGGACCCGCGATGTTTGCCGGAGAGAACCTTCACCATGTCACCCTGACGGACGCGGTTCTCCTTTTTTTTGCCTTGCNTGTTAGCCATTACAGTACCTCCGGGGCNAGAGAAATGATTTTCATGAACTTCTTTTGCTCACGCAGCTCGCGGGCCACGGGGCCAAAGATGCGGGTGCCGCGCGGGTTGCCTTCCGCGTCCAGGATCACCACCGCGTTGCTGTCAAAGCGCAGGTAGGAACCGTCAGAACGGCGGATGGGCTTGCGTGTGCGCACGATCACCGCCTCGACCACATCGCTCTTTTTCACCGTGCCATCCGGCGCAGCTTCCTTGATGTGCATCTTCACGATGTCACCAATCTCGCCAAAACTTTTGCGCTGGCCGAGCACGCCGATCATGGCCGCGCGCTTGGCGCCCGTGTTATCGGCTACTTCACAAACTGATCGCAGTTGCAGCATGTCCTGTTCCTTCCCTTCCTAGCTGACCACTTCCACGAGCTCCCAGCGCTTGAGCTTGGAGATGGGGCGGCATTCCTGAATGCGCACCTGATCGCCGGCCTGGGCCTGGTTCTCGGGGTCGTGGGCGTGAAATTTCTTATATTGGGTGATCACCTTTTTATAAAGCGGATGCCGGATGCGGCGCTTGACGCGCACCACGATGGTCTTGTCCGCCTTGTTGCTGACCACCTCACCCTGGCGTTCCTTGCGGTGTTTTTGGTTATCTTCGCTCATCAATCCAATCCTTAGGCGGCGGCCGCCTCGTTCCGTTTCTGGCTCAACAGGGTTTCCACCTTGGCAATGTCGCGCCGCAAGTCCCGGATGCGATGCGGCTTCTCCAGCAATCCCTGGGAATTTTGCATGTTCAACTGGAACAATTCCTCGCGAAGCTCGCGGCCCTTGGCCTGAAGCTCCACGGCGGGCATTTCCTTGATTTCGTCAATCTTCATGGCTATCGCTTGATCATCCGGGTGGGAATGGGCAGTTTGGCCGCCGCGAGTGCGAGCGCTTCCTTTGCCACGCTCTCGGGCACGCCGCCCAGTTCAAAAAGCATCGTTGCCGGGCGCACCACGGCCACCCAGCCTTCCACCGCCGCCTTGCCTTTGCCCATCCGTACTTCCAACGGCTTTTTGGTGTAGGATTTTTGCGGAAAAATGCGGATCCAAACCTTGCCGCGCCGTTTCATTTTACGCGTAATGGTTTGCCGACAGGCCTCGATTTGGCGGGTGGTGATCCACGCGCGGTCCAGCGCCTGCAAACCGTACTCGCCAAAGGATACGCTGGATCCCTTCCACGCGGTGCCCGCGCGGCTGCCGCGGTGCATCTTGCGGTACTTTACTCGTGCTGGAATTGTGGCTGCCATGAGGTGTATTTTTTAAATAATTCGTTATCGGGGTTCCGCCTCGTCGTCCTCGGCGCCGGTTTGGCTGGGTTTGTTTTCGCCAGTACAAATCCAGCACTTGATGCCGAGAATACCTGCCTTAGTCTTGGCCTCGGTGAAGCCGTAATCGATTTTCGCGCGCAAGGTATGCAGGGGCACACGGCCCTCAAGGTACTGCTCCGTACGACTGAGCTCCGCACCGCCAAGCCGGCCGGCGCAGCGAATCCGAATACCTTCGGCACCAAAGTCCATGGCCATTTGCACGGCCTTCTTCATCGCACGACGGAACATGATGCGGCGTTCTAGTTGCATTGCCACGTTCTCGGCCACGAGTTGGGCGTCAATCTCCGGCTTGCGGATTTCCTCGATGTCAACAAAAGCATCCTTGCCAGTCATGCGGGCGAGTTGCTCCTTGAGCTTGTCGATCTCCGCACCACGACGGCCAATCACCACGCCCGGGCGGGCGGTACGGATCTTAATGCGCACGCGATTGGCAGCGCGCTCAATGAGAATCTTGGTCACCGCGCCGCCGGACAGTTTCTTGCGCAGCAGGTCGCGGATGGCACGATCCTCAGCGAGGAAGGAGGAGTATTCTTTCTTCTCGGCGTACCACTTGGAGGCCCAGTCTTTGTTGAGGGCCAAGCGCAGCCCGATTGGATTGGTTTTTTGTCCCATGGCGTTACTCGTCGGTAATGGAGGTTTCGTCGGATAAAATAATACGGATGTGGCTGGTGCGCTTGATGATCGGCGTGCCACCACCGCGGGCCCGCGTGCGCCAGCGCCGAAGCGGTTTGGCGGCCGTGGCAGTAGCGGTTTCGATGAACAATTTGTCTTCGGCCAGTTTGTTGTCCGAATCCATGTATTCTTCCAGCTGCTCCAATCGGCGCTCGAGGTACCGAATCTTCCGGCTCTTCTCATTGCGCTCGCGGCGGCTTTCGATCTGCTGCTTGAGATCCGCCACCTTGTCCTGCACGGCGCCGTCGGACCAGCTATCCTGATCATCTCGGATGGAGGCAGCGTTGGCCACGGCCGACTTGAGAGACTCGGCCACGAGGCGGGCGCTCTTGCGCGGGATGGCCGCGAGCACGGCACGCGCCTGGGCCACATCCATGCCCTGAATCTGGCGGGTCACTTCGCGCACCTTCTTGGGTGACATGCGAACGTTGCGGCTGGTGGAGGTGACTGTCATGTTACTTGGTCTCCCGTTTCACGTGGGCGCTGTGGCCCTTGAACACGCGGGTGGGGGAAAATTCGCCGAGCTTGTGGCCCACCATGTTTTCCGTGACGAACACCGGCACGAATTGTTTGCCGTTGTGCACATTAAAGGTGTGGCCCACGAACTCAAAGTGGATGGTGGAGCGGCGCGACCATGTCTTGATCGGCTTGTTGGAGCCGGCAGACTTTTGCGTTGCCACTTTCTTGAGCAGCTTCGCGTCGGTAAAATCGCCTTTCTTAAGTGAACGTCCCATGGTCGTTTTCCTTGCCTATTTACGCTTCATCGGCCGGCCATCACGCCGCACGAGGATAAACTTGTTCGAGTACTTTTTCTTGCTGCGGGTTTTGTAACCCTTGGTGGGCACGCCCCACGGGGTGACGGGATGGCCGCCGCCGGAGGTCTTGGCCTCGCCGCCGCCCATCGGGTGGTCCACCGGGTTCTTGGCCACCGCGCGGGTGATGCCGCGCCGGCCCCGGTGCCGGGTGTTGCCGGCCTTCCCGATGACCTGCTTTTCGTGATCGGAGTTGCCCACCACACCCACGGTGGCCCAGCAGTCGGCGTTCACGCGCCGGATCTCGCCGGAGGGCAGCTTGATCTGCACATACTTTTTGTCCGCCGCCATCAAGGTGGCCGAGGTGCCGGCGGCGCGCACGATCTGGCCGCCGCGGCCGATGGTCAGTTCAATGTTGTGGATCGGGGTGCCGGGAGGAATTTTCCCGAGCGGCAGGGCATTGCCCACTTCCGGCTCGGCATTCGGGCCACTGGAAATTTGCGAACCCAACTTCATGCCGCGTGCGGCGATCACATAACGCTTTTCCTGATCGGCATATTCCACCAGCGCGATGCGGGCGGAGCGGATGGGATCATATTCAATAGCCGTCACCGTGGCCGTAACCGTTGCACTGGGGCCGTACTTATCGCGGGCAAAACGCCGGCGAAAATCCACGTTGCGGATCTTCTGCTTGGCACCGCCACCGCGGCCGCGTGTGGTCACATGGCCGTCGGAGTTGCGACCGCCTGTCCGCTTGCGGGTCTTGACCAGCGACTTCTCCGGCTTGGTCTTAGTCACCTCCTCAAAGGTCGAGCGCTTGATGTAGCGCATCGAGGGGGTGGTCGGTTTGTATGAGCGGATAGGCATGAGGCTAATTATTTCCTGTGATGTCGGTAACACTGCCCTCCTTGAGGGTGATCACCGCTTTTTTCCAGTCGCTGGATTTACCGGCGGCCAGAGTCCGTTTGCGGCGGGCCTTGCCGGGCATATGGGAGGTGTTGACCTTGGCCACTTTGACCTTCGGGAACAGTTTCTCCACCGCCTCACGAATCTGGTATTTGTTGGCCCGAATATCCACGCGCATGGTCACCTTTGGCGAAACGCTATCCTTCATGCCTTGCGTCCGCAATTCCATGGCATACAGGTCATGGGTGCGCTGGGCTTTTTCAGTGTCAATCAGGCCCTTGATGATGTCGAAAGTGTCCATGGCGTGTTACTTGTTCAGTCGTTTGGCAATGGCCTCAAGGCCGTCCTGGGAAATGATCAGCACATCGGGCCAAAGCACCTCGTAGGTGTTCAGGGAATCCGCGTGCACCGCATGCGCGAGCGGCAGATTGCCGGAAGCGCGCTCCAAGTTTTCGTTGGCTGTGCCGGTTACCAGCAGCACCGTCTTGTTCGGCTTGTCCTTGGGCTCCACACCGGCAATGGCGTCCTTGATTTGTGCGTGCAGGTCGCGGGTCTTGCCGCTGCTCAACTCAAGGCTATCCACCACCACCACTTCACCGTCACGCAACCGCTCGCTGAGCGCCTTGCGCAGGGCCAGGCGGCGGGTCTTGACGTTGACCTTTTTGGAGTAGTCACGCGGCACGGGGCCGTGCACCACGCCGCCGCCGGTAAAAATATTCGTGCGACGTGAACCGGTCCGNGCGCGGCCGGTGCCTTTTTGGCGCCACGGCTTTTTGCCGGTGCCGCTCACTTCGCCGCGATCCTTCGCCTTGGCGGTGCCGCTGCGTTGGGCGGCCATGAAGGCCACNACCGTGTCATGCACGGCCTGGTTGCCCTTGGCACCCTCTTCCACNAGGTCAAAGCCTACAGCTTGTTTGCCTGCTTCGCCGCCGGAAAGTTTTTTAACTGCTAGTTCCATCGGTCGCCTCGTTATTTCTTGGCCTTGGGCCGTTTCTTGGCCTCNCGGATCACCACGTAGTCGCCCTTGGCNCCGGGGATGGCACCCTTGATGAGCAGTACGTTGTCCTCTTCGCGGACTTGGACGATCTTTAAATTTTGCACCGTGCGGCTGGCTTGCCCCATGTGGCCNGNCANCTTCTTGCCCTTNAGNACCCAACCNGGCGTGGCGCAGGCGCCAATGCCNCCGGGGCGGCGGAAAAAGCCCTTTTGACCATGGGTCTTGGGACCGCCGCCAAAGTTCCAGCGCTTCACCACGCCCTGAAAGCCGCGACCCTTGGTCTTGGCAATGGCGTCGACGTAGTCGCCGGCCTCAAAAATGTTCACGTCCAGCTTATCTCCCTCGGCAGCCTCGATGCCGTAATCGCGGAACTCCGCCACCACTTTTACCGCCTGTCCACCGTGCTTGGCGTAGTGGCCTTGCATCGGCTTGGTGAGGCGCTCGGGTTTAGCCTGCTCGTCGTAGCCGAGCTGCACGGCGTTATAGCCATCCTTGCCGTCAGCGGCTTTGGCCTGCACCACGTGGTTCGGGCCGGCGTGCACCACGGTNACGCACACGGCATTGCCGTCCTCGTCGTAGACGCGGGTTTGTCCAAGTTTNTTGCCTATTAGCCCGATCATGCTGCTAGAAAATTTTGATGTTAATGTCGACGCCNGCGGGGAGGTTCAGTTTTTTCAGCTCATCGACGGTGGCGGGGGTGGGTTGGAGAATGTCGATGAGGCGTTTGTGGGTGCGTTGCTCGAAGGTTTCCTGGCTCTTCTTGTCCACGTGCGGCGAGCGGGTCATGGTGAAACGCTCGCGACGGGTGGGCAGCGGGATGGGGCCGGCCACGCGGCTGCCGGTGCGCTTGACGGTCTCCACGATCTCCGAGGAGGAATGGTCGAGCACNCGGTGNTCGTAGCCCTTGAGTCGAATGCGTATTTGGTTTCCTGCAGCCATNTTATTTTGCTCCGCGCTTATTGTTATCCAGAAGTTCCTCGACAAGACCCCGCGGCACAGCCTCAAAGGTGTCCGGCTCCATCGAGTAATCGGCACGACCACTGGAGAGCGAGCGTACATCCGTGGCATAGCCAAACATCGTGGCCAGCGGAATTTTTGCAGTGATGACTGTACCTGTAGGCTTGCTATCCAACGCCTTGATTTCACCACGGCGGCGGCTGATGTCTCCAATTAGGTCGCCCTGATATTCATCAGGAGTTGTAACTTCCACACTCATCATGGGCTCCATAAGAATAGGCTTAGCCTTTTGCACGGCCTCTTTCATGGCGAGGATGCCAGCCATCTTGAAGGCCAATTCGCTAGAGTCCACCTCGTGATAGGAACCATCCACGATGGCCACCTTGAGGTCGATCAACTCGTACCCGGCCAGCACTCCGCTGCGGATTGTTTCCTCGATACCGGCTTGCACGGCGGGGATGTATTCCTTCGGAATCACGCCGCCCACAATCTTGTTCTCGATCTCCACACCAGCACCCTTTTCGTTGGGTTCCAGAGTGATGATTGCTTCACCGTACTGGCCGCGGCCGCCGGATTGTTTCTTGAACAGCCCGCGGGCCTCGGCGGCCTTGGTGATGGTTTCGCGATAAGCAATCTGCGGTGCACCGGAAGCGGCCTCCACCTTGAACTCGCGGAACAGGCGGTCCCGGATAATTTCCAGATGCAGCTCGCCCATGCCGGCGATCAGCATTTGACCGGTCTCCTCGTCGGTGTAAACTCGGAAGGTCGGATCCTCCTCGGACAAGGCCTGCAGTCCGAGGCTCATCTTTTCCTGATCGGCCTTGGTGTTCGGCTCGATGGCCATGGAGATGACCGGCTCCGGGAAGGTTGGCGGCTCCAGACACACATCAAGATCCTTATCGCAGAGCGTGTCGCCTGTGGTGATGTTACGAATACCTACAAGCGCGGCGATATCACCAGCGTAAACGGTAGTAACGTTCTTCGGTTCATCCGCCTGCATCATCATGATGCGGTTCACGCGCTCCTTGCGCCGGGTGCGCGGGTTGTAAATCACATCGCCTTTGCTGATTTGGCCGCTGTACACGCGGAAGAAAACCAGTTTGCCGGCATGCGGATCGGTCCACAGCTTAAAGGCCAGCGAACAGAACGGGCCGTTGTCATTGGCCGGTAGCTCGGTGATCGCCTCCGGATCATCGGGGCTTTCGCCGGAGGCGGGCTCCACGTCCAGCGGCGAGGGCAGGTAATCCACCACTGCATCGAGCAGCGGCTGCACGCCCTTATTTTTAAACGCCGAACCGCCCAGCACGGGCACCAGTTCGTTAGCGATGGTGAGGCGGCGAATGGCTTGCTTGAGGGTCACCGAGTCGATGGACTCTCCCTCCGTCCACATCATCATCACTTCCTCATCGCGTTCGGCAACCGCCTCGATGAGTTCCTCCAAGGCCAGCTCGGCCTCGGCCTTCAGATCCTCAGGCACGTCGCCGATTTGCAGCTTGGAGCCAAATTCATCCGACGGATCATGGATAATTGCGCGTTGGCTGACCACGTCGATCATGCCCTGCAGTTGGTCTTCCGAGCCAATCGGGATGCCCACCGGGAATGCCGGCGCGCCAAGTTTCTCGCGCATCTCACGCACCACATTGGCGAAATCCGCGCCCGTGCGATCCATCTTGTTCACGAACGCAACGCGCGGCACGCCATACTTGGTGGCCTGCCGCCAAACGGTCTCAGACTGCGGCTGCACGCCGGCCACACCACAGAAAACAGCCACCGCACCGTCTAATACACGCATGGAACGCTCCACCTCAGCGGTGAAATCCACGTGCCCCGGGGTGTCGATGATGTTTACCCGGTGCTCAATGTTTGGCCAGAGCTTCACGCCGCCGTCATCCTCCTGCTTCCAGAAACAAGTGGTGGCGGCAGAGGTAATGGTGATGCCCCGCTCGCGCTCCTGCTCCATCCAGTCGGTCACGGTGTTACCGTCGTGCACTTCGCCGATCTTGTGGCAAAGGCCCGTGTAAAAAAGAATCCGCTCCGTCGTCGTCGTTTTGCCCGCATCAATATGCGCGGCGATGCCAATGTTGCGCGTGCACTCCAACGTGTACTCGCGGTCCGGCGAGTTCAACGTAGTTGTATCCATGTTCGCTGTCGTTTCCATTTCAATTGTTACTGACTAAAAAACGCCCCGACCAACGTTCGTCCGGGGCGAATTCGCCTGTCCTCTGTCTTACCAGCGGAAATGCGCAAAGGCCTTATTTGCTTGGGCCATCCGGTGCACTTCATCACGCCGGCGGATGCAATTGCCTTCTCCTTCATACGCTTCCAAAATCTCAGTGGCCAAGGCCCGCTTCATGGGCGTGCCCTTCTTGGCCTTGGCAAAACCGACCAGCCAGCGCAGGGCAAGCGCCTCGCTGCGATCGGAGGTCACCTCCATCGGCACCTGATAGGTGGCGCCACCCACGCGGCGGCTTTTCACTTCCAAGCGCGGCTTGGCGTTCTCGATTGCGCGCTCAAGCATCTCCACGGCCGTGCTGCCGGGCTGCTTCTCTTCCATCTGCTCAAAGGCATCATACACGATACGCTGGGCCACCGTACGCTTGCCCTGCGTCATC
>PBFV01000019.1 GCA_002718935.1 Verrucomicrobiales bacterium
ACTTCCGCGCCGCAGTACGGGCATTCCATCTTGGCAACGCCCGGGCTGTAAACGAGATCGCCGCCGCATCCTTCGCAGGGAAAGGTGGTGGGGCCGCCTTCCTTGCCTTGTTTGGCCTCGGCTTCAATTGGGGCTGCGGTTTGCAGGCTGGTCAAACTCCGCAAGGGCACCCAGTTTTCGGTGCCTTCCTCATGGGCGAGGTCGTCTTCCTTTAATGTGCCGTTGGCCAGCAGATCACGAATTTCTTCGGTCGTGTACGGCCCGAAGTTTTCGCCATCGCGATTGATGGTGATCGGCATGCGCGCGGGGAGTATCGGTTAGGGCAGGGGCGGCGGTTCGTCGGAAGGCAGCGGTGGGGCTTCGCCGGCTCCGGGCAGGGGCGGGGTGCCAAATAAACCGGCCAGCTCGGGAACGTCTCCGGCCTTGGTCCAGCCGGCCATGCCGGCGGCCCAGACGAGCATGTCGGGCTTGAAGCTGCCGTCGGCCGCCATGGATTTCAGGCGGTCGACGGGGTATGGCCCGTATTGTTGATTGTCGATCCCCACTTTGTATTCCGTACCGGCCGGAGCTGCACCGGCTCCGGGGAGGGGTGGAGCGGCCTGCTGTTGCTGCGGTTGCGCGCCGGCAGCAAGGGCGCCGCCCATTTGGTTGGCCATCATCACGCCCATGGCCATTTCCATGCCGGCACCGGCGGCTCCGGTGCCGCCGGGGTTATTGGCCATATCGCCCATGGCGCGGCTGGCGCGCAGGGCGGTGAGGTTTTGCATGGCTTGCGGATTGCCTTGGGAAAGTTTGGTGGCGGAGAGCCGGCTCATTTCCATGAGTTCCTTGCGGACATCATCGGGCATGGTGAGGCTGGCCACACGGAAACGGGTGAGCTCTAGGCCAAGGGTAGCGAGGTACTCCTGTATGGGCGCTTGCAGTTCCTCGGAGATGTCCTTCATTTGGCCGGTGAGCTTGCCCGGGTTGAGCTCCAGCTCACCGAGGCGATCGCTGACATTCATGACGATCTCGTCACGCAAATCGCCGGAGATATCGGCCACGTCGAATTTGCCGTCGGTGCCGACAATTTCCTCGAGGAATTTTTTGGGATCGCCGATCTGGATGACGTAGGTGCCGTTGGCGCGCAGGTCGAACATGCCGTAGCCCTCGCATTCCACCGTGACCGGGCCGCGCGTGCCCCATTTGAGGTCGGTGAACTTCGAGGTTTTCACGAAGTACACCTCGGCCTTGAACGGGCTCTCGAAGCCGTGCTTCCAGCCCATGAGCGTGGAGAGGATCGGCAGGTTGGCGGTGGTCAGCTCATGGGTGCCGGGCTCAAAAACATCCGCCACGCTGGTGCTGCCCTCATTGACAAAAACGGCGGCCTGCCCCGGGCGCACGACCAGTTTGGCGCCGTTTTTGATCTCATTGTTGTGCCGCTCGAAGCGGTAGACCATCGTTTCCTGCCCATCGTCGAGCCATTCGATGATGTCGATTAATTGTCCTGATAACCAGCCCATGACTTGCCTTTCGTTGGGTTAACCTGCATGCCTTTACTATCCCGCAAAAATCGCGTGGCGGCAACTA
Organism: Verrucomicrobiales bacterium; assembly: GCA_002718935.1. Classification (GTDB taxonomy): domain Bacteria; phylum Verrucomicrobiota; class Verrucomicrobiia; order Limisphaerales; family UBA1100; genus UBA1100. The sequence continues at coordinate 1,570 of PBFV01000019.1, forward strand.
CAATGGGCGTGAAAGATTGTAATCATCGAGTCGGCTGGCCGGTAGATTGATTTTATCAATTTCATTCTAGGGCCGGTTTCCGGTATGTTGCGGGCGACCGATGAATATTTGGGCCAACCGATTGTTTCTCAAGCTGATGCGCGGCGTGCTGCGTCTCTGGTTTCGTTTCCGGGCATTTAACGAGGAGGCCACGCATTGTGATGGCCCGGCGCTGCTGATTCCGAACCACCTTTCGTGGATCGATTGGCTGTTCGTGGGGTTGTGCCTTGAGCCTGACTGGAAATTTGCCGCGTCGGAACTGCCCGCACGGCACAGCAAGCTGCACAAATGGGTGCTGTCCAACGAGCGCATCATTTTGATTGGCACGGAACCGTCGGCTTCCCTGAAAAAAATGACGGCTCATCTCGAGGCCGGCGGCAAGCTGATCCTGTTTGCCGAGGGTCGCATGAGCCGCACGGGCTGCCTGCAGCGGCTCTTCGATGGCACGGGGTTTCTCATCCAAAAGACCGGGGCGAAGGTCGTGCTCTGTTATCTGCGCGGGGCGCAACGGGTGCTGGCCAGCCCGCATGGCGGCTGGACGGAATGGTTCCCGAAAGTGAGCGCGCATTTCAGTGAACCGCTCACCGCGCCGGAGTTTGAAGGCAAATCTGCCGAGCAACGCGCGCGTTTGAACCAGTGGCTGCGCGACCGCATGATTGAGCAGCAGTTTGAAACGGAGATGGAGCATGGGCCGCAGACGGTCATCACCGCCATTGCCGAGGTCGCGCGCCATATTCCAAGCCGGGTGGCGCTGGAGGATTCGACATTCCAGGATGTGACGTATCAACGCGTGCTGGTGGGCACGGACGTTTTGGCCGGCCAATGGGACAAGCGGTTGGAGTGCGGCATCGACCGGGTGGGAGTGCTGTTGCCCAACGTGAACGGCAAGGCCATCACGCTCACGAGCCTGTGGGCTGCGGGCAAGGTGCCGGCCATCCTCAATTACACCGCCGGCACCGCCTCCATGCTGGCGTGCCTGGAGCTCTCAGGCATCAAACAGGTGATCACCTCCTCGGCCTTTATCGAAAAGGCCAAGCTCGACGTGGCGCCGCTGGAGGAGGCGGGTTTGGAGCTCATCTATCTGGAAGACGTGCGCGACAGCATTTCGGGCCTGAGCAAGTTGTGCGCCCTGCTGAACCACAAGCTCAACCCGTGGGCCGGCCAATACACGCCGTTTGCGGACACCGCCGTGGTGTTGTACACCAGCGGCTCCGAGGGCACGCCCAAAGGTGTGGAGCTCACGCACAAAAACCTCCTCGCCAACGTGCGCCAAAGCATGTCGGTTATTGACCTGAAGGATACCGACCGCTTTTTCACATGCCTGCCGCTCTTCCACAGCTTTGGCCTCACGGTGGGGCTGCTGTTGCCGCTGTTGCGCGGGGCGTACGTGTACCTATTCCCGTCGCCGTTGATGTACCGACAAATTCCCGCGGCGTTTTATGATCGCGACTGCACCGTGCTACTGGCGACCAATACCTTTCTCAACGGCTACGCGCGCGCAGCGCAGGCGGCGGATTTTTCCGAGCTACGCTACCTCATTTGTGGCGCGGAGAAAGTTCAAGATGCTACACGCGAAGCGTGGGCGAAGAAATTTGGAGTACGCTTGTTCGAGGGCTACGGCGCCACCGAGACCAGTCCCGTACTCAGCACCAACACCATTTTCGAAAGCCGCGACGGCAGCGTCGGCCGGCTCTTTCCCGGCGTGGAATACAAGCTGGAAAAAGTCGATGGCGTTGACGAAGGCGGCAAGCTGCTGGTGAAGGGGCCGAATATCATGAAGGGCTACCTTAATGCGGAGCCGGACGCGGAATTCAAGAAACTCGATGGCTGGTACGACACCGGTGACATCGTGACCGTGGATGAGGACCGGTACATTTTCATCAAGGGCCGCGCCAAGCGGTTTGCGAAGATTAGCGGCGAGATGGTGAGCCTTACCGCGGTGGAAGCGGCCCTGGCCGGGGCGTTTCCGCAGCATGGCGAGGAATGTGCCGTGGCCGTGGTCGCCCGGCCGGACGTCGACAAGGGCGAGCAGCTCATCGCTGCCACAAATACGCCGGACCTGACCGCTGAGGAAATCCGCGAGGCCATCGCCAAGGCCGGCTTGCCCAACCTCGCCGTGCCACGCGAGATCAAGGTGCTGGATGAAATCCCAGTACTCGGGTCAGGGAAAACGAATTATCCGGAGCTGACCAAATTATTAGTGGAATAGGGCGAAGTTTCTTTAGGGAAGCTTCTCAAACCCTTCCTCGATGAAAGTGGTATTCTGAATGCGGGCGAGCTTGGCGTAGAGACCTTCCTTTTCCAGCAACTCTTCGTGCGTGCCGCGTTCGACGATGGCCCCTTCGCGAAGGACTATAATCTGGTCGGCCTTTCGGATGGTGCTGAGTCGGTGGGCGATCACAAAGCTGGTGCGACCCTGCATCAGGCGTTCGAGGGCTTCCTGGATGAGCCGCTCAGTGGCGGTATCGACGCTGGCGGTGGCCTCATCGAGGATCAGGATCGGTGCGTCAGCCAAAAGCGCGCGCGCAATGCTCACGCGTTGCTTCTCGCCCACGCTTAACTTCACGCCGCGTTCGCCGACGCGTGATTCGTAGCCGTCTTCCAGCGCACAAATGAAATCATGACAATTGGCCGCCCGCGCCGCGGCCTCGATGGCGGCGTCATCTGCATCCAGTTTGCCGTACTGGATATTCTCGCGAATGGTGCCGTTAAACAGAAACGGTTCCTGACTGACAATGGCGATGTGTTGGCGCAACGAAGTCAGTGAAGTTTCGGCCACGCTTTGGCCGTCGATGGTGAGGGTGCCGGCGGTGTAATCGTAAAAGGCCGGCATCAGGCTTACCAGCGTGCTTTTGCCGGCGCCGGTTGGGCCGACAAGCGCGATCATTTGGCCGGGCCTGGCGTGTAGCGAAATGTCCTTGAGCACAGGCCGGTCGGATTCGTACGCAAAAAAAACATCCTCATAAATCACCTCACCCCGCACGGGTTGGGGCAATTCAGCCGTGCGGGATTCATCACGCTCGGCCTCATGATCGAGAATGTCGAACACCCGCTCACCGGCGGCCCGGGCGCTTTGGAGCATTTGGTTGAGGCCGTGCAGGCGGGCCATCGGCTCGTAAAAGAGCATGAGATAAAACAGGAAACCGACCAACTGGCCGGGTGTCATGTTGCCGGCCATTACGGCTTTGCCGCCAAACCACAAGACTAACACCGTACCGAGCGCGGCAAAAAAACTCATGGCCGGATTGTAATTGGCCCACGCGCGCATAATTCCGAGGTTGCCCTGCCGTAGGCCCTCGGCACGGGTGGCAAAGCGCACATCTTCGTGATCCTGCCGGCCGTATGCCTTGATCTGTCGGATGCCCTGTAGGTCGTCCATGAGCAGCGCATTCATGGCACTGGAGGCCTCGCGTTGTTTGCGGTACCGGCGATGGGCGGTGAGCGTGTACCACAACGCGCCGGCGGCCAGAAACGGCAGCGGCGACAACGCCACCGCCGCGAGGGTGGGATTCGTGTAAAACAGAATGCCGCTGATACCGCCGATGCAGAGGATGGCGACGGTGCCCTGTTCGGTTCCGTCAATCAGCACGCGCTCGACGTTGTTGATGTCCTCCACCACGCGTGTCATCAGGTCGCCACTGGCGCGTTTATCAAAATAACTGACGGGCAGCCGCTGCAGCTTGGCGAACACATCGCGGCGCATGTCGTAAATGACGTTTTGCTCAAAATGATTGTTGATGCGGATGCGTAGGCTGTTGAACAGGTCACGTAGCAGGAACGCCAGTGCCATGGCGCCGACGGCCCAACCGAGCTTGGTGGGGCTGCCCTTTTTTTTGATGTTGTCATTATTTGCGTCATCGTCGGCCAGCTTTTCGCCGACGATGATATCATCGATGATGTATTCGGTAAGCTTTGGATAAGTGAGCGCACAGAGGAGTGAGAGCACGGCACAACCGACTGTTGCCAGCGCGAGGCCTTTGTACGGCAGCAGATAGGCCCACACGCGCCGGAGAATTTCGCCGGTGGTGCGTTTGCGCGACTTGAAAGTGGGATCGTCGCTGGTCAGCCCGTGGTGTGCCATGGGCGGGAAGAATACGGCCGCGCGCGATGGCGTCGAGCAAATGCGCCGCTAAATCGGCACGCCGTTTTCGTCCCAGTGCCGGGCGTAGGCGCATTCGCCGTTGGTGATGAGGAACTCCTCGCGCTTGCGACCGTTGTCGTGCCAACGGGTCCAGCGGCCCTCTGGCCGGCCTTCGACAAAGAAGCCCTCGGCGTGCACGTGCCCCTCGAGATCCACGCCCTGAGCGCGGCCGGTGTAAGGCGCGGTTTCATTCCTGAAATAGGACAGGCAGTCAAAGAAATCGATGGAGGTGGGGTCAGCCAAGGCACGGCCGTTTACGTCCCGCAGTTCAATATCCGCAAAACGTACCAGCCGCGTGCAGCGTGGTTTTGGTTTGTAGCCTCCTTGGTGGCGCACCGTCCCCTCCTACGACGAGGCTACGCCAGCGGCAGGGTAAGGCCACGATAACTTATCAACTGTTTAGCCTTCATCCGGCCTCGCGCAGCCTTTAGCCTGCGGCGTGGCCCGAGAGTATGTGCTGCAACCTTACCGCGAATCGGTCGCGCTGCAGATCGATTACGAGGCGGAGCTGAACGACGCGCAACGCGCGGCGGTGACCGCCTTGCCTGGTCCGGCCTTGGTCATTGCGGGCGCCGGTTCCGGCAAGACACGGACGTTGACCTATCGCGTCGCCTACCTGCTGGAACAGGGCGTTCCGGCCGACCGCATATTGTTGCTGACTTTCACCAACAAGGCCGCCAAGGAAATGATGGGGCGCGTCACCGACCTGATCGGGCAGGACATGAGCGAGCTGTGGGGCGGCACCTTTCACTCGATCGGCCATCGGGTGCTGCGGCGGCACGCGGAGGAACTCGGGTTTAACCGGTCATTTACCATTCAGGATAGGGAGGACGCCAAGGGGCTGGTAAACGCCTGCATTGCCGAGGCGGAGATCGACGTGAAAGCCACGCGCTTTCCCAAGCCGGACGTGGTGGGCGACATCGGCTCGCTGGTGATCAACAAGCGGCAGACCGTGCGCGAGGTGATCGAGGAGCGCTACCCGTGGTTTGAGCCGTTGGCCGCCCAAATCGAGGATGTGCTGGCGCGTTACACCGCGCGCAAACAGGCGCAGGGCCTGATGGATTTTGATGACCTGCTCGTGCTTTGGCTGAAGCTGCTCAAGGAACACGAAGACGTCCGCGAGCTGTACCAGAAACGGTTTCAATTCGTGCTCGTGGACGAGTATCAGGATACCAATCAACTGCAAGCGGAGCTGATTGATCTGTTGGCCGAGCGATACAAAAACGTGATGGTGGTTGGCGACGATTCGCAAAGCATCTACTCATGGCGCGGCGCCAATTACGAAAACATCATCGAGTTTCCCCAGCGCTATCCCAACGCGCAGGTGTACAAAATCGAGACCAATTACCGCAGCACGCCGGAGATCCTGCAGCTGGCCAACGCTGCCATCGCGGCGAATACCCGACAGTTTGCCAAAGAGCTCGCGGCCTGGCGTGGCCCCGGCGAAAAGCCCGTGCTTGCCGTGTGCAGTGCGGCCGATGAACAAGCGGCTTTCGTCGCGCAACGCGCGCTGGAATTGCGTGAGGAAGGCATTGAGTTGAATGACATGGCGGTGCTGTATCGTTCGCACTTTCACGCGCTGGAAATGCAGCTGGAACTTACGCGCCGAAATATTCCGTTCTCCATCACTAGCGGCATCCGTTTCTTTGAGCAGGCGCACATCAAGGATGTGACCTCTTACCTGAAATGGCTCGCCAATCCGCGTGATGAACAGGCTTTCAAACGGTTGGTGTTGATGTTGCCCGGGGTGGGCGGCAAAACCGCGATGAAATTGTGGGATCAATTTCTCACCGCGCATATGGACGCCACGCCAATGGCCGAGACGCTGCAACGCTGCGCCGCCGTGCCCAAAAAAGCGAAGGTGCCGTGGGCGCAGTTTTCCGCCACCGTTTCCCAACTGGAATCCGACCCCGTGGCCGGTGATGCCGGCAAGATGATCGAGCTGATTGTCGAGGCCGGCTACGACGCCTACGTGGAGGCGAACTACGACAAGGCACCGCAGCGGCTGGACGACATCGAACAACTCGGCGTGTTTGCCCGGCAATACGAAACACTGGAAACGTTTCTCGCCGAGTTGGCGCTGCTCACCAATGTGGAGGCCGAGCAGGACCGGGCGGAGGAGGATGACGAAAAGATCCGCCTCTCGACCATCCATCAAGCCAAGGGCTTGGAGTTCAAGGTGGTGTTTGTGGTGATGTTGTGTGACGGCATGTTTCCCAGCAACCGGTCGTTGGATTCGCTCGACGGCGAGGAGGAGGAGCGCCGGCTTTTTTATGTGGCCATCACGCGCGCGCAGGATGAATTGTATCTGTCATACCCGATGATCCGTACGGTGGCGGGCGGAGGCAGCGACGACATGATTCAGCAGCCGTCCCGCTTCCTCAACGAACTCCCCGGAGATCTGGTTGATGAATGGAAGCTCAGCAACTTCGATCCGTACCGGCAGGATCCGTTCTAGTGGATGACCCGCAACCCCCTGGGCAACTCCAACCCCGGTTCCACCAACAATGCTGTTGCCCAGGCATCGCTGACCGTGGCACTGTCGCAAACGACCGCTGCCACGCGGGCTGCTTGGGTGGGCCGGCCGGTGCGGGGATCGATCACGTGCCCCTGTTCGATACCTACCTCATCAACGAAGGATTTGCCACCAATGCCGGAAACGGAAAGGGCTTTGTTTTCAAGATCAAGATCGACGATGCTCAAGGGCGGCTGATCGGCATCAGGATGCTCCACGGCCACGCGCCAAGGCGTGCCATCCGCCTGCACGCCGCGGGCGCACACGGTGCTGGTGCCGCCGTGGATGAGGAAGTTTTCAAATTCGTTTTCCTGTAACAGAGCGGCGGCCTGCTCGAGCGCGTAGCCTTTGCCAATGGAGCCGAGGTCGAGCATGGCGCCCTCGGTAGCGAGCCGCACGGTGGTGTCTTCGGGGTTGAGCCGGAGCTGCGGCCAGCCGCATTGGGCGCGTGCTGTTTGCAGATCTTCCGCGGCCGGCACGGCGCCGGTATCGTTGATAAATCGCCAGCAACGCATGAGCGGGGCGAGGGTGATGTCGAAGGTGCCTCGGGTTTGCTCGCCCAGTTCAATGCAGCACTCGAGCAAAGCGAAAACCTCGGGTGAGACCGCCACCGGTTCCTGTGCCCCCCGTGAGTTGATGTGGGCAATTTCGCTGGTGGGCCGGTAAAGGCTCAGCATGCCTTCGAGCCGGGCGATCTCCGCGAGGGCCTCCTCCGCCGCCGCGCGTAGGGAGGCAGCCGGCGCGCCGTGCAGGGCCACCTCAAATCGGGTGGCCATGGCCTCGGCAGCGACGGTGACGGTTTCCGGCATGGGATAAAAAAAGGCTCCACGGTCGCCCGTGGAGCCTGTGAAAGGATTGGCTTAGCCACCGATTTCCTTGATCGGGCCGTACGGGCCGTGATCGAGCTTGGCTTCTTCGGCGTAGTCGTAGGCCTTGATCTCGCGGCCTGTACCGTCGGTCACCTTGCGGGTCTTTGGATCGAAGTGGGCCATGGTGCCACGGCGGTCGGAAATCTCCGCGAGGGAGATCACGGCCTGCACCTTCATTGCCAAATCAATGCCGGCCACGGGCTCTTCACCGCTCCGAATGCAGTCCAGCCAGTTCTTGTGGTGCTGCGGGGTGGTNTTGCCGCTTGGGGCGAGGTTGGTGTAGCTCTCGGGATCAAACTCCTCGGCGAACGGNCGCTCGGGCTTGTACTCGAGGCTGCTGCCGTTGGTGCTAAGATACATCGTGCCATATTGGCCGCGGATGGTTTCGTTGAGGCCCTGCTCATTCACGGAAGAGCTGGTCACGATGAGCGTCATGCCACTCGGGAACTCGGCGAGCACCTGAGTGTTGTCGCTCACGTCGCGGTCCGGGGTGATCTTGCGGGTGCCGAGGCAAACCACGCGGCTCGGGAACTCGGCCTTGCCGGTGGCGCGCATCAGCGGGAACAAGCGGTGCGGCACGAGGTCGCCCAACAGGCCCGCGCAGTAGGGCAGGTACTTGCGCCAGCGAAAGTAATGGTCGGCACTGAAGTCGATGTTCTTCATGTCCTCACGCAGCCAGCCGATTTTGCCACCCTCGGTGGTCCATTGAATGTCGCCCTTAGTGGCCCATTCGCGGAGTCGGTAGTTCCACTCGCCCTTCGGGTTGTTACGCATGTAGGAACCCTGCGCGAGCACGAGCGGGCCCATCTTGCCCTGAGCAATGAGCTCGGCGGCCTTGGCAAAGTTNCCGCAGCTGGTGATNTGNGAGCCCACCTGCACTTTGCGCTTGGTGCGCTTGACNGCATCATAAAACTCAAACGCCTCACCGAGGTAGCGGGTCATCGGTTTCTCCACGTAAATGTCCTTGCCGGCGTCCATGGCCTCCACGCAAATGCGCGTGTGCCAGTGGTCCACCGTGGCGCAAACGATCGCGTCGATGTCCTTGTTTTCAATGAGCTTCCGGTAATCCGTGTAGCCGGTCACCGTGTCCTTGGATTTGTCCTGAACGAATTTCTTGGCTTCCGCCGTGCGATGGCTGGATACGTCACAAACAGCGCCCTGGGCGATGTTGTTGGCTTCGGCGTGCTGGCGCATCTGGCGCACGTGCGCGTTGAAACCTCGGCCACCCACACCCACGTAGCCCACCACGATCTTGTCATTGGCGCCTTTCACGTTCACCGAGGGCGCCTTGTCCGCGCCGATCACCGGCATCTTGAACGCCGCGGTCGCCGCCGCTGCCGTGCCGGTGGTCTTGAGAAACTGCCGACGGTTCGCGCCGGAAACAGGGGAGTCACTTTTCTTGCTCATAAATTTCCTTTGATTAAAGTGCAAAAACGATGCCGCGACCATACCGCGCCCCGGCCGTGGGTCAACCCCAATCCCGACGGGCCCTGTGAACACCCTTTCATTGCCGCCGCCCAAAAACCCCTGAAAACTCCGGCATGTTCGCCGCCGCCCCGCCGCTTNCCCCGCTGGATTGGGGGGTCATCGCCGCCTATGTCGTCGGCATTATCGCACTGGGTGTGTGGCTTGGGCGCGGGCAAAAAACCACACGCGACTACTTCCTCGGCGGGCGCNATCTGCCGTGGTGGGGCGTGNCCCTCTCCATCGTGGCGACTGAGACCAGTGCGGTGACCTTCATCGCTGTGCCTGCCGCAGCCTATGGCGGCAACCTCGGCCTCATNCAGGCTGTGGTCGGCTTCGCCCTTGCCCGAGTGGTGCTGGCCATGTGGATGGTGCCGCACTATTTCAAAGGAGAGTTTTACTCGCCATACGAGATGGTCGGCCGCAGTTGCGGCGATGGCGCGCGCAAAACCGCTGCCGGCCTTGCGTTATTGGCTGGAGCACTGGCGGCCGGCGTGCGCGTGTACGTCATTTGCATTCCGCTGGAACTGCTTGGGGTTTCCATCGGAACAGCCATCTGGCTCTTTGTCGGGCTCAGTCTCATTTACACCTTTGCCGGCGGCATCCGCGCGGTGGTTTGGACTGATGCCGTGCAATTCATTCTGCTCATCAGCGGCGGCTTGTTTATTTTTGGCCACCTACTCACTCAACACCCCGGTGGCATGACGACCGCCTTCGAGGCGCTGGATAAGGCCGGCAAATTTGAATGGCTGGATACCACATTCCGGCTCGGCGGCAGCCTGACGCTTTGGATGGGCATTTTTGGCGCNACTTTTCTCACGCTCTCCACACATGGTGCAGACCAGTTGATCGCCCAGCGGGTGCTTGCATGCCGNTCAGAGCATGACGGCCGTAAGGCGCTGCTTGCCAGTGGTTTATTCATCCTGCCGATGTTCCTGCTGTTTTTGATCATCGGGGCTTTGCTTTTTTATCACCACGATCTCCAAGGTGNGCCCTTTGGAATGCACCTACCCGAGGCTCAGGCCGGCATGAAACAAAACGACTATATTCTACCCGTGTACATGCTTACCTCGTTGCCGGTGGGTGTGAAGGGATTACTTGTCGTGGCGTTGCTTGCGGCAGCGATGTCATCAGTCAGCTCCGCGCTCAGCGCAATGGCCAGCGTGTTCACAATGGATTTGCGGCCACGCCAACGAAACTCNGCAGCCGCTTTGCGCTCCAGCCGCATGGCCACTCTGGGTGCGGCGGTTGTGCTGATCGTGGTGGGGCATCTTTGTCAGGGAACGGATTCCGCCATCACTCTGGCTTTCAAGCTCAGCAGTATCACTAGTGGCGCATTGCTCGGAGCGGTCGTGTGGTCGCTTTGGAAAAAACAATCATCCTCACAGCCCATCATCTTTGGCATGGTCACCTCGCTCATCGCCATGGCCACGATCGCCTTCGGTGTACCCGGCGAAAAATTAGCTTGGCCGTGGTATACCCTCACCGGAACTTTGATTACTCTTGGCGTGGCAAGCATCACAGGAAGGGCGATATCCCCCCNGTCAAATAAAGGTTGAGCGGTTTCTCCAAGTCCGCTTTGTAAGATTCACCAAAAGGTTTAGGGCTTCACGATTTCCTGCCAATCGCTGGTTAAAACTGCCTTGCCTGCCTATTGGCCTAACCTGTCCATCATTTAGCTAAACGGAATATACAGCGCTACTGCGGGGATGATGAAGAAAATCATGCTGAGAAATAAAATCACCACAGTAACGATTGCTGGGATCCAAACATGACGGGGAAGGATTACCCTTTGGAAACCGATGAAACCTGAGCATGCTATTCCAATGAATAAAATGAATGGAATAGAGATGAATGCATTTTCTTTAATCGTTTGGGAGAGGTTTAAATATGTAATTGTAAAGTCCGGTAATCCTCCGCCATCATCGACAATCATGTTGGCAAAGAATATTTCAAATTTTGGAGTGATAATAGTAAGTTGAACAAACATTCCAAGAAACATGGAAAAGACAAAAATCCCGATTAAGATAGTCCAGATTCGCGCATGGGATTTTTCGATTGCCAGCAATTGATTTAAGTCATCGACTTGTTGCTGTAGTTCTTGAGTTTTGTCCGAAGGAGACTCTTCACCATTCATTTATGAATCATAAAGGCTCAAGTGGCCCAAGGCAAGCAGGCCATAGAAGGTGTATTCGCAGTCGAGGTAATCGTCGGTCCAGTTGCCGTGGAAACCGCCGGTGGCGTTCCATAGGGTGTCGATGAAATCGAGGCAACGCTCGGTTTGTTCCTCGGTGAGGCGCACCTCTAGGGCGGCCAGAGCGTGGAGGGCTGTGGCGGTGGTGAGCAGGTCGGGCATGGGCGCGCCGGGCACGGCGACAAAGCCGCCCTGCGGATGCAGTCGATCCCGCAGCCAACGGCCAACCTCGGGGTTGATGGGGAGGTGCAGGTTATTGAGCAGCACGACGGCGCCGGCGGTGGGGTTAGTGGAGCCGACGGGGAGATTGGGATGATTGTTCCAGGNGTGGTCGGGCGTCTCGAGGTGCTTGAGGCTTTGCAGAATGCGCAGCGGCTTGGGCGGGAGTTTGCCAAGATCCTGATAGGCGCCCAGCGCGAGGAAGGAGCCGTAGGCGGTGCCATGTTCGCGGTCGGGATTGTTGTCCCAGCCCCCGCAGGGTTTGCGNAAATTTTCCAGCNGCTGCAGCAGAGCCTTNCGCAAACCCTTCGGCATGCGCTTTCGCCCGACAGCCCCCCAGCAGCGACANAGGCAACTGAGGTGNACGAGGTCGAGCCCNTCGCCTTCGCCGNGGGNGAGGAGGAATTTTTCGACGGCNGCCATGTCNGGNTCNGNCTGAAACACNGCCAGTGNGTCCATGCCAAAAACNGTNTAGTANAGATCGCTCTCNCCATCNCGATCNCGAAANCCNCCGTCNGNGTTNTGNTGGGNNGCGAGAAAATCNCGGACGAGNTCNGCGGCNTCACCNAGGGCCNTNGGCGCGACGCGGGCGACCTGCAGCATTTCNAGCCGCAGGCTCATTAGGCCTGGGCAACTTCAGCCGGGCCGGNCTGACGAGACCNCACTTTTTCAAGCTCGCTGACCTGCTGGACTTCGCTGCACCAGCCCTTAATTTCGGTATCATTGAAAATCTTGCCGATCACGCGACGAAGCAGCCCCTTGAGGTTGGCGTTTTCCAGATCGGTGAGCGACCGGATGGCGAGTTCCTTGTAGGTAAGCTGCAAGTCCTCGGCGCGCTTCACGGCCTTGAGGTCGGTGTACCATTGCTCGATCTGCTCGAAGGTCACGCCCTCGGGCAGTTGGCGGCGCCACACTTGCGCGAGCTGTTCCTTCTGTTCGCCGCGCGCCTTCTCGTGGGCAACAGCGAGCAGCACTGTGGGGCGCAAACCGGCGAGGTCGTTCGTCTCGCCTTCCTCGCCGAGGTCGGAGAGGTCATCGCGGATTTGGTAGGCGATGCCGAGGTTCTCGCTGTATTGGCCGATCACCTCGGAGGCTTCGGCGTACTTTTCCAAGTCGGCATAAACGGAACCGAGCCGCAGGGCCACCTCGAAGGCGGGCGCGGTTTTCTGCCGGAAAATATCGAGCACTTGCGTGGACTTCAGCGGCTCGGGGTTGCGCTGCCAAACCAGCTCGGCGCCCTGGCCGCGGCAAAGATGGCGCTGGCCGTCGGCGGCGACGCTGAGCATCGCGGCCTTTTGCTCGGCGGAAACGCTCGTTTCGCCGATGAGCCGGTAGCCTTCGCCAATGAGTAAATCGCCGACGTTCAACGCAACGGCGAGGCCGTGTTCCTCGTGCAGCGTCTTTTCGCCGTAACGCTCGGCGTCTTCGTCCTCGATGTCATCGTGAATGAGCGAAGCTTTGTGGAAACACTCGACGGCGACGGCAATCTTTTTGAGATCCTCGGGAATTGGTTCCGCCGCATCCGAACGCAGTGCCTGAAACGCTGCCACGCTCAGGAACGGTCGCCAGCGTTTGCCGGCGCGCGCGAGCCAATCGCGGCCAATCGCCTCGGTGTCGCCTTCGCCGGCACCCATGATCGCCTCGAGCGAATCGGGCGTGAACCATGTGTCTACTTCATCGTGCAGCGAGGAAAGATCAAGCCGGCGCGTTTTGTCGTCGCTAGTGAGGTGGATGTAATCCCAAATCCAATCTTCATCGACGGTGGTGTCGATGCAGTCATCTTGCAGCAGCGGAATCGCCACGCCCGGCACGGCGGCCGCCTCCATGTATGGGAAGGCGCGTTCTAAGACGGGGATGCAGGCCACGCCGACGATGGCGTCGATCTTGCCGGTTTGAATAAGGCTCATCACGATCGCGCTGCCTTCGGCCACCAGCGCCGCGTAGCCGAGCTTTTCCGCCTCGTACTCGAGATCCTGAATACTGCACAACCCGCAGCTTTTGCAGAGCAGCCCAAATTCATCAAAAGGCGCCGGGCACTTGGCCTCCACGCGCAGGCACTTGGGCACCATCAGCAGGCGGCGCTCGAACGGCACCGCGGCAAGCGTCTCGCGCCAGAGCTCGTTGTTGATGAGGATGCCGATGTAGTCGCGATAAATTTCCTTGGAATTCAGCGCGGCGACGAGCTTGTCGGCGTGCTGCTTGAGATCCTCCATCGGCACCGGCGGCACCAGCGTTTGTTCGGCAACATAATGCCGCACCTCGCGCAGAATCATCTCCCGTTCCTCACGGGTTTGCGGAATATTCTCGCGCGGCTGCCGCGGCTTACGCTGCGGAACCACTCGCGGAATTTTTAATGGCGCGCTGGTTGTGGACATGCCAAATCCGTGATTTTCACGGAAGGTGTGCTTGGACGGGGATTCTGAGGGCGACCTTCAGATGTGTCGATGCAAAAAGCGAAGCGCTAATTGTCCCGCGCATCCATCGCCGCCTGCGCCTTGGCATTGGCCGCGGCCGCCTTTTTGGCTATCTCATCGGCGCTCGGAAGGCTTTGGAGGACTTCGAGCGGGATGTCGATGTCCGCCTCGGCGGCGAGTTTGGTGAGGCACTTGGTGCGTTCGCCAAGGGCTTTGTCGGAATCGCGCTCTTTCGAAAACCGGCTGCGGTTGCGTTGGCTGCGGTCACGGAGCATTTGGTACACATCACCACCGAGCAGCGCCGAGATGTCGATCTTCATCTTTTCGCGATTGAGATCGGTATCGCTCACCACATCGCCATTGATCGGGCCGCTTTTGTACTTGGGGAACATGATCGCCGCTTCCGGGCACACACGGCTGCAGGCGGGGCAGTTGGTTTTGCAGTTGTCATTGTTCTGCACCTGAATCTGCTGGTCGTCGTCCGTACCGTACACATCGAACAAACAAAACGACAGGCACTGCATGCAGTTGGTGCAGCGGTCGAAATCGATCACCGGAAACCACGGCTTCCATTCACCGTGCTTGGCGGACTGGGTGGATTCGCGCTCCGTCTCGACCAGCGCCGTGATGCCATCCGGTTCCAGCCCCGTGATATCACGAAATGCCACGTTCACTTTGCCGTTGGCATCCTCTGCCTCGGGTGCTTTGCCATTCGTAAACCTCCCGAGCACTAGCAGCGAGCTGTCATCCGCCGGGGCCACCGCCCCGCTGCCGGCGCAAGTGACGGCATAACCCTGATCCAGCAAAGCGCCCACCGTCGCCGAGCGATCGGACGCTTCCAATGACGCCGCGCCTTCGCCCTCATAAAGGACGATTCGCAGGGTTGTCTCGTCGGCAATGGCCATGGTTAAATTTTCTTTTCGCCTTCCGTCTCCGCCACCGAACCATCCGCGGGCAGGTTGGCGGTTACCTCTTCATTCAACACCGCCGCCGTGGCATCCTCGGCGGACAACTCGCGCATGTTAACCACTTCGGTTCGGTCGCCCGGCAGGTTTGCCTGGCAACTGGCAAACAGCCATTTCACTGCCCGCGGATAACAGGCAGCCACCTTCACCGGCGCCTCGCCCGCGGCTAATCGCTGCAAAGCCGGATCGCGCCGGGCGGACATCTCGCACAAATCCGCCACCGCCTCAAACGCCCGGCCGGACTGGCACAAGCCTTCCAGTACGCCTTGTTTCACCTCGCCTGGCACGACCTGGGCGTAGTTGCAGTGACAAAACAAAATGCGGGGCTGTTCGGCCATGGATGCGGGGAGACTAGTCGGGCTAATCGGTTTTGCCAACTTCGGATCAGGCGAAATCCGTCACGCGATGGGTCGGTTCGGGCTTGCCGGGGCGGAAGTGTTCGAGGTGATCGAGGGTGGCGGCGAGGTTGGTGGAGGCGGCGGCGAGGGCGCTTTGGACGGCGGCGTGGAGGGTTTCGGGATCGCCCTCGGCGCGCAGGTTGATGATGAGCTGGCCGCTTTCGATGGGGGCATCAAGGTCGGCAGATAGCTCGGGCACGAAGTCGTTGCGCACCAGATTAATGATGGCAACGTCGCCGCCTAAGCCACTATCCGGACTGAGGGTCATTTTCAAGTGCGCGATCTCGGCGCCGTGTTCGCTGAGATGCGACTGCATGGCGATGGCGAATTGTTGAAGCACAGGCCGCGCCTCGAAGCCGTCGGTTGCGGACAATTGCACGGTAGCGTTGAGCCAACCGAGCAGTGCTTCGCCTTCGGCGTAGACATGGTAATCCACCTCCATCACGTTGCGGGCGATTTGCTCGGCGTCGGTGATGCGGCCAAACCAATCGTCCAAGCCGGCGCAGTCGCGTGCGGAAATTTGCAACACCTCGGCGTTGGGGAATTCTTCGGTGAGCTTGGCTTCCAGCTCGGCGAGGGCGCCGGATTCCATGAGATCGGTCTTGTTAATAACGATAAGGTCGGCTTCTTCCAGTTGTTTGCGGTATATATAAACGACTTTCTCCGAAAACTGCCCGCCTTCACTCAAGCCGAACACGCGCGACGCTCGCACGGGATCGACCAGCACGCTCAACGGCGCGATGCTGAAGTCATCGCCGTAAATACGCCTGAGCGGATAGGTGACCGTCGCCACCAGATCCGTGCAACTGCCGACCGGCTCGGCGATGAACACATCCGGCCGCGTGCTCTCGGTGAGTTGCCCGGCGGCATCGACTAGCGAATTGAAACGACAACAAAAACAGCCGCCGGGGATTTCCTCCGTGGCAAAGCCCTTGGAGCGCAGCATGGCGGTATCGACCAGTTCGCGCCCCTGATCATTGGTGATGAGACCCACGGTGCGACCGGCGTCGCGGAGGTGCTCAGCCAGTGCCGCGACGCTGGTAGTTTTGCCTGCGCCGAGGAATCCGCCGATCATGATGTAGCGCGCTTTACTCAATGTCCTTGCCTTTCTCCGCTTGCTGCTGCTCGAGCATTTTGTCGATGGTGCTGTTTAGGATAGCAGCATAGCCCTCGGCGTCGACGCATTTGTCATCCAGCTTGCCGGCCACTTCGTATAGCCAGCCGTCCTCGTAGGGCTTGCGGTTGATTAGCGCGATGTCCTTTTGCAGCGCGGGATTGGTGCCGCGGAATTCGCCCTCGGCAAACGCATACACATCGCTGATCGCTTTGAAACCCTCCACCCAACCGAGGATTTGTCCCGGTGCCACCGGCGAATCCGGCTTCACCTCAAACCCATGATCCACCATGTCGCCCAACATGCGCGTGGCGAATTTTGTGAATCCGATGCGCAGTACTCCATCCATCTCCCGCGCCCAAAAATGCGACGGGCTGTACCGGCAATCCAACGGCAGGCGCGTCGCGAAATGCGTGCGCTTGAAGAGGAGCGTGTTTTGGGATCCTGCCATTGGCCGCGAAGGTTTCGGATTCGCCGCCGCGAGGCAAGCCACAAAAGGCTCGAATGCCGCCCGTGCCCGCGTATCCTACCGGTCCTCATGCTGTACTTTGACCACAACGCCACTACGCCGCTATGTGCCTCCGCGCGCGAGGCGTGGCTGGAGGCGAGTGAACAGTTTGCGGGAAACCCCTCCAGCCCACATCGGCTCGGTGCCCGGGCTGATCGCGCCTTGGCGGAGGCGCGCGAACAGTTGGCGGCATATTTAAAGTGCGGACCGCTGGATATCGTGTGGACCTCCGGTGCGACCGAATCCAACAACCTCGTCATGCATCATTACGCGCAGGAACTTGCGTCCGGTGCCGAGGTTTGGCTCTCAGCCATCGAACACCCGTGCGTGATCGAGGCTGCGCAAAGTCACTTCAGCGGGCGCGTTCGTTTTTTGCCTGTGAACACCGGCGGTGAGTTGGATATTGATACCCTGCGCGTGCGACTGACCGAAAAACGGCCCGGCCTGATCGCGGTGATGGCGGCCAACAACGAGACCGGCGTGCTGCAGCCGTGGCGCGAGGTGCACGATCTGTGCCTGACTCATAAAGTACCGTTCTTTTGCGACGCCGCGCAATGGGTGGGCAAACTGCCCGCGAAAGGATTGGGCGAATGCGATTTTGTCAGCGGTTGCGCGCATAAATTCGGCGGGCCGAAAGGTGTTGGGTTTCTGAAATGCCCCAGCATCGGCCCGGTGCGATCCCAACTCGTCGGCGGACCGCAGGAGGAAGGCCGCCGCGCCGGCACCGAGAATGTCGCCAGCGTGTTCTCGATGATGGCCGCGCTCAAAGAGCGTGAAACCGCGATGGCCGAAGGCGACGCACAGGAACGCGAGGCCTGGCGCAATGCATTTGTGATGAGCCTGCCCGGCGCGCGTGTGCTGGGCCAAGGCGCGCCCCGTTTGTGGAACACGGTGAGCGCACTGCTGCCCGGTGACTGCCGTGCGCGATGGGTGGTCAAACTCGACAAGGCCGGCTTCGCCGTCTCCACCGGCAGTGCCTGCGCCAGCGGCAAGGAAGCGCCGAGTCATGTTCTGACGGCGATGGGAGTGTCGGAGGAGGACACCGATCGCGTAGTGCGTTTCAGCAGCGGCTGGGAAACCACCGCCGAGGATTGGCAAGCCCTTGCTAAGGGCGTGAATACGGTGGCGCGGGAATTGGAAAAGCTGACAGCGGATTAATCTGGCGCTTTGCCGGGCGCAATCCCAGGTCCACCGGGAGGCAGCGAGCCGCCAATTCCGGGATTACCCGGCCCTTCGGGCGTNCCGGGGCCTATGCCCGGTCCATCCAATCCGGGCACCCCTTCAGTATCTTGTCCGGGTACAATTGGCTCAGTCTCAAGCCGTTTGTCGCCGCCTTCCGGGTTTTGGCCGCCCTTGATGAGCATGTATGGCACGATGAGTCCGAGCGCCATGGCCAGCCACACCGGGCGTTTGTCNGGCGTGAGGCGGAAGGCNAAGTACACGCCGAGCACCATTGTGACCACCACGCCCGTTACCATTGCGTAGATGAGAAANTTGAACCAACGCATGTCGTACGTGGGTGAGGGGATGTCTTCCCAAATTGTTACTTCGGAATCCGGCACCCCTTTGATGGGCATGACCGNGCTGNCCGGTTTTTCGTGCAGGGTAAACGACTTGGGGCCGGTGATTTTTACATAATAAACCGGATCGCCCGGGATAGGCTGTAAGGTGGCGCGTTCGTACAACGCCCATCCCCCATTTTCCTCCACAGCCATTTCATGGGCGCCGAGTGCGTTGGTGACGCCGCCAAACACCACGTTGGTTTGGCCGCCGCCCACCTGCAGCACCTCGCCTTTGCGCAGCTCAATTTTGACCGGCTGGCTCATCAGCATNGGCAGCTGACCCAGTGCGGTGATCAGCCGAATGGCCGTGCCGTCCTTGAACCCGTGCGGTTCGGTGACAGTCATGGNATGCGTCGCGTTGTCCATACCGGACCAGAGCAGATTTTCCTTGGGGGGCCGTTGCACCACCGGCAGGTGTTGGTCCGTATGGATGAGGTAAATGCGCTGTAAAAAAGTTTGCGCCTCNGCCGTGCCTTTCACGCGTTCCGGCTGCCAAACCANCAGGAAGCCGGTCACCAGAAAGAACAGNAGCAGTGGCGTGAAAAAGCACCCGAGATACAGGTGCAGGCGCTTGATGAACTTCATTTACTTGATCTCGCCGGGGAGCGGGATGCGGATGGTCTGGCCGACAAACAGCTTATTGGCGGTCACGCCCGGGTTGGCCTTGAGCACCTGGGTTTGCGATACGCGGCCCCTCAGGCCCTCCTCCTTGAAGGCGCTGTTGTACGCCGCGAGGATGGTACTGAGAAATTCTCCGGCCTGCACCTTGTGCTCACGGTACTTGAAACGCCCCACNGGCGCCGGATCATTGCCGCTTCCGTTGCGCGTGCCCTGCGGAGCAGCTGATTTTATTTTACCCAATAAATTCAAAATCTTTTCGATTTGCGCGCTTTGCACCTTGCGATCGTTGAGGCGGTTGCGATCCAGCTCGGTGATTCGCTTGGCCAGCTCGTCGACGTCCTTGTTGCTGGCAAACTGCAGCTCGAGCTGGCGCTTTAAGGCAGTGTTCGCTGTGCGCAGGCTTTTCATCTCCAACTCCAGCGCCGTGGTACGTTGCAGTTGAAGGTTGTAGGCGTTTTTCAAGTCCTCAAGATCCGCGCGCAGCCGGCGTACCTGTTCCACGACAAAACGGTTTTGCGGCGCAACACCTGAGGGTTTAGGCGCGGGTTTGGCCGCCGGTGTCGTGGCCGGAGT
Organism: Verrucomicrobiales bacterium; assembly: GCA_002718935.1. Taxonomy (GTDB): domain Bacteria; phylum Verrucomicrobiota; class Verrucomicrobiia; order Limisphaerales; family UBA1100; genus UBA1100. The sequence goes on from PBFV01000019.1 coordinate 21,166, forward strand.
GGCGGGCGTGGGCGGCGGTTTGGGTTTGGGCGTTTCTTGGGCCAGCAAATTGACCATGCCCAGCCCTAGGGCGGTCAGCAAAACGGTCTTGGAAAAATCACTCCTCATGGCGGCAGGTTAATCGCGGTTGGCACCCTTTTCAAGCGTCAACCGGCGGGTTGGACGGTTTTCCGCTTGCCGCGCTTCACGCAATTCGCATTCTCGGCCGGTGAATGCAGCCGAGGCATTGGCGGAGGGGACGGCGCGCTTGGGCGCCGCCGGGGTGGAGTCGCCCGGCGTGGACGCCGAATGGCTGCTAGCCCACGTGCTGGATTGCCCCCGCCCCGAACTGCTACTGCAGCGCAACGTCCAGCTTACTCCGGAACAGGCCGACCAGTGGGCTGAACTGCTCGCCGGGCGCGAGGCGCGGATTCCGTTGCAACATTTGTTGGGCACGGCAAATTTTTGCGGGCTGGAGCTGGCTGTGAATGAGCACGTGCTCATTCCCCGGCCGGAAACGGAATTGTTGGCGGAGGCCGCTTGGAAAATGGCCGGCGCCATGGATGCCCCGCGCGTGGTGGATATTGGCACCGGCAGTGGCTGCCTGGCCATCGCCATCGCGGCTAACACGCCGAAGGCGGAAGTGCACGCGCTGGACATTTCCCCCGAAGCCTTGGCCGAGGCCCGGGCCAATGCGGAACGGCACAAAACCCTCATTACATTCCACGAAGGCAATGCATGCGAATCGCTGCCGGGGGCGCCTTGGCAGATCATTGTGTCCAACCCACCTTATATCCCCTCAGCTGACCTTGCGGAGCTGCAACCGGAAGTGCGAAATCACGATCCGGCTTTGGCGCTGGATGGTGGNGCCGACGGCCTATCTATATATAGGGCGATTATCCCACATGCCTTGGCGGCACTGGCGGTTGATGGCCGGCTGCTTTTGGAGGTGGGCGACGGACAGGCCCCGGCCGTGGGAGAGATCATCGCGCAACACGGTGGCTGCGTACAGGAGATTGTGTCTGATCTGAATAACATCGAACGGATCGTGATTGCTTCGCGCGACGAATCATGAACAATCCAGACCAAGGAGTGTTCCCCCATGGATAGTTTGGAAATCAAAGGCGGCGTGCCGTTGCATGGCGAAGTGGAAATCAGCGGGGCCAAAAATGCCGTGCTGCCCATCCTTGCCGCCACCCTGCTCACGCGCGAGCCCTGCGTCATCCGCAACGCGCCCAATCTGGCGGATGTAAAAACGATGTGCCTCATCCTCGAGAGCCTCGGCGCCAAGACGAGCATCGACGGCGGGACCGTCACCGTGCAGGCCGCCAAGGTGCGGGATTTTGCCGATTACGATCTGGTGCGCAAGATGCGCGGCTCGCTGTGTGTGCTCGGGCCGTTGTTGGCGCGGCTGAAAAAGGCCACGGTATCCATGCCCGGCGGCTGTGTGATTGGCACGCGCCCGGTGGATTTGCATCGCAAGGCGATGGAAACGCTCGGCGCCAAGGTGGAGGTGGATAAAGGCTACATTGTCGCCAAGACCCGCAAGCTGGTGGGCGGCGAGATGTTTCTGGGCGGACGCGCCGGGCCAACGGTCTTGGGCACGGCCAACGCCATGATGGCGGCGACCTTGGCCGAGGGCATCACGGTCATTGAACAAGCCGCCTGTGAGCCGGAGGTGGTGGATCTTGGGAAATTTCTCAACAACATTGGCGCGCAAATTCAAGGCCTCGGATCGCCCACGCTCACCATCACCGGCGTGAAAGAACTGGGCGGCGCGGAGCATGAAGTAATCCCCGACCGCATCGAGGCGGCCACCTACGCCATCGCCGGCGTGGCCACCAAAGGCGAGGTGACGCTCAAGGGCGCGCGGGCAGATCACATGAAGGCCGTGCTGGAGAAACTGCGCGAGAGCGGTGTGAAAGTGGAGCAGTCCAAGGGCCAGCTTACCTTCAAGCGCGGGCGCGGTCTGCACAGTGTGCACGTGACCACGCTGCCGCATCCGGGGTTTCCAACCGATGTGCAGGCACAGATGATGGCGTTCATGACGCAAACGCCGGGCATCAGCGTGATCACCGAACGTATTTTCGAAAGCCGCTTTACGCACGTGCAGGAGATGGAGCGGCTGGGTGCGGAGATTTCAATCGAGGGCCCCAGCGCCATTGTGCATGGCGTGCAGAAACTTTCCGGCGCCGAGGTGATGGCCAGTGACCTGCGCGCCAGCGCGGCATTGGTCATTGCCGGCATGGTCGCCAAGGGCACCACTCGGGTGAACCGCATTTATCACCTCGATCGCGGTTACGAGAACCTGGACGAAAAATTCAAAGCGCTCGGCGCCAAGGTAACGCGTGTGGCGCAAAGCTGACGGCTTTGGGCTGGCTGATCGGGTGGTTTTGGGTTAGCTTGGCTCAGGCGTGAAATACCAAACTGCCAGATTTGCCGATGGCGCGTTTACCATCAATTGCCCGCATTGCAACGGCGAGGTGGCGGTGGACGAAGGGCAACTGGAGCAAATCAATGCCGCGCTCGGCGGCAAGTTCAATTGCCCCATCGCCACGTGTGGACAGGAGATAGAATTTCCCACCGCCGAGGAAGCCGCAGCCCTGAAAGCCGGTGGCACGGCCCCGGCGGCCCCTGCGCCACAAGCGGGTCCGGCCGCCCCGGGCTTGGCTCCGCCACCGCAATCCAACCCTGACGCCAAACCCACCACGCCGCCCGCTGCGGCTCCGGCGCCTCAACCTCAACAGGCTCCCGCAGCTCCGGCAGTTGAAGAGGCCCCGCCGGCTGCGGCGCCAGCCGCGGGCGGTGGCGATGATGCAATCGTGGCGGGCTTCCATGGCTCCAAGGGCGCATCGCTAGAGCGTGAGGCGGCTTTGGTACATCGGCTTACGGTGAAGACCATTCTCCACGCGCAATGTGTGAAAGAGAAAAGTGATTTTGATGAGGAGGTTTCCAAATTCCTCAGCAGCCTCGATGAGGAAAACCTCGTCGAGGTTCATCCGGTGCAATACACGGATGACGAAAAAAAGGGGAACGACTTCGGGGTGATGATCCTTTACAAGACCACCCCGGAGGAAGAGTGAGATTCACCCACCGGGGATTCGTTTACCCGAATAGATCCAACTGCGGCGAGGGCGTGAGGTCGCGGAGTTTTTTTCGTTCTCCCTTTGGCGCGGCTCGTCCCTTGGGGGCGCCAGCGGCAGTGAGGTCTGTTTCTTCCAGGTTGGAAAGAATTTCCTTGGCGCGGTTCAGCACCTGTTGCGGCACACCGGCCAGCCGCGCAACTTGGATGCCGTAGCTTTGATCGGCGGCGCCGTCGACGATTTGGCGAAGGAACACCACCGCGTCGTTATACTCGCGCACCGCCACATTCAGGTTAAACACGCGCGGTAGGCGGTTGGCCAGTTCAGTGAGTTCATGATAGTGAGTGGCGAAAAGCGTCTTAGCACCCAACTGTTGATGCAAGTGCTCCACAATAGACCATGCGAGACTGAGGCCATCAAAGGTGCTCGTGCCCCGGCCGATCTCATCGAGAATCACCAGACTGTTTCCAGTGGCGTGATGGAGGATGTTGGCGGTCTCACTCATTTCCACCATGAAGGTGGATTGGCCGCGTGAAAGATTATCGCTGGCGCCGATGCGCGTAAAAATGCGGTCGAGCAAATCCACCCGCGCCTCGGAGGCCGGCACAAAACTNCCGGTATGCGCCAGNAGCGCGATCAGTGCCACCTGCCGAATGTACGTGCTTTTGCCGGCCATGTTCGGGCCGGTGATCAAAGCAATTTGNCGGTCCTNGCCGAGGTNGGTTTGGTTCGGCACAAACCGTTCATCCAGCAGGGTTTGTTCCAGCACNGGATGCCGGCCTTCGCGGACATCCAGCACGCCTTCGCTGCCCACGATAGGCCGGCAATAGCCGTGTAAACGGGCCGTTTCAGCAAAACCGGCCAACACATCCAACTGCGCCAGCGCGCCGGCGGCCTGTTGAATGGCGCGCAAATGTTCCAGCACGGCCTCGCGCACCTGCAGGTACAGTTCGTACTCTANCTTCTCACTGCGCTCCTGCGCGCCGAGCACCTTGTCTTCCATTTGTTTCAGTTCATCAGTGATGAACCGCTCGGCGTTGGCGACTGTTTGTTTGCGGACGTAATGCGCGGGCACCTTGTCGAGNTGCGTCTTGGTGACCTCGATGAAGTAGCCGAACACATTATTGAACCGCACTTTCAACGAGGGAATGCNGGTGGCTTCCAGTTCNCGTTGCTGCAATTGAGCAATCCAATCCTTGCCTTCGCTTGCCCCGTGTCGNAGCTCGTCGAGTTCGCTGCTGAACCCATCGCGAATGATGCCGCCATCCCGCAAGGCCAACGGCGGTTCATCGACAATCGCGCGCGCGATCAAGGCGACGACTTCCGGCAACTCCGAAAGGTGTTCGGCGAGTTGCGAAAGCAAGGGCACATCATCGGCATCGTGCAGCTCCAGTTCGCTGGCTTCACCGAGTGTGTCATGAATGAGCGAACGCAGTTGCGGAAATTGTTCGATGGCCAAACGTAAATTTAAAAGGTCACGCGCGTTGCCGGTCCCGACGGAGAGNCGCGTGATGGTGCGTTCCAGATCGCGCACCTCNCGAAGGCGTTCACGAAACTTTTCCAAGCGCGCACTGTCTTCCGNNCAGGTTTGNACCGCGTGTTGCCGCGCATGNATNGCNGCGGNATCGGCCAGNGGTTGCGTCAACCAATCNCGCAATCGCCGCGCNCCCATNGGNGTGACGGTTTGATTGACGGCACTGTAAAGACACGCGGCATTCGGCGCATCGCGNGTGAGCGGTTCGAGNATCTCCAGGTTGCGCAGCGTGGTGCCGTCGAGCGTGAGGAACTCTCTGTTTTGGTAAAACGTNATCGGTCTCAAATGCGACACATCGCGCCGCAGCGTGTTCACCAAATAATGCAGCGCACCGCCNGCCGCGCCGNTGGCCGCGTGACGCCCCTTCAGGCCGAAGCCGTCAAGCGATTGCACGCCAAAATGATCGCGCAACGTGTACTCCGCAGAGTCCGCCGCNAAGACCCAATCCTCGTGCTCATTGACCACCGTGCGCAGGCTGCTGATCACCTCAAAAATCCGTTTTTCCTGGGCAGGATGCACAATTTCGGCCGGTTTCAGCCGTTCCAGCTCGGCCTGCAGGGCGCCGGCAGATTCCTCTTCCGTGGCCCGAAAATCTCCCGTGGTGAGGTCGATCACCGCTAGCCCGTAGGCTTTGCCTTGTCGGCTGATGGCGGCGAGAAAATTGTTCCGTTCCGCCGCCAGAATTTGCTCATCAAAATGCGTGCCCGGACTGAGAATTTGTGTCACCTCGCGATTGACCAATTTGCCCGGCACGGCCTCCTCCGTTTGCTCGCACATGGCTACCTTGCAGCCGACTTGCAATAGTTTGCCGATGTAGTTGTCGACTGCGTGAAACGGAATGCCGCACATGGGGGTGCTACCGCGTTTAGTTAAAGTGATATTTAAAATATCAGCGCCGACTTTGGCGTCGTCGAAGAACAGTTCATAAAAATCACCAAGCCGAAACAACAACAACGCACCTTTGGGCAGCTCACCTTTCAGGCGATGATACTGCGCCATCATGGGCGTTTGTTTTGGGGCTTTGGCCATGCGCGAAACGCTAACGCGAAAAAAAAATTTGGCGAACAGAAACGTTTCACTGCGCGTAACGTGTGAACAGAATGTGAAGAGAGTGTAAAATTGTTCTATGCAAACAAGTGCGTTTTGATGTATACACNAACGCGAAACGCAAATGCGTTTCCATTGTTAACCCATATAAGGAGGTCCTTCATGGCCAAGAAAGCTGCGAAGAAAAAGAAGGTAGCCAAGAAGAAGGCTGCGAAGAAGAAACCTGCCAAGAAGAAGGCAGCGAAGAAGAAACCTGCCAAGAAGAAGGCAGCAAAGAAAAAGAAGGCTGCCAAGAAAAAGGTAGCTAAGAAGAAGCCGGCTAAGAAAAAGAAAGCCGCGAAGAAGAAGACTGCCAAAAAGAAGACTGCCAAGAAAAAGGTAGCCAAGAAGAAGGCAGCGAAGAAGCCGGCCAAGAAGAAGGCCGCCAAGAAGAAGACTGCGAAGAAAAAGGCCACCAAGAAAAAGGCCAAGAAGAAGTAGTCATCCTGGCGACAGGATTTACACGTGGCGGGCTCCGGCCCGCCACTTTTTTTGTGCTTTGCCTCGGGGCGGGCGGGGCGCACGATGGGCGCATGTCCTGCTTGGTGTTTGATATCGAGACCTCCGCCCTGCCCAAGGAAAATCTGGACGAAGCCCAGCTGGAATATCTGTTTCGTCCCGCGGAGAATCTGCTGGATGACACCGAAAAGGCCCGCAAACGCGACGAAATCCAGAGGCAATTTAACCTCTGGCCCTTCACCGCACAGTGTGTGTGCATTTGTATGATCAATTCCGACAGCGGCCGCGGCAAGGTGCTATATCTTTCGGATGATTTCGAGGAAGGCCCGGACGGTCCTATCGAGTATGTGGCCTGCATGGACGAGGGCGACCTGCTCACACAGTTCTGGGAGCTGGCAGCCAAGTACAACAAGATTTGTACCTTCAACGGCCGCGGTTTTGACGTGCCGTTCCTCTATTTGCGCAGTGCGGCGCTCAATGTGCCCATCAGCCGCAAGGATTGGCTCGGTTACAGGTTCCAGACGGAGCCGCATTGCGATTTGGCCGATCAACTTACGTTTTACAACGTCGGCGGCTTCGGCGGCGCGGCGCGGCGGTTCAACCTCGATTTTTACTGCAAAGTGTTCGGCATCGATTCGCCCAAGGCTGAGGGGGTGACCGGCATGGACGTGAATGGCCTGATGGCCGAGGGCCGCTACCGCGAGATTGCCGATTATTGCGTGCGCGATGTGGTGGCCACCACGCGCCTTTACGAGCTGTGGCGCGACCGGCTGGCTGGCGTGCGGTAGCTTTACTACTTAAACTTGCGCTTGTTATAATCCGGCGACTGTGGTTCTCTCATTCCTGAACCAGCCATCACCCGTGGCTGGCTGTGGCATGCCGGGAACCAATCAACGACAAGGCACGTGGACGGAATCCGAATCCGGCCCCGTACGCTTTCCCAAGCGCTGGCATGTTCTGCCTCACGAATTGGTCTTCGCGCTGTTTCTGGGCGCCACGTTTTTTCGGCTTTGGGCCGAGGTGGGATTGACGCATACCAGCACCCTGCTGTACGGCCTGTTTTTAGGCGCGTTAATTTGGTTGGTTACGTGGGTGCAATATCATCCCTCCCGGGCGCGTTGGCGGGCGCGGTTGCTGGGGTGTCTGGCAGTCAGTGCCCTTTCGTATTTTTGTTTGGCGGAAGCCGTGCCGGCCATGTACAGCCCGGCCGGCCTGGAAAGCACTGGGTGGCACAAGGATGCCGCCCTGCAGCAGTGGGACACGGCCATTTTTGGAAACGCACCGCGTGAGTTGATGTTGGCCCAGCCCGGCGCGTGGGTTTCGGACCTAATGATGATTTGTTATTTCTTCTTCTTCTACTACATCGTAGGCGGCCTGCTTTATTATCTGTTAAAGGACCTGAACATTTTCCGGATTTGTCTCGTTGGTTTTTGCACGTTGTACGCACTGGGTTACGTCGGCTACACGCTGATGCCTGCCACGGGGCCACTGGCTGACCTTGGCCCGCGCACAGGAGGTTGGATCACTGAGGTGGGCGGTGGCTTCATCGCTCAACGCACCAATGGTGTGGACGTGTTTCCCAGCATTCACATGGCGGGATCGCTGTTTTTGCTGGTATTTGATTTCTGGCATCGGCGCACGCATTTTTGGGTGGCACTGCTGCCGACCATCGGCCTGTGGATCTCCACGGTTTATCTGCGTTACCATTACGGTGTGGATTTGCTCGCAGGTATCGTACTTGCGATCGGTTGCCTGTGGTTGGTGCGCTGGTACGCACAATCACGCCTCTGCGAGGAGGTGGAGGCTGAATGCGCCGCCAGCAGTGACGGCAAAGTCACGGAGTCCACCGCTTAAGTAGGACACAATTCCGTTCGATTCCCGGTTGACCGCCCAAATTTTTGTGCGACCTTGCGCCATGATTATTGGCGTACCACGCGAAGTAAAGGCGGACGAACACCGGGTGGCCCTGCTGCCCTCGGCCGCCTATCAACTCACTCAGGCCGGCCACACTGTGCTGATCCAGTCCGGCGCCGGCGCCGGCAGCGGTTATCCGGATGCCGATTACTCCCAAGCCGGTGCTGAGTTGTCCGGCACGGCGGCGGACGTCTTTGCCCGTGCGGACCTCATCGTGAAAGTGAAGGAACCGCAACCGGAAGAGACGCCGCTGCTGCGCCCGGAACAAATTCTGTTTACCTACCTGCACCTTGCACCCGCGCGGGAGCTCACCGAGGCGCTGGCGACTTCCGGCTGCATCGCCATTGCCTACGAAACCATCGAGCAAGCCGGGCGCCTGCCGTTGCTGGAGCCGATGAGCGAGATTGCCGGCCGGATGTCCGTCATCGTTGGCGGCTACTTTCTGGCCAAACATCACGGCGGCAGCGGCATTTTGTTGGGTGGTGTGCCCGGCGTGTTGCCGGGCAAAGTGGTGGTGCTCGGCGGCGGGGTCAGCGGCATTAACGCCGCCCGGATGGCCACCGGCCTGGGCGCGGATGTGACCATTCTGGAGGTGGACTTTGAGCGCATGCGCTTTTTGGATATCACCCTGCACACCGCGCACACGCTGTACTCGGACCGCGCGCATCTCATGGAATTGTTGCCGCGCGTGGATGTCCTGATCGGCGCCGTGCTGGTGCCCGGGGCCAAGGCTCCAAAGCTCATCACGCGCGACATGCTTCAGGCCATGCGGCCGGGCAGCGTGTTCGTGGATATCGCCATTGATCAGGGTGGCTGTGCCGAGACCAGCCGGCCGACCACGCATCACGATCCTGTATATGAAGAGGAAGGCGTGCGCCATTATTGCGTAGCGAATATGCCCGGCGCCTACGCCCGCACGGCTACCCAAGCCTTAGCCAACGTGACGTATCCTTACGTGGAGCTCATCGCCAACCGTGGCCTCGCTGGGGCTTGTGCCGCAAAACCCGAGTTGCGCGGCGGCATCAACGTGATGGACGGGAAAATCACTTGTGCCGCGGTGGCTGAAGCACACGGGATGGACTGCGCGGAACCGGCCCTCACCTAGCGCTTGGCGGCCTTGACAAACGCCCGCAACAAGCGCTGTTGCCGGTCGTCATGGAATATTGATCACCNGCAATCACCNCCANGTCTCGNCGGCCCAGGCTGCGGATGGCTACCAGCNTTTGCCAGCCCCNGGAAAAAGTAACAATCGCCCGGCCTGCGTTNGGTTCATTCATGGGCGCANTATACCGAAATGGGCCCCGGCTGCCTAATTGATAGGCTTGGCGCGATCATCGATTGAATCGATATGGTCAGGTCCAAATCTGCCGGTCCAATGACCGGTACTGGATGGCCTCGGAAATGTGCTCCACCGCGAGCGCTTCCGTCCCGGCGAGATCGGCGATGGTGCGGGCCACTTTGAGGATGCGATCGTANGCGCGGGCGCTGAGGTCCAGCTCCTCCATCGCCGCCTTGAGCACGTTCCGCGTACTTTCATCCAGCGGNCAATGCCGNTGCAAATCACNCGGGCCCATTCGGGCATTGCAACCGGCGCGCGTGCCGAGGCGGCGGTGTTGTGTGGCGCGCGAGGTCAACACGCGTTGGCGCACTGTCGCGCTGGTTTCACCGCCGGCTTGGCTGCTCATCTCACGAAATTTCACCGGCGGCACTTCCACATGCAAATCAATGCGGTCCAGCAAAGGGCCGGAAATGCGCCCGAGATAATTTTGGATCTCGCGCGGTCTGCTGCGGCTGTCGCTCGGCATTTTGCCGTCAGGAGTAGGGTTCATTGCGGCCACCAGCATGAAAGCTGAGGGAAACGTCATCGTGCCCGCGGCGCGGCTGATGGTCACGCGCCCCTCCTCCAGNGGCTGGCGCATCGTTTCCAGAACGCTGCGCCGAAACTCCGGCAGTTCATCGAGAAACAACACGCCATGGTGCGCCAGTGAAATTTCGCCGGGCGACGGATTGATATTGCCTCCCAACAAACCGGCATCGCTTGCGGTATGATGCGGCGCGCGAAAGGGGCGTTGCGTCACGAGGGCTTGGTTCGGTTCCAGGAGCCCGGCTACGCTGTGGATGCGGGTGGTTTCCAGCGCCTCGTCCAGTGTAAGCGGTGGCAGGATGGTGGCCAGTCGTTTGGCCAGCATACTCTTGCCGGTGCCGGGCGGGCCGATGAGCAGGAGATTGTGTCCGCCCGCGGCAGCAATCTCCAATGCGCGCTTCACGGTCTCCTGCCCTTTCACCTCCGAAAGATCATTGGCCGCATCGTGCTCCTGAGAAAACAATGCCTGCGTGTCCACGCGCAGCGGAGCAATGACGGTTTCCCCGGCGAGAAACGCCGCCGCTTCGCGCAGGTCCTTCACCGGAATCACCTCCAGCCCATCCACCACCGCGCCCTCGGCGGCATTTTCCACCGGCACCAAAATCCCGCGCCGCCCTTCGGCCTTTGCGCGCAGGGCCACCGGCAGCACCCCTTTCACGCGCCGCACCGTGCCGGTGAGCGCCAGCTCGCCGATCACCACAAAATCCGCCTCCACCCCCGGCGCGCTTTGCTCGCTGGCGATCAACCAACCCAACGCGATGGGCAAGTCAAAGCTCGGGCCTTCCTTCCGCAAATCTGCCGGAGCAAGGTTGACCGTGGTTTTGCCCGGCGGCAAATGGAACCCCGAGCTTTCCAGCGCCGTGGACACGCGGTCGACCGATTCGCGCACGGCCGCATCCGGCAGCCCTACCATCACCACTTTTTCCTCACCGGGCCCCACGTGCACCTCCACTTCCACCGCCCAAGCTTCCACGCCCCGAAGCGCTGCCGCCTGTACCTTGGAGAGCATGACCAAGGCTAAGGTTTTATTGAAAAAACGAAAATAAAAAAACGGGGCTGTGGCGCCCTGAAAATGGCGGAGGGGGCGGGATTCGAACCCGCGGTAGGGGTTAACCTACGCACGCTTTCCAAGCGTGTGCCTTCGACCACTCAGCCACCCCTCCGGCGGCGCGGAGTGTGGCGGACACGGCCGTTGCAGGCAAGGTTTTACGCGATAGGCGCACTTCCGTCTTGTTGCCGGATTGGCCGCACGTTTCAATCCCCCCATGGCCGCGTCCGGCATGCACAAAGGCTCCTGCAACCATTGCCAGGAACACATCGAGTACCCCGAGGACTTCGAGGGATCCGAAGTGGCCTGCCCGCATTGTGGCCAGCCCACCCTGCTGAAACAGGAAGCCGCCGCGCCGCCCGGAGGGCTTGTGCCTCCCTCGATGGGCAGTATGGGCGGGCACGGGCGTGCCACCGCCAACCCCCCCGGCATGAGCGGCGGCCGCTCTACCGCCAGCCCGCCGGAACAGGATCCCCACGGACACTCAGAGTCGGTGCCGTATCCCGCGAAGCCGGTTGGGGAAGACGATCCCCTCGCCGGAGCCGCGCCACAGGATTTTTCCAAAAAAGAAACGAACCCCATCGGCGATGATGAAGACCCCGGTTTCGACCCCTTCACCTGCACCTTCTGTGGTGCGGATATGGAGCCGGCAGAGAACGTGTGCGTTGAGTGCGGCAGTCACCGACCACTCGCCCGCAAGTGGGACGCCAGCAAAGTATTCCGCGTAGTAGCCCTCATCATTCTATTGGTCCAATTACTCATCTTAGTTTTGCAATGGACTACCACCAGTGAACCCTTTGGTCTGCGCCAACGCACCCGCGACGCCTTCCTGCAAACCATTGGCCTGAAAGAAAAAGAAACTCCCCTGCCCGCAGCACCTGCGACACCGCAATCCCCCACCGGCAACGCTACCGATCCATCTGTGTCAACCTTTGCTGCCCCCACTAAAGATCCAGACTTGCGCCTCGCCAAGCACTCCATCGAACCCGATAAGGACAACGGCGCCCTCTATATAGTTGGCACCATCAAAAACGTTTCACAATACCGCTACTACAAAGTCCGCATCACCTTTCAGCTTAAGGACGCCGCGGGGTCCCCCCTCGAAACGCCCGCCACCGCCTACACTCCCGTCATCGAGCCCGGCAAAGAATGGCCCTTCAAAGCTCTCATCATCGACACCGACACCAAAAGCTACGACCCCATCCTCCCCATCGAAGGCAGCCGTTGATCGGTAATATTTGAGGGAAATGAAAATGGTGGAGCCATGGAGAATCGAACTCCAGACCTTCGCATTGCGAACGCGACGCTCTACCAACTGAGCTATGACCCCACGAGGGTTGGCTTTTGTTTAGCCCGCCGGGCAACGGGCTTCAAGTGTGAA
>PBFV01000020.1 GCA_002718935.1 Verrucomicrobiales bacterium
TGGCACAAGAATGGCAAACTGAAGCTTTCAGGTTTTTGGACCAACAATGTGCGCAACGGCGTGTGGATGATGTGGCATGATGATGGCAGCACCAACCGGGTGGACCTGTACGCCATGGGCGTTCACAAGGGCAAAAGCAAATTGCATTTGTCGGAAGGACTCAAGCGGGAGTGGACCCCTCAGCAACTTCAGCAGTATTACACCGGCAAATCGCTCCAGATGGTTCAACGCGCCTTTGGCAGCCCGGACAAAATCGTTAAGGGCGGCTGGGTGTACTATAACATGAAGGTGGCGGGTGCGGTTCCCAACAAGGCAGCGGTGACCACCACCTTTGCCCACGCTGCCGGTAAAGTGACGGTGGTGCGGTTCGCACCCTAAACCGCGAGGTGCCGATTATTCCTTGGGCGTGCCCGGCACGGCGGTCTTGGCCGGGTCGTTAGCATTGAGCTTTTCCAACACTTCCTTGGTGAGGTCATCCTCGTCGGCGGAAAAGAGCAGGATGTTTTTGTCGACCACCATTGTGTAGCCGCCTTTGCGGGCGACAGCGGAAACGATCACCTTAATTTTACCCATGACGTCATCCTGCATTTTGCGCTGCTCCTCGCGCAGGCGGGTTACCATGGTTTTCTGAACGTCCTGCAGGGTGCGCCCGGTCTCGGCATATTCCTTTTGCTTTTGGGCAAAGGCTTGTTGGCGGCGCTGGCGCTCGGCGAGTCCCAGCTTGGGATCGCGCAGGGCGCGGTCCATATTTTGCAGTTCGGTGAGCAGTTTCTTTTGGGCATCCAACTGGCCCTGAAGTTCCTTTTGCGCCTTTTCCTGACGGGCCTTGAGTTCCTTGTCCGCCTTTTTGGTTTCCCAAAAATCGTTGTACACAGTTTTCAGGTCCACGATGGCCACTTTTTGGTCAGCAGCGACGGCCGGCAGGGCTATCAAGGCGATGGCGAGGAAAGGGAAGAGTGCTTTCATTGTTCGTGTCTTTAATTATTAGAATGAGGTGGTGTAACCGAAATTAATGTTAAACTTGGCACCACCGTTATAGCCATCATCATTGATGGGCACACCATAGTCCATACGCAACGGGCCGAGGAACGGCACATCCAACCGAAGGCCAACGCCCCAGTTATCGTTGTAAGCGCCAATGTCAAAGTCCCATGAATTGGCGTTGACCACACCCCAGTCATAAAACGTGGCCGCGCGCAGGAATCCGAAGGGGGTGGGCACACTGTACTCTATGGTACCGTGAAGCATTGTGTTGCCACGCAGATAATCACCGGCATCACCGCGTGGGCCAACCTCATTGTAATCAAAACCACGCAGGCTGCGGGAACCACCAAGTGAATGGCGATATACATAGGGCACCTTCTTGCCACTTTGAAGAGATTCTGCCAAGCGCCCTTGCCCGATTAGCTCAATAACATGCCCTTCGCCAAGCCCCTTGAAATACCAACCTGTTTTGAAATTTATTCCGTAGAATTCATTTTCACTGCCGAGAACATCCGGTGCAAGCTCTAGAGATAGACTGGTGCGCTGCCCGCTATTGGGCAAGTTGCCGCCGCCACGGGTGTCATAAGCGATTCCAACACCGATCATCGAAGTAAGATCTGTGCCTTCCTCGTTTTTAAGCGAGGTGGAGGCGGTAGATTTCACATCCACGATCCCTGTATTTTCTACAGTATAATAGAGGCGGCCACGCAGGTAATCATTACCCAATAGCGTACGCTCAAGCCCGAGGCGCAGCCCCGTTTCTTCAACATCAAACTTGTCGTCATAATATGATAACTCCCGTGAGTAGAGGCTTGAGGTGAAACGGAGTTTTTTACCGTAGAGCCATGGCTCCTCGAAATCCAAACTAAATTGGCTGAATCTGCCGCCGAGCTGGGTGCGAAAACGGATCTTTTGACCGCCACCCTGTAGAAAGTGCGGCCGGCGCCACCGCCCAATATCAAAATTTTCCTGCGACATGATGAGCTGGGCAAAGGCGCCATAATCCGTGCTGAATCCGCCGCCGATCATGAATCGGCCGGTGTTCTTTTCACGGATCGATACCACGAGGTTTTCAGAAAGGCCATCGGCGGCCACCCCGGCTTCCTCCGGGCGGGTTTGCACATCGCCAAAGAGCTGCAGGCCCTCCAATCGCCGCTTGCTGGTTTCAATGCGGCCGAGATCGAACGGCTCGCCCGGCGCAATGGCCAGCTCGCGGCGGATGACAAAATCCTTGGTCTTCTCGTTGCCCTCAATTTTCACCAGTTCCACAAAATAGAGGTCGCCCTCGTAAATTTTGTATTCCAAATCAATCGTGCCGGTTTCCACATTGGTCACGGTATCGACATTCACGATGCGCTTGATGAGGGCCTTGGTACCGTAGGCATCGCGCAGCACCGTGACGTCGGGATCATCTTTGCCGCCTTCGAGTTTTTCCGGATGAAAAATTTCCCCTGGCTTGAGGCGCAACAGNGACAAGAGCGCGGCAGGCGGAATCTTCGGCTGGTAATCGGCCGGNGCCGGNTNAAAGCGNGTATTGTCCANATCCTCAGCCGCTTTNACCTGATAGGTGAANTTCACTTCGCCNACTCGATATTGGCGGCCTTCATCAATNACGAANGTGAGATCCACCAGATNATGGTCATCCAGGAAATCATCGAGGTCATCCTCAGCGNCCTCCTCTTGATCATCTAGCTCGTCGAGCAAATCGTCCAAGCCATCCAAAATGGCCTCATCCGGCTCTTCCTCCGCCTCCTCGCTGCGCACCTTGCGCCGGGTCTCGGTGATCTTGGTCTGCACATCCAAAAGCACGGCACGCAGGCGATGGTATTCGGGGTTCAGTAAAATCTTCTCATCCGCGCCATGCCTGAAGGTCACCTTGACGTCGAGAAAGCCGCGGTTACGGTAAAACTCCGTGAGGCGGTCGATATCCTCATCCAGTTGCAATGGCTTNATGCGGCCGTCGTTGGTGACCCATGAGACAGGATTNTACCACCGGCGGCGTTCGCGGGCTTTCGCGTAGTTGTTCAGCAAGCCCTCGCCAAAACTCAACGGCTGGTCGGCCTGAGCGTTTTCGAATTTCATCGACTCGATCTTTACGCGTTCGCCCTCGTGAATCTGGTAAAACAACGCCGTACCCACGCGCACGCCCACTACCTCCACCGGGTAGTATCCTTTGGTGATGTAATATTCGCGCAGGGCNACCTCNTCGGCGTGGCGGCGGGCGTCATTGTATTGAACGCCGGCGGCCAGTTGCAGCTTGCTGCGCAACTTCTTNTCCTTAAGGCGGATACCGAGGCTCGTGCGGATTTCGCGTATGCGATTTCCGTCTCCATCTTTTTCCAGCCCGTACACCACCTTTTGAAATTCCACAGTGGTGAGCACGGGATAACCTTCCACGATGTAATTGAGGTTCACCTTGCCATCCACTTCGGTCTTCTCAATCCGGATATTGGCAAAGCGGCCAGACTTCATGAGGTTGACCACGTCCTCGTTAGTGCGNTCGGCGGCGTATTGGTCGCCGGGCTTGAGGCGGATTTGGTCGAGCACAGACTTCTGCGTCATCTCCGCTTCCCCCTGCACGGTCACGGTGATGCTGTTGATTTCCTGTGCGGACAAGCCACTGGCACCCAACAGCAGCGCGGCAAGCAGGCAGTTAATCTTGTGGTACATCGTGTTCATCCATTGGGCTGGCGGTTTCAAAGCGCGTGTAATGTTTCAGGAAGACCAGCGGCACATCGCCCACCGGTCCGTTTCGTTGCTTGGCGATGTACAGGTTCACCGGGAGCCCCTCCGATTCATCGCCGGGTTCCCCCTCGTCCTCGGTAAAGGGCCGGTACAGCAAGCCCACGAGGTCAGCGTCCTGTTCAATGGCGCCAGATTCGCGCAGGTCCGAGAGGCGGGGNTTACGGTTTTTCTCCCGCTCCATTTCCCGGTTCAACTGGCAAAGCACGATGATCGGGATGTTTAACTCCTTCGCCAGTGACTTGATGCCACTGGAGATTTCCGCCACTTCCTGCTGGCGATTATCCATCGCCCGGCGCGAAGTAGAGTGCAGCAACTGGAGATAGTCAATGACAATGAGTCCGACCTTGTGCTGGCCGCGCATGCGGCGCGCCTTGGCCCGCAATTGCAGGATAGACAAGCCCGGTGTGTCATCAATATACAGGGGCGCCTGGTGCAATTTGCCCACCGCCGCATGTAGGCGGCGAAAGTCCTGGTCGGCAAATCTACCGGCGCCAACTTCGCGAAAATCCATCTTGGCCAGACCGCACACCATGCGTTGCACCAGCGCCTCGGCGGTCATTTCCAAACTAAACACGCCCACTGGCACTTTGGACTGGAGCACCACGTGTTCCACAATGTTCATCGCCAGCGAGGTTTTGCCCATCGAGGGTCGCGCGGCGATCACCACCATTTCCGCCGGGTGCAGTCCGTCGGTCATTTCGTCGAGCTTTTGGTAATGGGTTTCCAGTCCCGAAAGGCCTTCCTTGCCGTGGCGTTCCTCAAGATTACGGAGCACTTTTTTGAGAACCTCGGAGGTGCTGGCTGAGGCTTCGCCGGCGCGTTCCTCATTGATCTTTTGGATTTTGCTTTCCACCTCATCGAGCAGACGGTCCACCTCGCCCTCGTGCTCGTAGGCCTGCCGCACCATCTCGGTGCAGGTGCGCACCGTTTTGCGCAGCAGGTATTTGTCCCACACGATATCAAAATAATATTCGAGGTTGGCCGCTGAAGGCACCCCGTCCATGAGTTGCGAGAGATAGGCCACGCCACCCACAGCCTCCAGTTGACGGTTATCCGTCAGCTCCTGTTTCAGGGTAATCATATCGATAGCCTTGTGATTCTCATGCATCTCCAGCATGCACTCGAAGATCACCTGATGTTTGAGCTCGTAAAAAAACGTGGTGCCCGTGTGGCGCACCGTGCCGAAGGCACCGCTCTCGCCCTTGGGCAGATCCAGCTGGCGCGGGTTGCGCAAATTTTCCTGGCAGTGCAGCAGCCCTTCACGGGGGTCGAGCAGCAAACAACCGAGCACGCCCTTTTCCGCTTCAATGGAATGCGGCGGCGTGCGGTCCAGTCCCAGTTCGCGGGGCTTGGCGGGCGCGCGGCGCGCCTGCACCAAGTCTTCCGGTGGCGGTTCCGGCAGGGGGGCCTCATTGGCATCAATCATGGACCGGCAAGCAAATCACCCTTGACCGGTTCGTGACAATGCGGAGTTGCCCGCACTGTTCACACCGTTCACTGCCGGCATAAAAAAACGGGGCACAAGGCCCCGATTGTCAGTGAATTTATTTGTGAAAACTATTCGGCAGCGGCCTCGGCGGCAGCTTCGCCTTCCTCACCTTCAACTGGTTCGATCGGGTTTTCACTTTCCACAAACACTTTGAGACTGGCCTCGATGTCGGCGTGCAGGTTTAGTTTCACATCGAACTCGCCCAGCTCCTTGATCGGCTTGTCCAGTGCCACGCGGCGGCGCTCCAGCTCTACGCCGAATTGGTTTTGCAGCTCATCACAAATGGTGCCCGCCGTGACGGAACCAAACAGTTTGCCGCCTTCACCGGTTTTCACCAGGATATGCAGGCGCAGGCTCTTGAGGCTCTCGTTGAGCTCGGTCATGTGCTGTAGCTCGCTGGCCTCGCGCTCGGCCTTGCGGGCCTGCAGGGAGGCAATGCGGCGTTGGTTGCCGGCGGTGCTGGGGATGGCCTTGCCGTGAGGCAAAAGGAAGTTGCGCGCATAGCCGGGAGCCACGCTCACGGTGTCGCCTTCGGAACCGTCAAGGTTCACCACCGGCTCGGTCAGGATTACGTCCNCTTGTTTTTTTGACATGATGTGTNGGGGTAAATTTTAGTTAAAAGGGCACGTCATCATCCTCGGNAAAACCGCCNCCACCNCCTTGGGCCGGNGCANTGCNGCCNCCNCNNCTNGGCGCCGCTCCACCACCACCGCCGCCAGAAAAGTTGCTGCCGCCCTCGCCCTCGCCACGCGAATCGATGAATTCAAAGGCATCCATTATGATAGTCAGCTTGCTGCGCTTTTGGCCGGTTTGCTTGTCATCCCATTGTTCCAGCCTCAAATGTCCTTCGACAAAAATCGGCTTTCCTTTTTTGAGGTATTGGCCAACGGCTTCGCCGCGTTTACCAAATGCCGTAACATCAACAAATGTGACCTCCTCCTGCATTTGCCCATCTTGATTTCGCCAGTTTCGGTTAACGGCAAGTCCAATGTTGGTGATGGCTGTCCCATTGGCGGAATATTTTACCTCGGGGTCACGGGTCAGGCGGCCCATCAGGAGCACTTTGTTGTAGTTGGGCATGGCAGGCGGGAGTTTATGCGTTGGCGTTTTCCTCAACGGGCACGGTGGCGTGGGTGATCTGCACGCGGAAGACGTCGGAGCGTTTGCCGAGGGCGGTGCGCAGCTCGTCCAACTTGCCCGGTTCGAGGTCAAAATTCAGGCTCAAGTAGAAGCCGCCGGTGTGTTTCTTGTCGGCCACGCGGGCAAAGGCGCGGCGGTCGAGCTTGTTCTCGGCCTTGACCTTGCCGCCGGTGTCGCTGATGAGCGTGCCGAGGGCCTTAATTATGGCGTCGACGCTGTCAGTGCTGTCGGCGGTGTCCAGAATGAACAATCCTTCGTAGTGATTCACGGTTTTTTATTCTCGTTCGGTTCGGTGGGAAGTTCAAGCTCCCCGTTAAATTCGTTCATCGCGCGTTCCACGCCATGGCGCATGCGGCAGGCCACCGCGCCGGCCACGCGGTCCAGCACTCCCGGCAGCGCGTCGTTTTCCGGCCCGGCAAATTTGCCGAGCACGAAGCCGCTCAATTCCCGGCCTTCACCGGGCGGGCGGCCGATGCCCACGCGCAGGCGGGGATAATCCGCCGTGGCCAAATGTTGCTCAATTGAGCTCAGGCCGTTGTGGCCGCCGGTGCCGCCGCCGGGGCGCAGCCGCAGCTGGCCAAAGGCGAGGTTCACGTCGTCCACGATCACCATCACGCGGTCGGGCGGGATGCGATAATAATCGCTGGCCGCGCCGACGGCTTCGCCGCTGAGATTCATGAGCGTCAGCGGCTCGCAAAAGTGGATGGGGTCTCCCTCCACGGTGGCCCGGCTCATGCGGGCCTTAAATTTCTTTTCCTCCGCCCACGTGCCGCCCCAGCGGGTGGCCAGGGCCTCGACCGCCATGAACCCGATGTTGTGCCGGGTGCCGACGTACTTGGGGCCGGGGTTGCCAAGGCCCACAATGAGATGAGCCGTATCCATGGCCCGCGGCCCTTTGGTGGGTTAATCGGCGCCTTCTTCGGCGGGCTTGGCATCGCCACCGGTGCCTTCGACAGCGCCTTCGCCTTCGGCGGCTTCGCCCTCGGCGCCTTCTTCGCCATCTTCAGTAGCGGCGGTTTCCACAACCACCCGCGGCTTGGCGACGGAGACGACGGGGTTGCCTTCGTTGGCCAAAACTTCGATGCCTTCTGGGGTTTCCATTTCACTGACATGCAGGGTATGGCCGATGTCCAGATGTTCCACGTTGACAATAAGTTCCTCGGGCAAGGCAGCGGGGGTGCCTTTCACTTTCACAAAGCGCAGGACCTGATCCATATTGCCACCGCCGGTTTTCACACCGATGGGCTCGCCTTCAGTAATAATGGGGAGGGTCACCACCACGGCTTGGTCGGGCTTCACCTCGCGAAAATCAATGTGCAGCCGCTGTCGGCTGAGGGGGTGAATTTGCACTTCCTGCACCAGAGCAAGGTGCTTTTGATCGCCTACGGTGAGGTCCAGCAGGACCGTCTCGGAGGAGGCGTTCTTGAGCAGTTGGGTAAACTCGCGGTCGTCCACCTGCACCTTGGACGGTTCACCGCTGCCATATAGCACACCGGGCACGGCGCCTTCGCTGCGCAGGGCTTTTACTTGGTTCCGCTTGCGCGCTTCCCGCGGTTTGGCTTCCAGTTCAATTGCCTTCATATCGCTATTGTCGCTTATCCAATCCTGATTCCGTCAAATTCAAAGAGCGAGGTGACCGAGGAATTCGTGTGAATTCGCTTGATTGCCTCGCCCAATAACCCCGCCACGGAGCAGGTCGTCACCTTGACTCCTTCCACGGAGGGGCGGGGAACAGTATCAGTCGTAATAAGTTCGTCAATATTTGATTTACGCAATCTTTTGCTGCCTAAATCATTCAAAACCGCGTGGGAAACCACGGCAATCGTGCGTTTGGCGCCCCGNCGGCGCAGGATTCGGGCGGCGTTAACTAGCGTGCCGGCCGTCTCGGTGAGATCATCGACCAGCACCACNGTCTTGTCCCGCACCTTGCCAATGACGGAAATAGTCTCNGTTTCCGTGTCGTTCATCCGACGCTTGGCCACAATAGCCAAATCCGCNTGCAACAACTGCGAGTAGGCGTGAGCCATTTTGATGCCGCCGGTGTCCGGGCTTACAACCGCCACCTGCTCGCCGAGGTCCAGCGTTTTCAAATACTCAAACATCACCGGAGCTGCATACAGGTGGTCGACCGGGATGTCGAAGAAGCCTTGGATTTGTTGTGCGTGCAAATCCACCGTGAGCACACGGTTCACGCCGGCGGCCACCAANAGGTTGGCCACCAACTTGGCGCTGATGGGCACCCGCGGCTGGTCTTTGCGATCCTGCCGGGCATANCCGTAAAAGGGCAACACCGCCGTAATGCGGCTGGCNCTGGCTCGGCGCAGAGCATCGATCATGATGAACAGCTCCATCATGTTCTGGTTCACCGGCGGGCAGGTGCTCTGCACCACGTACACATCCTCGCCGCGCACGTTTTCGTCGATCTTCACAAACGTCTCGCCGTTGGGGAAATCGCGGATGGACGCCTTGCCCATGGGCACCTCGATNTTTTGGCAAATGGCCTCGGCCAAGGGGATGTTGGATCTGCCGGAAAAGATTTTCACCTGATCAAATATTTAACGCCGCGTGTGATGAAGACCGCCCTTCTCTAACGATCCCGCCAGCCGCCCGCCAGCAAAAAATGGNGATGACAAAAAAAAAGCGGNGGCCATCANGCCACCGCCAAGGTNCATGGGGTTTATTCTAGGCACCCTCGATATCCTGATTGGCCTCGCCGTCGGCCGTTTGCTTGGCGCGGAAGGCCTCGTAGGCTTCGCGATACTCTGGATATTTATTGCCGAGAATCGCCGTGGCCAGCAGCGCGGCATTCTTCGCGCCGGGCTTGCCCACCGCCAGAGTACCCACCGGCACGCCGCCGGGCATTTGCACCATCGACANNAGGGAATCCAGNCCCTCNGTGCTCCACGCNTTCATNGGCACGGCCAATACCGGCAGCGACGTCAGCGCCGCGGTTACGCCCGCGAGGTGTGCGGCGCCACCGGCAGCAGCAATGATCACCTCCATGCCGTTTTCACTCGAAGCATTCACCCAGCGATGCAGCAGTTCCGGGGTGCGATGCGCGGAAATCACCTTCGCCTCGCACGGCACGCCCAGATCCTTGAGCTGGTTTACACAATTCTCCATCACGGACCAGTCAGAATGGCTGCCCATGATTACGCCTACCAGTGGTTTTGTCTCGTCACTCATGCGCGCGAAATCTAACTACTGTACCGGAAGGCCTCAACAGATTTTTGTAAACGCCCGAAACTAGCCGCCCGCGCCGATAGTCAGCGCCGGGGCCATGGTTTTGATTTGCCCCGCCTGCAGGTTGAAAAGCTGGCTGAGCAGCATGAAGGTACTTTTGCTCTCGAGATCNTTGTTACGAATGAAAAACCAAGCACNACGNTGACGCACAGCCACAAAGGCGTTTAACGGACGCCCAGGAGCAGATTCCACCCGCANCAATTTACCTGTCACCGTNTCCCAATCAAACGGNTCACCGTCGGCCTTCTTTGTTAGTGTCACCAGCCCTTCCTTCTCGTGGTCTTCGGGCACATGGGTATTATGGGAAAGATAGAAGAGAACCCCCATCATCGACCGCGTGCGCACAGCAAGACTGTTCTTTGGGCGATTAAGGAAATCATTAGTCAATCTGAGCTCATTGTCCGTGCCATTTATGCCAAGCAACTCTTTGAGGCGCGCAATTCGCTCAGCCAATTCCGCACGCGGCTTAAGCCGTAGAACTAGCTCATGCCCTGCGCCTCCTTCTTTTCCAGCACCATTACTTGCGGCCCCCAATTCAATGGCATCGGCCACCTGGAGCTCACGCAAGATCTCTGTCATCTCCTGAAATTTTTTATACCGTGGCTCACGACTTGGGGTNGGGCCAGAAGCATTACTGGCATTATCCAAGTCATTCACACGCTCCACACACACACTAACCACGCGCTCCACGCTCCAACCGCTTTGGGTGAGGATGAGCACCGCTTCCAGCGGCACGGGTGACAAAATTTGTTTGAGGAATTGATCCCCACGCAGTGGCGCGTAGGAAATGGTCGGCGTTTGCTTGTAGGTCATGCCGCCGGAAGGCGTGAGNGAGTCAGCTCCCGANGCAAACTTCACGCTCGCGCTCACCTCATGCTGCACCGTCTGTTGNGTGGTTACGGCTGACACTTCGAGAAAGAANGGGTTGTCGCGATACTTNAACCGCACGAGGTTTAGCAGGAATTGCTCATCCAAGCTGCGCGAGATGGCGTGGTTGTACTGCGGGTGCGTAGCCTCCAAGGTGCGCGGACCAAAACTATTGCAGCCTAGCGCCAGACACAGCAATACAGCCGTGNCTACGGGATAAAATNTTTTCATNACTCCTTTACTGAAACCGCCTCCTCAACGATTTCANCTAGCAGGCCTACCAGCTTTGTCGAGAGCTTCCAAGACTTTTTCNGGAGAACTCATTACCGGGGGGAGAACAATTGGTTCTCCACTAACCGGGTACACCAGNACCAGCGGCACNCCGGCCCGTTTATGCGCGTGCAGCACCTTNGTGATGCGCTTGTCGCGCACCGTCCAATCCGCCAAAAACGCCACCCCGCGTAATTCGGCCAGCTTCTGTTTCACCGACGCCACATCCAGNGCCTGCGCCTTNGTGTAATGGCAACTGTTGCACCANTCCGCGGTGAAGTCCACCAGCACCACGCGGCCATCGGCGCGCGCGGCCGCCACGCTTTCCGGTGACCATTCCAGCCAAGTCAACTTGTCGCCTTCAGACTGGGTGCCATTGGCGTCGGTGGGCACAAACTGCCCGAGCCCGGTCTCGGCCCCCTTCGGATTGCGCCAATCCAACCCGACCTCCAGCACGCCCCACGACATCAAGAGCAACAGCGCACTGGCGATGAGCGGCCCACTCGATTGGCTGGCGCGCTTTTGTTTGAACTCGCCAAATACCCATGCCGCCAGCGCCACCAGCGTGCCAACAATCGCGAGCCAAAAAATTGCCTTGTGCGGGTCCGGTACGTTGAAGGCCTTGCCCGCAAAGTGCATCACCCAAAATGCCGCCGCCAGCATCGGGAAACCCATCACCTGCTTGAACTGTTCCATCCACGCGCCCGGTTTGGGCAGAAATTTCATCCAACCCGGCTGCGCGCTGAGCAGCACGTACGGAAACGCCAAGCCGGCGCCCACCGCGCACATCGACGCAATGATCGTGCCGTTGCTTTGAGTCAGGGCCGCGCCCATCGCCGAGGCGAGGAAAGGCGCGGTGCANGGCGTCGCCAACGCCGTGGCGAGGATGCCGTTAAAGAATGCACCAAGGTAGCCTTCGCGGCTCGCCAGTTCGTTGGCTTTGGTCATGGCNCCNCCGCCCAGCGTCACTTCGAAAACACCAAAGAGGTTNAGNGCCACCANCATCACCACCAGCATCAGCACAAAGGTGAAATATGGGTTTTGCATCTGCATCCCCCACCCCGCCATGCCGGTGGATTCCTTGACGGAGATCAACACCCCGGCCAGCACGAGAAAGGAAAACAATACCCCGAGCCCGTACGTCAGCCCGAGCTTGCGNACGCGGCNGGCGTCTTCCTCCGCCTGCTGCANGAAGCCAAGAATTTTCATCGAGATCACCGGCAGCACACACGGCATCACGTTGAGGATTATGCCGCCAATGAATGCGAACAACAGCATGCCCNAAAACGACATGGCCTCCGCTTCCGGCGGGCCGCCGTTGTTCGTCGTGCCGGGCACTTTGGCGCGCCATTCCTTAATGGCGGAGGCGTGCTCCGAAAGNTGCNCCTCAGCGGCGACTTTTAACGNGAGCGTAAATTCCTTCGAGTGCTGCTCGCAGGTTTCGTANCATTCCTGCCAATCCACCTTGAGGCCAATCTCGTAGTCGCCGGGCGCCACGCTTTTGCTCACAGTCAATGGCGCGAGCAGCATCACCTCGCCTTCGTACACATTTCCCATTTGGCCGAGGATCTCCATCCGCTTGTGTTTCGGCCAATGAATCACGCTGGCAGTGATGCCCTCAGGCAGCGTCCAGTGAAACTCCGGCGGAAGACCGGGCATATCGGGGTCTTTCCAAAATAAATGCCAGTGCTCCCGCAGTTTCCATNGCACCCCGGCCCACACTTCGCTGCCGGCAACGGCTTCCGTGTGGTCGAGCATGGCATTGGCCTCGGAACCCTTGGTGTTGAAGCCTCCGGGCGAAAAAGGATCGAGCCCAATCGGCGGCGCCTCGGCATCAGCGAGTTTAAATGTGACCGGATACCCGCGCACTTTGCCCGCCTCCTCAAAGCGCAACACACCNTCAAGCGTGGCCGGCCATTGGCCGGATTCGCTTTTGAAAAGCTTGGAAAGGGTCACCGTATCGTCACCGCGAGTAACGGTGCTGGCGTGGGCCATTTCCCACGNGGTCTTGTCCGGATCCACCTCGAAGGGCAGGAACTGCACCTTGGCTGCGGCCTTTGCCGGCACGGTCAATTTCAATCGCCGCTCGCCCTGTGTATTGACCGTGNCATCCCATTCGGCTGTGGTGCCCTCGAGCGGNTCCTGCACCGGCCAACGCGCGCGCCAAGTTTCGAAGAGTTCAGTGTTGGGGCTTGCCTGNGCCTCNGAGCCGATTTTCAGCANGGCGCTCACCTCGGCATCGCCGGGGATGCATGTCTCCTCGCATTCNAGCCAGCTCACCTTGGCCTTGAGCGGNTGATCGCCNGCGGGNAGGTTTTCNGCCAACGTCAACGGCACAATCAAAAGCACCTCATCGTGGTAGCCGTAGGTAAAGAGCTCGAGCCACTCGACTTTCTCCGGCACGGGCCATTGGATGGCTCCGGCGGTGATTCCCTTTGGCAAGGCCCACTCGAGGCTGGTGGGCAGGCCATTCTCGCCGGGGTTGCGCCAGTAGATGTGCCAACCCTTCGGAATCTTTATCCGCACACCCACCTCCACGGTGGTGCCGGCCTTGGCAGTGGCCGGAGAAACCAGCAACGCGGCCTCGCTCTTGGCCTTAAAGTCGCCAAACTCGTCCTCCGCCCAAAGAATGCCGGGCGAGAGAGCCAGCCACAGGATGATCAGCGCGCGCTGCATTCGCGTGAGCATTTCAAAAAAAACGCGATTTTGAAATGCTTTATTCAAACGCTCCCTTGTCATATGCTGCGCGCATGCTTGCGGGCAAACGCAAATCCAACACCAGCACTGAAACCAACTATCGCGTGGGCGACGAGCGCTTGGTGAAGCTCACAGATGCCGCCGCTGAAAAGGTGGGTACGCTACTTTCCAGGCAGGGCCGCCCGGATGGCGTGTTGCGCGTGGCGGTGATGGGTGGCGGCTGCAGCGGCCTGCAATACAAGATGGACCTACAGGATGCGCCGGCCAACCGAGACATCCTCGTAGAGAGCGCCGGCATTCGCGTGGTGGTCGATCCCAAGAGCGCACTATACGTGACCGGCAGCGAGCTTGACTACCAAAGCGGCCTCGAGGAATCCGGCTTCAAGGTCAACAACCCCAACGCGGCCACCACCTGTTCCTGCGGCGAAAGTTTTAGTGCCTAGCCATGGCCGTGCTAATGGTCATCGGGCTGGCGTTACTGGGCCTGTTCGCAATTGCGGCCATCATCGCCCTGATCATTTTCCTCGTGAAACGCAAATCCTCCGGCGGACCGGCCCTTGAGGAACAGGTGCGGTCGTTGGAAATTGAGGTGCAGGTATTAAAATCAACTATCGAGAAATAATCCAATGTCCGCAACTAATCACTTGTTCGCCGCTCTGAGTACCATTGAGTTCATGGTCCTACTGGCAATTGTATTAGCCATTGCGATCGCTGGAATTGTCATGCTGGTCGTTTATTTTAAAAATAAAAATCAGCCGCCCACACAAGATCCCCCGACCTCCACAACTAACCCCAACGATGACTGACGCCTTCGCTCTGCTGGAGAAACCGAGGCAGCCGTGGCTGGAGGAGGCGGCGTTGAAGGAGAATTTCCTCAACCGTTCGGCCGCCACACATCCGGACAAGTTTAGTGATCCCGCTCAGAAAGCGGGCGCCAGTGACCGCTTTGCCGCGTTGAACACCGCGCACGACACCCTGCGTGATCCCAAGCTCCGCCTGCGGCACCTTATTGAGCTGGAAACCGGCGCCCCTCCCGCGGACGTTCACGACATCCCGCCGGACACCGCCGAACTGTTTCTCGCCGTTGGCCAACTGCTCCGGCCCGTGGACGCTTTCCTCACCGAGCGCGAGGCACAAACCTCACCACTGCTCCGCGCGCAATCCTATCCGGCTGCCCTGGATTGGCTGGAGCAGGTAAACACCTTGCTTGCCACACTCAACGAACAGCTTGCTGATGCCGAGGCCACCTTGCAAAAAATGAATGACAACTGGACCGCCGCCGAGCTGGAGTCAGTCTATCACCAATTCAGTTATCTGCAAAAATGGCGCGCCCAGCTCAACGACCGCGCCCTGCGTCTAGGCCAGTGACATGCTCAAGGCTGCGGACATTCTGTTTTACGTCGTCCACCTCGCACTCATCATCAGCTGCCTGAGCGGCTGGGCCGTGCCGAGATTGCGCACGGCGCATCGCTACTTGATGGCGGGCATCCTCAGCAGTTGGTTTTTGCTCGGGCTAAAATTCGGTATCGGCTACTGCGTATTGACCGATTGGCATTGGCAGATCAAAGAGAAGCTTGGCCAAAGCGATCTGCCCAACTCGTTTATCAAACATATTCTGGATCAGGTGCTGCCCTTTGGAATATCCAATCGCGCGGTGGACATCCTAACGCTCGTGGCCTTTTACGGAGCCTTGCTAACCACGATCATCGTGTGGTGGCGCGATCGACGTCGCGCCCAGAAGAGCATTCCTCCGGTCGATTAGCGTATTTTCATTGAATCACCGCTCCCCACGGCCTATCCAATAGGGACACATGCGCACCCTACTCTCGCTTATTGTATTCATTAGCGCCCTGCCCGCTTTGCACGCGCTGGACTGGCCGCAGTTTCGCGGCCCCAACCGTGACGGCGTCAGCCCGGATCAGGGCCTCGCGGCCGGCTGGCCCGAGGGCGGCCCGGAACTGCTATGGACCGCCAAGGGCGTGGGCGGCGGCTACTCCAGCGTGGCTACGGCCGATGGCGTGCTATACACGCTCGGCGATGAGCAGGACGCCTGTTACCTATACGCCTTGAGCGCGGCGGGCAAGCACCTGTGGAAAGGCCGCATTGGCACCCCAGGTGGACATCGCAAATATCCCGGGCCGCGCAGCACGCCTACGGTGGCCGGCGGCCGCGTGTATGCGCTAGGCCAGCAGGGAGATTTGGTGTGTTTTGACATCAAGACTCAAAAAGAAGTTTGGCGCAACCACCTCGGCATCGACTTAAAGGGCGCAATGATGAGCGGCTGGCGATGGAGCGAATCTCCACTGGTGGATGGCAAGCAGGTGGTGATCACGCCCGGTGGACGCGAAGGCGCCATGGCGGCATTGAACACAGAAAACGGTGCGATTATATGGCGCTGCAAGCCCTTCACCGACCGCGCTGGATACAGCTCGGTGATCATTCGTGAGATTGCCGATCGCAAGCAGTACATCCAACTCACCGGCGAGAGTGTAGTGGGAGTAGAGGCGACCACGGGCACGCTACTTTGGCAGGCAAAGCGTAAGGGCCGCACGGCGGTAGTGAGCACGCCAGTGTTTCACGACGGACACCTATTCGTGAGCAGCGCGTACAATGTGGGCTGCAACGGTTTTCAGGTGAATTACGACGGCAACAAGTTTTCCGTGAAGCAAACCTACATGCACGCTGGCAGTGCGGGCATGGCCAATCATCATGGCGGCGTGGTGCGCGTGGGCGCTCACGTGTACGGATCCAATGGCAACCGCCTCAGCTGCATTGAGCTGGCCACGGGCAAGGTGTTGTGGAACGAACCGAGCGCCGGCAAAGGCGCGATTGTGGTGGTGGGCGACAAAATCATCCTGCGCACCGAGCGTGGCCCGGTATCCATGGTCAAGGCCACGCCCAAGGCCTACGAGGAGTTGGGGCGCTTTGAACAACCGGATCGCACCCGCTCACGAGCGTGGAGCCATCCGGTAGTGAGCCACGGCGTGCTGTACCTCAAGGATCAGGACACCCTCTACGCGTACAACCTGAAAAAGTAATCTTTGAAAAACCGAATCAACTCCGTACCTTCCCGACAAATGAAACGCATCGTTACAACCCTGGCACTCTTGTCCTTTATCCTGCCCGCGCAGGCCATCGACTGGCCGCAATGGCGCGGCCCCAATCGCGACGGCGTCAGCCCCGCACAAGGCTTGTTGGAAAAATGGCCGGAAGACGGTCCGAAGCTCGCGTGGAAAACCCGCGGCGTAGGCACCGGCTTCTCCAGCGTGGCCGTGGTGAAAGGCCGCATTTATACCATGGGTGACGGTGCCGAATCCAGCCACGTGCTTTGCCTCAACGCCAAGGACGGCAAAATCATTTGGACCTCCAAGGCGGTCGGCAAAACCGGCGGCAACTACAAGGGCACCCGCAGCACCCCCACGGTGGTGGGCGATGTGCTCTACGCGCTCGGCCAGTTCGGCGACTTGGTTTGCCTGAAGACCGCCGATGGCTCCGAGGTTTGGCGCGCCAGTCTCACGCAGGATTTCGGCGGCCGGGCCGGCGGCTGGAATTACACCGAGAGTGTGCTCGTTGATGACGGCAAAGTGATGGTCACCCCCGGTGGCCGCAAAGGTGCCGTAGTGGCGCTCAACGCCAAGACGGGCAAGCTCATCTGGCAAAGCACCGACTTCACCGATGGGGCACAATACAGCTCGCTCATCGCCCGCGACTTTGGCGACATTCGCCAATACATCCAGCTCACCGGCCAAAACGTGGTGGGCCTCGGTGCCAACACCGGCGAAGTGCTCTGGAAGGCGCCGCGCGCCGGACGCACCGCGACCATCAGCACACCGGTGTTTCACGAAGGCAGCCTGTTTGTTAGCAGCGCCTACGGCGTGGGTTGCAACGGTTTTGAGGTGAAAGCTGCCGGCGGCAAATTCACAACCCGCCAAACATACGCCAACAAATCCATGGCCAATCACCACGGCGGCGTGATCCGCGTGGGCAATTTTGTGTACGGCTCCAGCGGCGGCACCCTCGCCTGCCTGAACCTGAAGACCGGCGAGGAAATGTGGCGCGAACGCAGCGCCGGCAAGGGCGCCATTGTGATCGTGGGCAAACAGATCATCCTGCGCGCAGAAAGCGGGCCGGTGTCGTTGGTGGAAGTGAACCCCACCAAGTACAATGAGATCAGCCGGTTCAACCAGCCCGAGCGCACGCGTGCCCGCGCCTGGAGTCATCCGGTGGTGAGCAACGGCATCCTGTACCTGAAGGATCAGGATCTCCTGTTGGCCTACGACCTGCGCAAGTAACGCCAACAACAACCAATCACAAGCCGGCGGCAAACGCCGGCTTTTTTCTTTAGTCCAGCAATTCGCGCATGGCCGCGAACATGGCCTTGCCCTCCTCCTGCCCCACCGGCTCGCGGCTGGCGGCGGTCATGTCCTCGCACAAGTCCTCCGGCAGTTCTTTCAGGAAACTCGAAGGATGGCACGGCACCTGTTGCCCGTATTTCAGCCGACTTCCGCAATGGCTGATGGCGAGCATTTGCATGGCGCGCGTGATGGCCACGTAAAACAGGCGGCGCTCCTCGTCGAGCGTGCCTTCCACCGCTGATCGCGAATGCGGCAGCAACCCTTCCTCCACCCCCACCAAAAACACGTGCGGAAACTCCAACCCCTTGCAGCTGTGCGTGGTGATCAACGTCACCGCGTCGCCGGCGTCTTCCTTGTCGTTTTCGCGGTCGGCGTCCAGCGTGATATCGTCGAGAAAACGCCCGAGCCGTTCGCGCGGCGGTCGCTCCAAACCGGGCTCGTCCAGCGTGGCCATCAGATCCCGCAGATTGCGCATCCGGTTTTCGGCATTCTCCGGGTTCTTCTCCGTCTTGCGCAGTTCCTGATCGTAATCGATATCCGAAAAAAACGCACTGGCCCAGCGCGCCAGCTCGGTGGACTCGTTGTCCAGATGGCGGCTGAAGTCTTCGATCAATTCCACGAACGCCTCAATCGCCTGCCGGGCGCGCGGTTGAAACTCAACCCGCACCTCGGCTTTTTTCATCGCGGCCCACACACTGCAGCCATGCTCGGCGCTGGCTGCCAGCAACCGTTCGCGGGTCACATCACTCAACCCACGCGCCGGCACGTTGGCAATGCGCAACAAGCTCGCGTCGTCGTGCGGGTTGATGAAGGTTTTCAAGTACGCGAGAAAATCGCGAATCTCTTTGCGGTCAAAAAAACTTTGGCCGCCGATGAGATGATAGCGAACACCCTCCTTGCGCAGGGCCGTCTCCAACGGGCGCGCCTGAATATTGGTGCGAAACAGAATTGCCTGCTCATTCCACGGAATGCGCCGCGCCTGGCGGTTAAACTCAATCTCGCTCACTACCGTCTCCGCCTCTTCATTTTCATCGCGAAAAGTGAACAGCCGAATCGGATCTCCCTGTGACTTGGCCGACCACAACTGCTTAGCGCGCCGGCGCGGGTTATTGCGGATCACCGCGTTGGCGGCGTCGAGGATCGACTTGGTGGATCGGTAATTCTGCTCAAGCTTAATTACCTTCACCTCGGGAAAATATTTTTCGAGATCGAGCAGGTTGGAAATCTCCGCGCCGCGCCAGCCATAAATGCTCTGGTCATCATCGCCCACCACGCACACGTTTCGATGCTCCGAAGCCACTAGACGCATTAGCTCAAACTGCGCCGCGTTGGTATCCTGATATTCATCCACCATCACGTATTGATAGCGCGCGCGGCATTCCTCCAGCGCCTCGGGATGCTCGTGAAACAATTTCAGCGTGAGCACGAGCAGGTCATCAAAATCCACCGCGTTTGCCGCGTGCAGGGCACTATCGTAACGCCGGCGCAACCGCTCGGCCAGTGCGAGGCTGTCTTCATCGCCAAAAACGTTCCCGTTCGGGCCGGCATTTTTCAGGCGACTGAGCAGTGCGTGCAGTTCACGGGGATCGGGCTTCACGTCTTTGCCGGTGATGGCGCTGAGCACTTTTTTCACCACACCGAGCTGTTCGCTCTCGCTGTAAATCACGAAGTTGCGCTTGTAGCCGAGCCGCGTGATGTGCCGCCGCAGAATGCGCACACACAAAGAGTGGAAGGTGCAGATGGTGGGCTTAAGCGGCTTGCCGTCCTCGCGCTTAGGGGGCTTGGGCAGTTGCTTGGCCACGCGCTGCTGCATCTCGCGTGCGGCCTTGTTGGTAAAAGTGACCGCCAGAATGCGCTCTGGAGAAATGCCTTTTTTCACCATGTACGCCACGCGGTGGGTGAGCGTGCGAGTCTTGCCCGTGCCGGCGCCGGCAAGAATCAGCACCGGTCCGTCCAAGGTGGCCGCCGCTTCACGTTGTTCAGGGTTTAATCCGGAAAGATCCGCCATGGGCGCGGGAGTAAAGCGAAGCTTCAGCACCCCGCCAACGCCAAGTTAGTCACAACTGCCTGGCCACCAAGCGTCGAAATTTCCGTTTCCAATGAATGCAACATTCTGTATTTTCGCCCCATG
>PBFV01000021.1 GCA_002718935.1 Verrucomicrobiales bacterium
GATGGTGATAATTAGCCCCCATTCCCCAATGTCTAATCCGCACAAACAAATCCCCCAATTATTAAAACTCAACTATGTTTGGGGTATGAGGTTTTTGGTTTTGTTGATGATGTGTTTGAGTCTTCCGTTGATGGGCGATGAAGCTGACAAGAAGAAGTTTGAGGAGGCTAAGGTCAAGGCTGAGAAGGGAGATGCCGACGCACAATATCAAGTTGGGGTAATGTATAGAGACGGAAAAACCGTAAATGCAGATTTAAAGCAGGCTTTCAGGCATTTTAAAAAGTCCGCAGATCAAGGGCATGTAATGGCCCAATACGAATTGGGGGTATTACATCTTCATGGTAAAGGCGTGAAGCGCGATGCCATTGCTGCGTTCACATGGCTGAATATAATTGGAAAAACACCAAGAATAAACAAANNGAAAGAGGCGGAGGCGTTCATCACCTTATCGCAAGAAGGCGAAGGCAGTGCTTTTACTGCATCGGTGAGAACTGAGGNCAATATCTAGTANAAATAGTCCTTTGTCGAGAATTATTTAAGGCANCCAGATTCGTGNCCAATCCATTTATCCGCCAGTTTTAAGCAGCCAATTGGACANAATTAGGTGAAGGCCGGCCAAGAGCGTGAGTGCGTATGTGAGGGTCCGGAATTTTTCCTCAGGGATTTTTTGATTTAGCCATACGCCCATCCATACCCCTATNGGAACCAGCGGTAAATANAGTGCGTTCCATTTGAGCGATTCNAGNGTGACTAATCCCCATCCCACAAAAAAGGGCATTTTAATCCAGTTAATCCATGTGAAAATCAGTACTCGAGTAGAGACAAATTCTTCTTTAGGCAGCCGCTGTGGGATCATGAAAATATTGATCATCGGCCCNGCTCCATGGGCAAAGGTGCTGGTTAAGCCCGCACCAATACCAGCCGCCGTCCCTGATCCGTAGCCGGGAACAAACGGTTTTTCATTCTTAAAAACTTTTTCCTTCACCAACTGGAATACTACAAAGCTCACTGCTAATACTCCAATGATGAGGCTGAAATGGCGGGCATCCAAACGGTCCATCACCTGAATCCCCGCAATTACTCCAAGTAATATGCCCGGCAGAAGAAACTTCAAATTCGCCAAACGCCATTGTTGCCAATAGTGGTAGAGNGAAAAGGAATCACCGGCACANAGGAGCGGCAATAAAAAGCCAATGGCAAACTGCGGTGANTGCCCCGCCATACCAAAAGCTACCACACACAATGGCGTGGTAAGCATTCCTAATCCACCACCAAAGCCGGCCTTGGATACGCCAATGAAAAACACTGCTGCACCCGCGAGCAGTATGGTGCTCCACTCCATCACGCCGCAGGTGTAGAACGTGCACGCGGTGATGTCGAAGGTTGTTTGCCGCATCGTTACTCGCGTGTGTGTTAATAAGAGACACCGTGCCTTTCTTGACCCTGCGACTATCGTTGTGATAGATACTCAGCGGCCACTACATGTGGCTGTTCTGCCAAGGAGGTTTGAAACAACGGAATGCGTTGTCCGAAGTGCGACTGTATTGAGGACAAGGTGATTGATTCGCGCTCATCGAAAGAGGGTGCCATTATTCGCCGTCGCCGTGAATGCAACGAGTGCCAACATCGTTTCACCACCTACGAGCAGATCGAACACCAGCGGCTGATGGTGGTGAAAAGGGACGGCCGCCGGGAGGAATTCTCTCGAGAGAAACTTTTCTCCGGCATTGCTAAGGCCTGCCAAAAACGCCCCATAAGCCAACAGGCCATCGAGGACCTGACGCAACGTGTGTTTGACACCATCTCGGAGGAATACGCCGAGGAAGTTCAGGGCCGCGCCATTGGCGAGGCGGTGATGAACGCGCTGCGGGAAATCGATCAGGTGGCCTATGTGCGATATGCCAGCGTTTACCGCCGGTTTGAGGAGGCCGACGATTTTGTCCAGGCCGTGAAGAAACTCGAGACGAAGCATGATTCAGCTACATACCGACTGCCTGGTCTTTGAAACTTCCGATGGGGACTCCATCCCCTGNTCCGCGCAGGANGTNACCGTGGAACTNNTGGGNGANGCCNTNCANGANCTGGATCCNTTCATGGTCACNGAGGCCGCNGAGGCGGTGCTNTACCATTTCAAGGTNGATCTCGGNCGCTCATCNGTTTCCGTCGCTGAATTTACNCAGGCACTGGAAATNATCCTNCGCGGNTTCGGCTTCAANGTNATGGCTGCCGATGNNGAGGATGATANNTCNAGAGNAACAGGCNGCTGANACNAANCTCGACGANATCGCCNNCGANGCGCACAAATCCGGTGANGGNCTNGAGNTGGTNTTNTTNTGCACNCTGCGCGATCAAATCCANGCNGATCTGCANGGCAAACCGCAGTTGCTNCGCGTNAAAGGCCTGCGGTCCGCGGTGAAGAANCTCACCGGTGCCAAGCAATGGAGCCCCCGCTGCCAAAAGCTCAATGACCAGATCGTCGAGTACCTGCGCGATATCGTTGCCCGGCATCAGCAGGAGGCNAAGCTCACGCTCATGATCGTTTAACCGCGCCCGCGCCGTGACGCTCTTCGAGAAAATTATCGCCCGCGAAATTCCCGCNGACATCATCTTCGAAGACGACCTCGTGCTGGCCTTCAACGACATCAACCCGCAAGCCCCCACACACGTTCTAGTAATTCCAAAGAAACCCATACCGCGTATCGCCGAAGCGGTTCCGGATGATCATCAGGTGCTCGGGCATCTGCTGCTCAAGGCGCGCGAAGTAGCTGCGGAATTAAATCTCGAAAACGGTTACCGTCTCGTAATTAACAACGGCCCCGACGGCGGCGAAAGCGTGCCGCACTTGCATCTGCACATTTTGGGTGGCCGCGCGTTAAATTGGCCGCCGGGTTAGAGACTACTTTTTCTTCNGCGANNCGAGATANTCGATCAAGTCCACTAAGTCGCTCTCCTTNATCGTCAGATGNAGCCCCGGCGGCATCAGNGANAGCGCCTGCTGTTGGCGGCTTACGATGGCCGCTTTCGTGTGCTTCGTCACCGCGCCGGTAGGCCCTTTCACGGCGATCTCCGTGTCCGTCTCGCTTTGAATGATGCCGAAGACCACGTTGCCGTCCTTCATCTTCACCTGCCACGCCTCATAACCAAATGAAATCCCCGCNCTCGGATCAATGATNGCCTCGTACAACTCNGACTTGGGTAGCTTGTCNCCAATTTCCGTNAAGGCNGGACCCACCTCAATGCCACGATTCCCCACCTTGTGGCAGCGCGCACACAGGGTGGTCTCCGCAAAAAACATCTTTTCGCCATTGGCAATGTTGCCCTTTCGCTTGGCCAGCTCCGCCACCGGCGGCAACGGCTTGGCATTTGCGCCGAAGGGCGAGGGCAACACCTTGGCGGCCTCGGCTTTGATGGCCGGCCAACGCGCCGTTCCCAGCGCGAGGCTGGCGGTGAATTTTGCGCTTTGCGGCAGCTTGCCCGCCTTTGCCAAATCCAGTAATTGGCGCGCGCCCGCCTCAAAATTCGCCAATCCCTTCACTGCCTCCTTGCGGACATTCGCNTGGATTTTTTCGTTGGTAACCAATGGCGCCAACAGCGGCAGCACCTTTTGATTGTTGCTCCCGCCCAAGGCACGCGCCACGGCGGCGGCCTGTTTCGCNTCCTTGCCGGTTAAAATCACCTGNACTGCCGCGCGACCCTCACCNCCGAGCACCATGCCGAGCGCTTCAGTCCCGGCGGGGTCNGCCGGATGTTGGGCGGCCACTTTCAGTAAATCCGCTTCGCGNCCCTTGANGCCAAATTTTTTCACCAACGCCACGAAGCGCGGCTCGCCGGCCGTGGCATCGAGTAACTGACCGAGCACCTCCTTCAGGCGCGCATTGCCCNCNACGGTGGCCGGGTCCATGCGATTGAACACATTGATTAACGTGTCCACCCGTTCCGGNNGTAGCTTGTCCGCCGCCNGCAAAGACAACNCCAGCAGGCAAAGGGTNAGCAGCAGTNTCATGNCCGCATTGTACCGGCCCACAAAAAAACCGGCCAGCACCGAAGTGCGGCCGGTGATTTAAGATTGGGGAGACTANTCCAGCGCACCCAANGCAATTCGGGCGAGGGCATCNTCCTTCTCCTTGCTCTTGGGAATGAAATCCATCGCGCGGAGATAACGGGGTTTCTCTGCCGCCGTNGTCTTCTTGCTCAGGATGATGTCCGCCAGATGCTTGGCNCCGTGGGTGCCGCGGTTGCGCCAAATGATGTCGTTGGCGGCAGGCGTACCGAGCTTGGCGGTTTTCACCCAAGCATCGAAGAAGGCATTCTCCTGCTTGTCAGCCGCCAATCCGAGCGCCTCGAGGTACCAGCGATCCTTGCCGTCATGGGCATTGGCGAGCTTGGCCCAGAGCGCGGGGGCATCCTTGTTGTCGTTGTGACGCAGGGCGATGAGGCATTCGCGGCGAACGACCGGGCTTGGGTCACCGGCCAGTTCGCGCACGAGCGGGATCACATCCACCTTGTGCTGCCGGGCAATGCGCAGGGCCATGCCACGGATGTTTTCATCCTTGTCCGCGGCGGCTTGTTTCACGGTGGAGGCGAGGTTGCCGTCAATTTGCGCAAGCAACCACAGGGCCCGGGCGCGCTGGCGGGGTTGCCCATTCCCAGCCAGTTTTTGCAAACCGGCCTTGGCGGCGGCACCGCGCTTTTTCAATTCCGTGAAGGCAATGTGCCGCACGGAGTTGTTCGGGTTTTGCAGCGCGGCAATGAGGCCATCCACCGAATTGTAGTTCTGCTTCGGCACTTTGTAACCCTTGTTGAAGCCCTTGGGTGTCACCCGGAACAAGCGGCCGCGGTTCAGGTCGCCCATGCGGTGGCCACCCACACCGGGGTCGTACCAGTCCGCCACAAAGAGTGAGCCATCGGGCGCCACCTTCACATCGGAAGGACGAAACCAGCGATCCTTTTTCGCGCCGTCAAGAATGTTGACGATGGAGGCCGTGTAGCCAGCGCCACTGGGCTTGACTGGGTACGCGCGCACGATGCTTGGGCCCGCGTCGCAATGGATCATTTGGCCATAAAACTCCTTGGGCAACAGGTCGCCCTCGTAGATGCAGATGCCCGTGGGCGAGCCCGCGCCGGTCTGCAGCAGGTTGGGGATTACNCCGGGATCATTGAGGTGCCAATGGCGCAGAGGAATGCTCTTCTCAATATTCGTGCGGTTGGCCCGCCAGCCGGCGCCGGTGATTTCGCTGCGGAAACCGTAGTTGCCAAACTCCATCACGTAGTTGATGCGCACGGCGCGGTTGCCGTCGTCGTCGTTGTCGCTCTGCCACAACGAACCGAAGCTGTCCACGGCGATCATCCANTTGTTGCGGAAATNCCANCCGAGCGTCTCGAAGTCACTGCCGTCGAGCTTGCAGCGGAACACCATGCCCTGCTGGTACGGATTGCGGCGGTCGTTCACCTCGTTGCCGGCGCGATCCATAATCGGCTTGCCGTCTTTATCCCGCACCTGATGGCCGGTGTTGCCAAAGTTGAAATACAGCCGGCCATCCGGTCCAAAAACAAACGCGTGAATGCCATGGTCATGCTGGCTGCCACCGATGCCGCTGAAGAGCACTTCCTTTTTGTCCGGCTTGTCATCGCCGTCCATATCGGTGAACACCTGCACCTTGTCGCCGGCGCTGACAATCACCTTGGTGCCCTTGCCGTCGGGCGTGGCNAGCACGCACACGCCGTGGGGGGAATCNATGTCGCGTCCCTGATAAAAGAGCGTCTTCTCGTCCGCCTNGCCGTCGCCATCGGTATCCTCAAGGATGAGGATGCGGTCGCCTTCCTGACGGCGGTTGCGGTGACCGCGGTAGTTGATAATTTCACACACCCAAACGCGGCCGCGGTGGTCGATGTCGATATTCGACGGGCTGAGCATCATCGGTT
Source organism: Verrucomicrobiales bacterium (assembly GCA_002718935.1). Classification (GTDB taxonomy): domain Bacteria; phylum Verrucomicrobiota; class Verrucomicrobiia; order Limisphaerales; family UBA1100; genus UBA1100. The sequence continues at coordinate 5,923 of PBFV01000021.1, forward strand.
CGCTGGCGAACAGCTCGGCCTGCAGTTTCTCGTGNATGTCCAGATTCTCCGTNGCTTCCTTGGGCGAACGGCTGTTGATATTCGCCCCGCCGCCGCCGGCAACCTTCACAAATTTCGGTTGTTGCGTGAACACGTGAAACTGCACGCTCGCCTGATCGCCGCAGTTGCCCTGGTCAAGGCCGCCACTGTCTANGCCCACGTGGGACATGAATTCCACAAACTTGTGACCGGCTGGCAGCTCGTAGCTCACAATNGANTTGGCGTGCGTGCCAATGCCGAAGGGCACGGNGAGGCCATTGAGCTTCATCGTGTCGCCGCCGCAATTCTTGTTCAACTGNACNGCNCCAAAGCCNGCCGAGGCGGCCTTCCATTTCAGGTCCGTGAGCTTGGTGCGTTTGCCGGTGGCGTCGATCAGTTCCGGCTCAGCCCAGTCCGCCCAGTCGCAGGCATAACCGTTGCCGCCGTCCGTCACCACGAGGTGCAATTCCTTGGCACCGGCAATCTTGGCGATCAGCTTGGCGGGGCCNGTTTTCTTGGTGATCACCTTGGATTCGGCGACCGGCTTGGGCCCGGTGATTTTGCTGGTGGCCTGCGGGCCGGGATTGCTCCTGGGCTTGGGCCGGCGGCCTTTGTTGTCGAGGTTGGCGTACAGATCCTGCTCGCTCACCTTGCTGGGCACGCCATTGGCCGGCACCTCGGCCTTGGACACCCACACGATGGCGTTGAGCACCGTCTTTCGNAAATCGTCGTTGCCCCAGTTGAGGTGATTGTGACCGCCGGTAAAGCCGAAGCCGCGNCCGCCGTTGGGCCGCTCAAANGCCCACGCCACGTGCTGCAGATCGCCCGCCGCCACGCTTTTGCGCACGTGCTCGTTGCCGCTGTGCGCGCCATTACCACGCCGCATCGTTTCCTTCGGCGCCACGTCAGAGAGGATGGGCGTCACGCCCTTCATGCCGGGCGCAAANCGCATGTGAAAATACCACTCGTCGTTGGCCTTGAAAGGCTTCACGCCGCGGGTGATGGGGTGTTTGGGCAGCTTTTTGAAATTCGCCACCCAATGCGGGTTCACGGACCAATGGGTCTCAAAGCAGCCGCCCTGCCACGCGATGAATTCCTTGTTGCCCTTGTTGGTGGTGGGCTCNACGGCGTAGTGGATGGTGAGAAAACCCACGCCCTCCTCCATCATGCGGCCGAGCATCTCGAGGTTGTTGCCGCCCAGCGCCGGGTGCCGCCCGCCGCCGTCACTGTAGATGACCACCGCGGCCACATCGCGAAACACGTTGTTGTCCTTCGGCCAACCGTTGAGCACCACCGTGGGCGCCACGAGGTCGCCGGCATTTTCCTGCAAACACTTGGCCAGCAGCATGATGCCCGCCTTGTGTTCNTGCGACAANGGCCCGTGGCTTTGNCGGCCGGCGATCATCACCACCTTCTTTGGCTTGGCCACCGCGCCAAGCGCGAAGGTGAGAGTGAGGGTGAGGAGGAGGAGTTTTTTCATGGCAAATTTATCGATCCCAATTCTTCTTTAATTCTTCTTCCGTGACTTTGGTTTCCACGCCGTCCTTCGGCACCTCGGCCTTGGCAATCCACAGGATNCCGTTAAGGACNACCTTGCGGAAATTTTCGTTGCCCCAGTTCATATGCTTGTGNCCGCCGGTGAACCCAAANCCNCGGCTGCCGTTGGGGCGTTCGTAGGCCCACATCATTGTCTCGGCACGGCCTTCGGCATCGATGATGTGCTTGTACGGCCCGCGCGGGTACACGTAAGGGCCGTCGCGCACGTCCTTGCCGGGCTTGGCGNTGAGGATGGGAGTGATCTTGCCCACGCCGTCTTTGCGAAACCGCATGTTGAAATACCACTCGTCANTGATCTTGAAGGGCTTCACACCGCGGGTGATGGGGTGCTTGGGGAATGACTTGAAATCTGGCGCCCACATGGGGTTCACCGAAAAACGGTGTTCATAATACCCNCCGATCCAGTCCTGCATCGTCTTGCCCGTGTCGCCCGCGGGCACCTCCACGCCGTAATGCGCGCAGGCAATGCCGGCGCCTTTTTTCACGAGGTCATTGAGGATTTTNACCCGATCCGGCCGGATGGCCGGATGCCGNCCNCCGCCGTCACAAAAGATGAACACCGCCGCCGCGCCATCAAACACGCCGTTGTGCTTGGGCCAGCCGTTGGTGTGCATCTCGCACTCAATGCCCGGCACGGCGTTGAGCCATTTGTTGAGCAGGATGCAACCGGCGCGGAACTCATGATCGCCCGGTCGATGACTGCGAGCTCCGGCGAGCAGCACGATGCGCTTGTCCTCAGCCACCCCCGTGAAGGCGACCAACAGCGTGAGAANCAGGATNTTTTTCATNGTGCGANTTCGGCCGCCGTTATTTTTTCAGGTGCTTGATGCGGATGTTGCGGAACTGTACGACCATCGGCGGGCCGGCGTGCANCTGCAGNGCNAGCAGGCCGTCCTTGCGNTGGTTCTTNGTGTCGTTGTCAATNAAGTGCGTNGTCTTCACNTCNTTGATGAANTGCANNAACTGATANCCCTCGGCCACGATNCGGTANTGGTTCCACTCNCCNTTCTTGATGGCCTGNCCGATTTTCTTGGAGTCACCAAACTGCGNGCGCTTCTTTTGCACCTTGCCNTCCACNGTGGTCCATTCGGTNTTGAANCCGCGATCGGACAGGATGCCACGGAAACGCTCACCGTACAGGATGCCTGAGTAACGTTCGCCCGCCTCGAAGTCCGCCTGNTANCCGCCAATNCGCCANCCGTCGTTGTTGCCNGGCAGCTTGAAGCTNCGGTATTGGATACCGCTNTTNCCGCNCTGNATNTTGAANTCCATCTCCAGCACGAAGTTNGNNGTCTTGCCNCCTTCCCAGATNATNAAGGTNTTGCCNCGCGTGGGATTTTCGCGCGTGGTGGTGCCGGTGATGGCGCCGTCCTTTACACTCCAAAACTTCGGATCGCCGTTCCAGCCCTTNAGGGTTTTGCCGTCAAAGATGGANACGAAGCCCTTCTTTTCGTCCGCGTTCGCCGCGAGCACGAAGGCTGCGGCACACAAAGTGGTAATTATTTTTTTCATGGTGGTCTGTTATTTAAATGCTTTCTTCAAAAACTTCAGGCCCTTCACGGCGATCTCGTCGCGAGTAGGCTCAATGCGGCGCCAGATGGCGGCGGCTCGGGCGATAACCTTCACGTCTGTGGTGAAGCTCTCAATCACCACATCGCCCTTGTAGCGAATGCCCTTGAGCGCCTTGACGATGGGCGCCCAGTCGAGCTCGTCGTTGCCGGGTGTGCCGCGGTCCGTGCCGCAGGCGTGAAAGTGCCCGAGTAGCTTGCCGGCTTTGCGAATGGCGGCGGCCTGGTTTTTCTCCTCGATGTTCATGTGGAACGTGTCGAGGTGCAGCTTTAGTGCCGGGCTGCCGACGGCTTTGATGAGCTTGAGTCCCTTGTCGCAGGTGTTGAGGAAATCGGTCTCGAAACGGTTCAGCGGTTCCACGCAGATTTGCACGCCCTTCTTCTCGGCGTACGCAGCAAGCACTTTGAGGTTTTTCACGACTAGCGCGAATTCCTTTTTCTGCTGCTTCGGCTCCACGGCATCCGCCTTGCCGACCACACTATAAACCGGCCCGATGAGCGACGGGCACTCGAGTACGACCATTTGGTCGATGAGCGCCTTGCAGTATTTCATCGCCTCACGCTGGTCTTTGGCGCTGCCGCGGAAGTCGCGCCCCGGCCCCATGCAGGCGCATACCGAGCCGCAAACGAGCCCGTGTTTATCCAACGCCTTTTTTACTTTGGCCGCGTCGATGTGTTCCGGCGCTTCAATCGGGATCTCGATCGTCTCGAAGCCCCATTTTTTGAACTTCGGAAACAGGTTCGTGCTTTTGGTGGTGAAAGGGGAAGTGAACAGGAATGTATTTATGCCAAATCTCATGTGGTCTGGTGAACTGGGTTCGGCGCAAAGGCTAGGCGAAGGCGCGAAGGGGGTCAACGGCATTTCAGCCGATTAAAATCGCCTTATCAATGACGGCGGACTCAAAGTCATCACGTATGCCGAAGGGCCTCGATGGGATCCAACTCCGAAGCCCGGCGGGCGGGGTAAACGCCGAAGACCACGCCGACCAGCGCCGAGATGCAAAAGGCCAGCAGCACNGCGGGCACGGTGACAATCGTTTTCATGTCCGCAAAATGCTCCACAGCAAATGGCAGCGCCACGCCGAGGGCCACGCCGATGAGGCCGCCGCCAATGGCGAGCACNATGGTNTCCACGAGGAATTGCGTNACAATCTGTTGCTTGCGCGCGCCCAANGCGCGNCGNATNCCNATCTCNCGAGTGCGCTCGGTGACGGTNGCGAGCATGATGTTCATGATGCCGATGCCGCCNACNATNAGNCTGATNCCNGCNATGGAGCCNAGNACNATGTTGAANATGCGNTTGGTCTGCTCCGCCTGCCGCAACAGCTCGAGCGGNACAATGATTTCGTAATCGCGTTTNGNNTGNGANCGCTTNAGCGCCGNNGCNATGGATGCNTTNGTGGCGGCGACNTTTTCGGTGNNGTCAATCTCGGCNACNAGTTCGTGNANNTCCACCCGTTCGCGCGTGTAGCCACCGCTGTTGCGTTCGGTAAACAGTATGCCTAATCGCGAGTGAGCAGTTGTGAGCGGCACGTAAATATTTGCATCCAACGCCTCTCCTGGTTCATCCCCNCCNGGCGNCCGCGAGGCAGCGGTGCCAGTCTCGCGNACGATGCCCGTCACTTCGAATACATCTTTATTATTCACGTTCACCAAACCGCCAATGGGGTTTTCAGCAGGGAANAACGCACGCGCCAGTGATTCAGTGATCACGCACACGCTGCGACGAGCTTGGGCGTGTTCAGCGGTGAAGAACTGGCCCTGCACGATATCGAGTTGGCTCATATCGCGGTGGTGTGGTTGTGTGCCCCACACAGTGCACGGCACCTCCATCCGCCCATGACGGGCCTTCACGCGGTAACGCCGCTTGGCGAGGGTTTGAGTGATGGACGGAACCGTGTTGGTGAGGTGGGCGACATCGGCGAGCTTCAATCCGTACGTGGCAGTGTAGGTGCGTTTGGATTCGGATGTNGACTGGCCTTGGGGCGGTTGNACNCTACGGATGATAATGTTGCGGCTGCCAAGCTTTCGAATAGCCTCCTGCGCCTCGAAGCTGGCGCCCTCGCCAATGGCNAGCATNGCGATGACTGAGCANACGCCAAAAATGATGCCGAGCATGGTGAGNGCNGAGCGCATCTTGTGGAGCATAAGGCTCTTGATGCCGAGGTGGACGACNCGAATCAGCGAGGGGTTCATAGCGAACCTATTTCACTGTTTGAGCAGCTTGNGCTTCTTCGTCAATGTGCGGNGAAAGNGAAACNAAATCTCCCTCCTGTAAGCCGGCCTTTACTTCGATGAAGTGATTGTTGAATTGGCCTGTTTNCACCNTTACCAGCTCAATCNCTTGTCCGCGCTTCACTTGGNCAACCTTTTTACCATTGTGCGTGGTAACCGATTGCACGGGCACCTTCAGTACGTTCTTTAGCTCTGCAATNATAATCTCAGCCTTNGCAGATACTCCCGGCTTGAGGTCCTCCGGAAGTTGGTTGTTTTCATCCTNNATCCAGACGTGTGTGTCGTACACAGAAACATTCTCGTAATACATGCGGCGTGAATCAGGAGTAGGGGCAACGTGCTTCACGATNCCTTTGAATTCCTTGTCCGGCAGTGAATCAATGCGCACCACCGCCGGCANCCCCGTGCGGAGATGCCGGACAAACGACTCATGAACCTGCACCACTGCCATCAGCTCGCTGACGTCCGGCAGGTCTATAACTTTATACCCCTTCCGGATATCCGCACCTTGCTTGATGTAGCTTTCGTTATAGCGCGAACTGCTTCGCGCGTAGATAACCAGTCCATCCTGCGGTGCGCGGATTTCCGTTTTCGTCAACTGCTCCTTATATANGGCTAATCGTTCGCTTTGTGATTCNAGGCCATTTTCACGCCGCTGCACCAATCCCTCAAACGATTCCACCAATGTGCGNGACTTTTGGTTNGTCCGTTGCTCCTCCACTTTCGTCTGATCCAGACGCGATTCGTAACGCTTCTTCTGCTGNGGNTGCTCGAACTTGATGAACAGCTCCTTTTGCTTCTTGTACTTGGTGATGAGGTTTTGCTGCTTCTTAATTGTCAGCTCATCAGCCTGAACCTCAAGCGAAGTAGCGTANCCCTTCTCCTGCAATTTCTTTGTGCTAGCCAACCGCTCCTGAGCGCGCTTGATTTCCTCTTCAGCCAAAGCAATGTCACCATCCAGCTCCAGTAATTTCAGTGGGGCGTCACCTTCAATGTANCGCACCACATCCTGTGCTGCGAATTCCACATCNANGGCCGCCTGTTTATCGGCGGAAGCAGTTTCAATTTTCTTCAGCGCCAAATCCTTCTTGGCATTGCCTAAATCTCGTTCAGCATCATGCACAGCCTTTTCCTGCGCCAAGATCTTCTCTCGCAATAAGCCGTCNTCAAACTTAACCAGNAGGTCGCCGGGGATGCTGATGCTTTGGCCGGGCGAAATGTTGTCCCAGTCCACCTCGGGGTTCGCGGTGCGGAGGGCGCCCTCGAAAGCCTGCAGCTGACGGTTGTCCGCTGGCTTATCGGCGGTGGGCACCACAGCACGGGGGGCGTGCTGCTCTACCACCTTGGCCAATGTGTCACCTGCCTTAGCCTGGTACAACACAGGGCCTTTCACGTAGGTGCCCTCGNCGACAAGCGATACGATGTTGCCACCGCCNTCGAGTTCACAGCGAAGATTAAGCTTACGGGTGGAATCNAGTGTACCGGTCTCAGCCACGTCAACNGTCAATGTNCCACGCTTAACNGTGGCGAATTGTGCCTGATTTTCCTGTTCCGCCTCGGGCTCATACCACTTGGNCCCCATGAATGCCCCAGCNAGCACCACAATGANCAACGTAGCCCACGCGGGATGCCTCTTAATAAATGCCTTGGCCTTTGCCANTTGTTCGCTTGGTTTAGTCGTCCCCAAACACCTCGTCGGGGGTGATTAGTTGCGGCAATGCCGCCGCGCCGGCCGGNGGTGCAGGCNCACCGGGNACCGCCTGNGCCTGCAGCCAAAACCGTTNNTCATCGACGCNCATNATNCCCAAATTCTTCAATAAATTCCAGCGGGCAACGTGATAATTNACAATNGCNCTNGTCACATCNTTNTGNGCCTCCACAAAATCCGCCTGCGCCTCGAGCTGGTCNCGNATATCCGCCGANCCGTTTTGCAGNANTANCGGCATCACCTCCNCCTGCTGNCGNGCCAGTTCGAGGGCGGCNCGCTGGATCACGTAATTTTCCCNCTGCCGCTCCAGCGTNCGGACGCCTTCGCGGATATTATCGCGCAGNCCNTCCANTTCCGTGGCNAGNNNNCGCATTTGTTTTTCNAAATTGATGAGGCTGGACCGGTAGGCGTTGCGCTCGGTAAGGCTGTTGAGCGGCAGGCGNAGNTTCANNCCGGGNTTGGCNGTGAANTGCTCCGGTTGAAAGCTGCTGTAAAANTGCTTGGTCAGCGANGCATCGGCCACGAGNTCNAGNCCGGGCTGCAGGTCATTNGCGGCNACGCGCACTTTGCGTTTGCTGTCCTCAAATTGATCGATCGTGTTCAGCACGTCCAACCGGTTGGTCACGGCAATGAGATAACCGCGGCGTTCGTCCAGCGCCAGCGGCGTGAGGCCAGNATCCACGAGATCCTTGAGGGCAGCATCGTCCAGCTTGAGATCCTCGCCCAGCGGCANGCTGAGGCGTTGCTTGAAATTATCCAGCGCCTGCCGGTAATCCTCCACCGCCTTGAGATATTTGACGCGCGCGCTCAGCTCCGTTTGGCGGGCTTGATCCACCTGATANTTGGGGAGNCGCTCGGCTTCCGCCATGGCCTCGGCCCGGTCGCGGGCCTTTTGCAGGTTGAGGTAGTTGCCGTAACTGTTGCGCACGGCGTCCTTGTTTTGCAGGACGCGGAAATAATCGGTGACCGTCTCTATCGCAAAAGTTTTTTGGTAGTGGCTGTAGGTGCGCACGGCGTAGACCACGTCGCGCTCAGCCTGCGTTAGCACCTCGGCCGCAATCTCCGCCCCGGCCCCGCGCATCAACGGCTGGGTGAGCTTGAGCGTGAAATCCGGCACCTTCGGTTTGCCGTCGAGATACAAAACCAAATCATTGGCCAACGTGGCGGTCACAGAGGCGCCGGTCTTGAACAGCTTTTCCACCGAGAGATCCGCGTCCGAATCACCGCGTAAATCGCCATCGGTGCGGCGATTGAAGCCCAGCTCGCCAGTGGCCTTGGGCGCCTGCCAGATGAATTTGTGGCGCGTACCGGTTAGGCTCAACGCGGAGAGATACAGGGTCTCTCGTTGAAGCTGGTACGAGCGATTTTTTTGCACGGCCAACTCCAGCGCCTGCGGTAGGGTAAGCTTGCGGCCGCCGTCCTCGTAGCGTTCACGAATGATGGTGCTAGGCGGAATGCTTTCCGGATCCTTGCCCGCCCGCGAAGCGATAAGATCCGGATTGGCCGCCTCGCCGAGCACATCCTGACTGCGCTGGTTGAGGATTGCGAATACTTCGGCATCCGCNGCTCGCCGTTGCTTATCCGAGGCGCACCCGNCGAGGATGCCGAGGGCCAAGAGATAAATGACNTGACGNANTTCCATCGGNTTAAGCAGTGCTTACGGNAATTGGACGCGAAAAGTAGGTGTTTCTTCAAGCCTCTAATTATGCCGCAATGCCTCAATGGGGTCCAAATATGCCGCGCGCTGGGCCGGATACAGCCCAAAAATCACTCCCACTAAAACCGATAAACCGAACGCCATTAATATAGACGGCGCCGTCACGATTGTAGAATCGCCCGTAACATATTGCCGCCCGATGGAAAATAACCAGCCGCCAGCCACGCCGATCATGCCCCCCACCAGGCAAAGCGACAGCGTTTCCATGAGGAACTGCGTAATGATNTTCGTGCGCGAGGCNCCCAATGCGCGACGCACGCCGATCTCGCGCGTACGCTCNGTAACGGTCGCCAGCATGATGTTCATNATCCCAATGCCACCGACCAGCAGCGAAATGCATGCGATGAAAAACAACATACGCGTGTCNCGTGCCTTTTGCTCACGNAACGCTTCCATCTCACGGAGTGGCACGATGATTTCATAATCGAGCTCCGGCCGATCCACTTTCAATGCTGTATGAATATCGGTAAGCGATTCGATCACATGTTTGACATCGTCAAACTCCACGCGAATCTCAGTAAGTTCCACCGCTTCCAGTGTGAGTGTGCCCACGCTGCGATCTATGTTGCGCGTGCCGTACAGTTTTTTGAAAGTGGATAATGGAATATACACATTGGCGGCGATGGCGCGTCCACTGGAATCGGGCAGTTGTGGCAATTGCTCCAAATCAGCGCGTTCCTGAANAATTCCTTTCACGCGAAANACCTGGCTGGACTCGTATCCCTGNACTGTCACCGTTTCCAACAANGGATTTTTTCCGGTGAAAAGTTTCTCCGCGAGATCCAGTGTGATCACACAGGACTGCGCGTTGTTCACCTCTTCGAACTCATTGAGAAACTGTCCCTTCACCAGCTTGGCCTGAGTAAACTCCGGATAGTANGGNAAGGTGCCGATCAATTGACCATCNATCTTNCGNCCCCCNGCTGAAATGTTTTTTCTCTGAGTCAGGATAGGTAACACACGTTTCACGTTGGGCACCGTATCGCGAATGCGAACCGCATCCTCTCGGCGCAAACCGTAGTAGGCGAGCCAGCGCCGAAAGAANCTTTCCCAGTCACCCTGCATTTGCGTGCGCATAGAGGGTGGCTTAACGCTACGNATAATAACGTTTTGCGCTCCCAGNGCACGAATGGCCTCCTGCGCATCGTGGCTGGCGCCCTCGCCGNTGGCCACCAGCGCAATCACCGCGCCNACGCCGATGATCATACCNAGCATCGTCAGACCACTGCGCAATTTATGCAGCAATAGGCTCTTGAANCCCACTTGGATCACGCGGAGNATGGATAAGCCAAACATGGTCTAGGTGTGGCGCAGTGCCTCNATNGGGTCGAGNTTGGCNGCNCNTTGNGCCGGGTACAGACCAAAGATCAGGCCCACCATCACGGATAACCCGAAGGCCGCGGCGATGGACCACGCCTTAACAATGGTGGTGTCTTCGGTTAAAAATTNCCGNGCCTCGGCAAAGCCCCAGCCGCCNATNACGCCAATGGCCCCGCCTATCAGNCAAAGCATCAATGTTTCGATTAGGAACTGAAATATAATGTTAATTTTNGAAGCACCCAGTGCGCGNCGGATACCAATCTCNCGCGTNCGTTCGGTGACAGTCGCTAGCATGATGTTCATGATGCCAATNCCGCCGACCAGCAGCGAGATGCACGCGATGAACATCAGTACGCGCGTGTCGCGTGCCTTTTGCTCGCGCATGGCNTTCAACTCATTNAGCGGCACNCGGATTTCATAATCTTCCTCAGCATTNCGGCCGCCGCGACGTTTGTTAAGCGCATCGCGCAGACGCGGAATAGCTTCGATCACTTCCTCCGGCGACCCAAACTCCACACGAATTTCTGATAGGTCCACGATCTCCACCTTGAGCGCGCCCACACTGCGGTCGATATCCTTGGTGCCGTACAAGGCCTTGAAGGTGGACAGCGGGATGTAAACGTTTGCCCCGATGGCCTGGCCCATGATGTTGTTGGATTGCGGCGCCTTTTCCACATCCGAACGCTCCTGCAAGATGCCCACCACGCGCATCACCTGCGACGACTCGAACCCGCGCACTTCTACAAACTCCGCAAGTGGATTGTGTCCCGCGAACAGGCGGTTAGCCAGTTCGACGGACAACACGCAGGCCTGCGCGCGCGTTTGCTCATCCACATCGCATAGGAAACGGCCCTGCACCACCTTGGATTTGGTAAACTCCGGGTAATACGGATAAGTGCCAATGAGCTGCGAATCCACCTCGCGCTTGTCGTGTTTCACGTTTTTGCGCTGNAGNAGCATNGGCAGCACCTTTTTCACGCCGGGCACAGTGCGTTCGATGTGCGCGGCGTCGGCATTGCTTANGCCAAAGCGCGCCTCCCACTGCATGCCCTCACCCTGCAACTGCTCCTTTTGCTTGAGGGGTTTAACGCTGCGAATGATAACGTTTTGCGCTCCGAGGCTCTTGAAGCGTTCCTGGGCATCATGACTGGCGCCCTCGCCCACGGCTACCAGCGCGATGACCGCGCCCACCCCGATGATCATNCCCAGCATCGTGAGGCCACTACGCAGCTTGTGCAGCCACAAACTCTTGAGTGACACCTCAACAATACGAATGAGCGATCCGAAAAACATGGGGTCCCATCCGGCCCAAGACAGCTAGAGGCTGTAAGGGCGCTTTTCTACCTTGATCCACTCGTCGTACTTGGCCAATTGATCAGCCGAAAGAAATTTCGCNACCGCCTCGCGCTCAGCNTCGAATACCTCCTNGAACTTTTCACGCAACTCCGTGGCCTTCACCTCGCCAGAGGCAACCTTGTCAGTAACGCCCATGATGTCCGTCTTCAACTTCGCGCGNGCGGCATTCCATTGTGGCTGCTGCTCAGCGGTGAGGGCAAATTCCTCGGGGGCCTCGGCCTTGGCGGCCTCCAAAATGGGTTCGGGCTTGGCAGGCTCGGCCTCCCCAGTAGTTGTCGCGGGCTTAGCCGCGGCCGGTTTTTCCTCAGTGGGTTTTTCGGTAGTCGGCTTGGGCTTAGGGGAAGGTTTTTTGGCAGTGGNAACCTCGGGGAAGATCACCCCAGCGTCAGTCAGCTTTTTCATCTGGGGGGTAACCCACTTGTCGTATTTCTTCAGCTGTTCGCCAGAAAGGAATCCAGCCACCGAGGACCGGTGGGCGATCAGGATTTCGGCGTACTTCTTGAGTAGGCTGGAACGTTTAATTTTATTATCATGCAGGTCAGCTGTGGCGGTTTTCAAATCTGTCTTAACTTGGGTAAGAGCAGCCTCCCATCTACGGCGCTGATCAACTGATAGTTCAAACTCGCGTGGTTGGCCGACGAACTGCGGCATTTCCTCGGGATCCGGGTGGGCCAATTTGGTGGAGCCCTTGTTAGTGACGCCTTCCTCCAAGTTGAGGGTGTCGCCCTTCTTAGTCGGCGAATTGGTAATNGCGTTGTCGGCCAGTGAATCGGCCTGNGTAAGCGGTGAGAGATGGATCAACTCGCCCTCGCGCAGACCGCGGTTGGGATCTGCTTCTTCCTTGATGGCGATGAAATTTTCGTCGCTGTACTCAATTGTGACCGGCCGCCAAGCGTATTTGCCAGAGCCTTCTTCGAAGACGTAACAGCCGGTTTCTGTTTTGTCATCTGACAGGATGCGGGAAGTAACGCATTGGTTGGGCACCTTGATACGCTGATTTTCGCCCTTGAGGTTGACGATCTGAATCTCAACAGTGACAGTCATGCCCTCGGACACAGAGTCCGGCAGATCCACTTGATCGTCGAGAGTGATCTCGCCCTTAAAATAGGATTTTTGCGTGTGCCCGCGACGGTTGGAATCCACCGTGGCACTGATCATGGATAGCGTGCCAGGCAGCGGCTTACCGCCGCTACCGGTATCCACCTGCACCCAAGCTTTCATGCCGCGCTTGAGCTGCGGGCGCATGGCCTGAGGCACGGAGAGATCCACCATCAACGAGTTGTCGCGCGGCAGCTTGATAAGCTTGTGACCACGGCTGACGTGAGCGCCATTGTTAACCGGCTCACGTTTTTCCCAATGCTGAGGCGTGTAATACTGGACGATGCCAGACTCTGGGGCGTAAATGCGGGTATTGGCCATTTGCTCGCGCAGATCCTCCAACGCCTCATACTCCAGCTTAAGGGTCTTGAGCTGGGTCAGGATGGAGGCGTTCGCATCGGCAATGTTAGCGGCGTTGGAAACTTTAGTTTTTTCGATATTGACCCTAGCCTCATCAATATTCAGATCTGCTACGCTGAGCAATGCGGGCTGTCGGAACTTTAGGTATGCGTCCAGTTGCTCCTGATCCATCTTGATGTTGTGCCTGAGACGAGCCAATCGATTTTCTTCCTCGCGAAGGGACATCTTGGACACAAAATTGCGTGCTTCCAATTCGCGCAGCCACTTGAGCTTATCTTCCGCCACGGCCACTTCATTCAAAAGGTTGGTGATCGCGCCCTTGTCATTGGAAATCTTCGTGGAGATAGTGCTCTTGATGGTCTCCTCTTTGTGCTGTAGTGCCAGTTGATAGGTATTCTGGACCATCTTCATTTTAAGCTCCGCATCAAGAATCGTGGTCTGCATGTTCCCTTTCTGGCGGGCAAGCGCGTTTTCCGATCGTTGCACGGTTATCTCCATCTGATTGATTCTGCGCTTGAGTCCCAGTCCGTCCAACTCTACAAGCAAGTCTCCAGGTAGTATAATCTGTTGACCAGGTTCGAGATTTTCCCAATCCAACTCGTAATCTTCGTTGAGCCGTTTGATGTTAAGCTCGTCCTTCTCGTATTCCTCGGAGATGGATTCCAGCGTATCACCGGCCTTGATGGTATACTCGAAATTGCCCTTCACACGCGTGCCATCTTCAATTACCGACTGAATGGTTGAGTGCCCCTCTAGCTCGCTCTTCAACTCAACCGCGTCGGTGGACTTCAGGGTGCCGGTCAGCTTGGCGGTCACGAGGAAGTCCGCCTTCTCGGCGGTCCAATTGTTGTTGGACACTTCCGCATCACGCTTCTCGTTGATGAGATACCGTACGCCAGCGTAGCCGCCGCCGATTATTCCCACTGCCAGCAGTGTCAGGAGCACCTTGCCAAGAGCAGCGCCCCGCTCAAGCGACGACCGAGTTTTTCGATTTACTTTCATTTGCTGTGGTCGGGTATTCACATATGGGCCAGACTTCCCAATCTGACGCCAAACACCCCGTTTAATTCGGTTTCAGTTAAGATTATAGCAGTTTATTGGCCAAAGTTTCAGTGAAAACGGTAGTTTGGGTAACTTTATGTATGCCTCAGGGCCTCGATTGGATCCAAGTTTGCAGCCCGATAAGCTGGGTAAATTCCAAATATAATCCCAATCAACACTGAGACCCCAAACGCGAGTAATGTTGCAAAAGTTGTATGCACAAGCACCAAATCATACGCAACCCCTCGCCACTCTAGGATGATCTGGGCCAACCAAGGCCCACCGTACCCAAG
>PBFV01000022.1 GCA_002718935.1 Verrucomicrobiales bacterium
CAACTGAACAGGCCACATGAACAACCTGAAACGACTCCTCATCCCGGTCATCCAACGCCAACGCCGCTATCAGCGTTGGCGCGAGTATTTCCGCTGGCACTGTGTTTTGGTTATCCTCGCCGCGAGCAGCGTGACTCTGGCTGCCGGCCACACCGCATGGGCTGTGGCAGTTGTGGGTTTGCTGTTGGTGGGCGTGTTGGTCATGGAAATTCGCGGCACCATGCGCATCCGCATTGACTATCAAAAACTGGCGCGCGATATCGAAACCCATCATCCCGAGTTGCACGCCACCCTCGTCACCGCCGTGGAACAAAGACCCGATCCTCAAACCGGCCAATATAATTTCCTCCAGCAACGCGTCATCGACGAAGCCATCGCAGCTTACGAACAAAGCCAGTTTGCGCAGACAACCCCTGCTGCCGATCTCACGCGCCTGCGCTTGGCCAACTTTGCGCTGCTTCTCGGCATTGGCACCTGCGCCTGGATGCACCTGCAAATGCCCGCGGAATCATCCGGCCCATTGACCCGCGGCACGGCTGAACAGGAAAAAGAATCCTCCGCCACCAAGGCCACCTTGAAACAGGTGGAGCCGGGCAACACGGAGGTGGAACGCGGCACTTCACTCGCCGTTCTCGCTCACTTTGAAGGCCGCGCACCGGCCAAGGCGATGCTGGTCATTCAGCCAACCCACGGCGCAACCCGGCGCGTGGAACTGGTGAAGAATCTCGACGACCCCATCTTCGGCGCCAGCCTGCCCGCGGTGGATGGGCCATTTAAATACCACGTGGAATTCGACGGCGAAAAATCGGACGCATTTGCCGTCGGCGTTTTTGAGCACCCCACTTTGGAACGCGCCGATGCCACGCTCAATTATCCCGCCTACACCAAGTTGCCGGCGCGCACAGTCGAGGACACTCGGCGGCTTTCTGCCGTGGAAGGCACCCGGCTGGCCTATCAGTTTCACCTCAATAAACCCGTGCAACAGGCGCGCCTCACCGGCGCTAATGACGAGGTCATTGAGCTAAAGGTTCGCCCCGGCCAGCCGCGCGCGGAACTGCCGCCCATCGCGCTAACCCAAAGCAAAATTTGGAAACTCGAGCTCACCGATGCCGCAGGCCGCCCCAACAAGATTGCCCCCAGCATTGAGATCGCCGTGTACGCCAACAAGCCGCCGGTCATTCGCGTAGCCAGCCCACGCGGAGACCAGCAAGTGTCGCCGGTGGAGGAAGTGGAATTTGCCGCTGAATTGGAGGACGATTTCGGCCTTACCCGCTTCGGCCTCACCTACAACATCAATGGCGGCGAGCTAAAGGATATACCGCTTGGCCAGGATGCCCCCGGCAATGCCAAGACTCTTGCCGAACATTTGCTCGCCTTGGAAACGCTGGCCGTGAAACCGGACCAGCTAATTAATTGGTTTTTTTGGGCGGAAGACATTGGGACGGACGGCCAACCTCGCCGGGCCTTTAGCGACATGTTCTTTGCCGAGATTCGGCCATTCGAAGAAATTTTCCGCCAAGGTCAAGGCAACCAATCCCAACAACAGCAACAGCAGCAACAACAACAATCCCCCAACCAACAAACACAGGAGCTTATTAAGCTGCAGAAACAAATTATCAACGCCACGTGGAAGGTACGCCGTCAACCCGCCACCCTGAGCAAAGACGCACCNGTGCTTTTGCAAAGCCAGCAACAGGCTGTCNCCAAGGCCAAGGCGATGCTCGAGAAAGCGGAGGACGAAAAATCCAAAGGTTTCATCACCGCTGCCATTGGGCANATGGAACGNGCAGTGGAGCATCTGCAACCGGCGGCATCGGACGCAAATGAATTGCTCACNGCACTGGCCGCTGAACAGGCGGCATACCAGTCGTTGCTACAGCTGCAGAAGCATGAATTCGAAGTCAGCCGGAAAAACCAACAACAACAGCAGCAGAGCTCGCAACAAAATCAGCANCGGAGCCAACGCCAACAAAGCCAGTTGGATCAACTCGATCTACGAGAGCAAAAAAANAAATACGAAACCCAAAAACAGGCCCAAAGATTGCAGGAACCCAAGCAGCGCGAGCAATTGCAAATGCTCAACCGCCTAAAAGACCTCGCCCAGCGTCAGGACGATTTAAACGANAAACTGAAGGAACTGGAAAACGCCCTNCGCNCNGCCAAGNATGCAGCTGAGAAAAAGGAAATTGAAAAACAGCTCAAGAGCCTGCGCGATGAGCAGCGNCGCAATCTGGAAGATTTGGACGAACTCAACCAGCGCATGGAGCGCCCGGAGAACCGCGCCGACACCAAGCAGCAACGGCAGCAATTGCAGCAAACCCGGCAGGAAATGAAACAGGCTGCCAAGCAAATGCAGCAAGGCCAATTATCCCAGGCCGTGGCTTCNGGTACCCGCGCGCAAAAGGATCTGAAAGAAATGCGCGAAGATCTTCGCAAGAAGGCTTCCAGCCAATTCGCNGAGCAAATGCGTAATATGCGACAGGAGGCGCGCGACTTGAGCCAAAAGCAGGAGGAGATTAGCCGCAAACTGGACGANGAAGCTAAGAAGCCACAGCGTCCATCNCTAGCGGAATCGGACAACAAAAAGGATCTCGTCAAGCAACTGGGCGACCAGCAGGACAAGTTGGAGGGGTTGTTGAAGGACATGAAGGACACGGTTGAAAAATCCGAGCTAGCCGAGCCGTTGCTCAACCGNAAGCTATACGAGGCGTTTCGGGAGGCTCACCAAAAGGACACAAAGAAAACCCTGAAAGCCGCCGCCACCCTGCTCGATGGCGAAGAGAACGCATTCGAATCNTTTCCCTTCCGCCGGGCGTTGACGGAGATCATGCGCGACAATCCGNACAAGACGAAATTTGATGACCACCTGCGCCAGCGAAATTTTCGCAANGCAACGCAAACCTTGAGCGACCAAACGAAGCGCGAGCTGGATCAACTAAAACGCAGGGTGGAAAAGGCCGCCGAAAGTGTGCTGGGCAATGAANCTGAAGCGCTGAAATTCGCCGAGAAACAACTGGGCGAATTGAGCGAGGCCCTNAAGAATGAAAAAGCCGAGGCAACCGGCAAACCATCTGCCAAACCAAATGAATCTCAACCCGGCAAACCATCGGGCGAGAAACCGAATGAAACTGCCGGCAAACAACCAAGCCCTAAATCCCCTAATGAACAGGAGCAACCGGGCAAACAAGCCGGCAAGCCAGGCGAACAGGCCGGCAACCCGAAACCTCAACCCGGCAAGCAACCCTCGTCGCAGGCGTCGTTCCTCAACCAGCAGTTTAATGATGCCAACAGCCCCATCACCGGCGGCAACCATCGNGAATGGAGCGACCGCTTGCGCGACGTGGAGGAGGCGGTGGACCAGCAGGGCGTGCGGGAACGCGTNGCCCAGGTGCGCGAAGATTTGCGGAAGATGAACAGCGAATTTCGCCGGCACAGCAAGGAGCCGGAGTGGGATCTGCTCGAGCAGCGCATCCTCNAACCGCTGGATCAAATCCGCCGTGAGATTGCCGAGGAACTAGCCAAGCAGGATTCCGANAAGGCGCTGGTGCCCATCGATCGCGATCCTGTGCCCGGCCGTTTTACCGATCTGGTGAAACGTTATTACGAACGCCTCGGCGAAGACCCCAAAGAATAACGCACGCTCCCCCTCGTGCCCATTTATCTGGCAGGCAAAGACTGGCTCCTGCCCGCAGCCCTGATGCTGGCTGCCGGGCTGGCTGCCGTGGTGTGGGCATACCACCGGGCACCGGCTGACGGGCGCGTGCGCGGCATTTGCATGGGGCTGAAAATTCTTGGGCTCATCCTNTTGCTGCTGTGCCTGCTCAACCCCATGATTACGGCCGAACGCGCCAAACCCGGNGCCAACCTTTTGGCCTTATTGGCCGATAATAGCGAGGGGCTCCAGCTCACGGACGNCGGAGAGAAAACNTCACGTGCCCAGANAATGGCTGACTCGCTGAAGANCGNCCCCAACGGCTGGCTGGCCAGATTGGACAATGACTTTGACGTAAAACGCTACACTTTTGGCCAACGCCTGCGCCGTGTGGAACAGTTTAACTCGCTTGCCTTCAATGAACCGGCCTCGCGGTTGGGCGGCAGTTTGCAAACATTGGCACGCCGCTTTCATGGCCAGCCACTCGCCGGCATCGTAGTTTTCACCGACGGAGTGGCGACTGACTTGGAAGCAGATCTGGCGGCACTGGAAAAACTGCCTCCGGTGTATCCGGTGGTGATCGGCCGTAATCCACCGGCACGGGACGTGGCGATCGCCAAAATTACCGCCACCCAATCGGCTTTCGAGGATGCACCGGTCACAATCATGGCCCAAGTGAACGCCACTGGTTGCAAGGGCGAAACCATTGGTGCCAAACTCGAACTGCTGGATAGCAAAGGCCAACCGGCGCGCACGGTCGCGGAAAAATCTTTGCCCGCCGGNGACCCTGACGCNCCCCTTTCGTTTCGCTTTCAAGTGCGGCCGACGATGCGTGGCATCTTGTTTTACCGCCTGACGGTAAAATCCAATGANGAAGGTNCCGAGGCGACACTGGCCAANAACCAACGCANGGTAATGGTCGATCGCGGNGGCGGCCCGNACCGCGTGCTNTATGTTTCGGGGCGGGCCAATTGGGAGTACAAGTTTCTCAGCCGCGCCTTGGCCGCCGATGAACAGGTGNATTTGGTGGGGCTCATTCGCCTGGCCAAGCAGGAGCCGAAGTTCGCGTTTAAGGGCCGGGCCGGGGAAAACAGCAACCCGCTCTTCCGGGGTTTTGGNGACAAAAATCAGGATACTGAATCCTACGACAAACCCGTGCTGATGCGGCTCAATACCCGTGATGCCGAGGAACTGAAAACCGGCTTCCCCACCGAGGCCTCGGAATTGTTTGGCTACAACGCCGTGGTTATTGATGATTTGGAGTCTGCCTTTTTCACCGTGCGCCAACAACGCCTNCTGCATGAATTNGTTAGTGAACGCGGCGGCGGGCTGCTTATGTTGGGCGGGCAGGAAAGTTTCCGGCAGGGCGACTACAGCCGCACACCCATCGGCAACCTGCTACCGGTGTACCTCACCCGCCCCACCACACAGCCGGCTCAGCGGGCACAATGGAAAATGGGATTCACCCGCGAAGGCTGGCTTCAGCCATGGGCGCGCCTGCGCGACAATGAAGCCGATGAACGCGCCCGCCTGAGTGAACTGCCCGGTTTTGTTTCCCTGAACACGGTGCGCGGTGCCAAACCGGGCGCCAGCGTGTTGGCTACCGTGCAAATGGANAACAANCCGCCACGNCCGGCACTGGCCACGCATAACTTTGGGCGCGGCCGCGTGGCAGCGGTNTTGCTTGGCGACGTGTGGCGCTGGGGCATGAAAGATGCCGCGCTCCACGAGGACATGGACAAGGCTTGGCGCCAGATGATTCGTTGGCTGGTTGCCGATGTGCCGGCCGCCTTTGAGTTGAGCACGTTGCCCGCGACTGAAGGCCCTAGCCGCAACCTCGTGGTGCACGCGATGGACCCGGAGTTTAAGCCGCTGGACAACGCCAACATCGCCCTACGAGTGCGGCGACTCGGTTACACCAACTCGGTACCATTGCAAGCTGAGGCCGCCGCGGAAAACGCCGGTGTTTATCAGGCCCAATACCTGCCGCGCAAGGCGGGTGCCTATTTGGCCGACGCCGAGGTGCGTGAGGAATCCGGCAAACTCCTCGGTCGCCGCCAAGCCGGCTGGATCACGGACCCTGCGGCAGCCGAGTACCGCTCACTCGCACCCAATCGTGCCCTTTTGGAGAATCTCGCTAACAAAACCGGTGGCCGGGTAATTGAGCTGGAGGAGCTGGAAACTTTCGCCGCCAGCCTTCCCAGCCAACGCGCTCCCATCACCGAGATGCATCGCCAACCCCTTTGGCATCAGGGCCCGCTGTTCCTCATTGCTCTGGCCTGTTTTGTGGCGGAATGGTTTATCCGCCGCCGGAAAGGATTGCCCTGATGATTCGACTCTTATTTCTGCTCACGGCCATCAAGCTCCACGCCGCCGATAGCCCGGCAATCATCGTGGTCAATGGCACACCCGGTACGAAAGCATATGCCGATCAATTTTCCCAATGGGCCACCGCATGGAAACAAGCCGCCCAACGCGGCGGCTATTCAGTGGAAAATTTGCAAAGGCCCGACGAAGGCACCCAGCTCGCCGGCTTACAAAAACTAGTGGTGGCACACAACAAACCGGTGACCTCGCCACTTTGGCTGGTGCTCATCGGCCACGGAACTTTTGATGGCAAAAATGCCAAGTTTAATTTGCACGGCCCCGATCTTGATGCCGATACGCTGGGGCAATGGCTCAAACCCCTCAAGCGACCGTTGGTGATCATCAATTGCACCGCCTCAAGCGCACCATTTATCAGCGCCCTCAGCGGCCCCAACCGAGTCATCATAACCGCCACCCGCAGCGGCTTTGAACAGAATTTCAGCCACTTCGGCGGGCACTTGGCCAAGGCCATTGGCGATCCCACCGCGGACCTCGACAAGGACGGCCAAACTTCACTGCTCGAGGCATGGCTCATCGCCAACCGCAACACAGCAGCATTTTACAAAAATGAAAACCGCCTCGCCACCGAACACAGCCTGCTCGACGACAACGCCGATGCCAAAGGCACGCCCGCCGACTGGTTCCGCGGCCTGCAGGTCATCCGCAAACCCGAGGATGCAAAGCTGCTTCCCGACGGGCTGCGCGCCCATCAACTCCACCTCATCCCCAGCACCGAGGAACGCGCCCTCACCCCCGCCCGACGTGCCCAGCGTGATGGACTCGAACTTAATCTCGCCAAACTGCGCGCCAAAAAAGAGAAACTCACTGATGCCGAATATTATCCCCAGCTCGAAAAGCTCCTCCTAAAACTGAGTGAAATTTATTTTGCTGCGGAAAAAAAATNNTGGGCCCGGCAGGATTCGAACCTGCGACCAAGGGATTATGAGTCCCCTGCTCTAACCNCTGAGCTACGGGCCCGTTCGGCAGGNAATGTGNGGTGGAATTGGGCCGCACGTCAAGCNNCGGGGTTGGGTTCTTTTTCTCCGGATAGTTCCTCAGGCATTTCGTGGGNGANCCNNTGTTGGCGCAGGTATTTGCCGAGCAGCCCGTCGTGCGGGCTGAACAGCCATGCCANCGNGAACAGCATGGTGCTNGCCATCACCAGTGATCCGGCCACGGAGGTTTGCCACCAGACTGCCAGNTGATANCCCAGNAGCGAGGCNATCAGGGCGTGCAAAATGGTAAGGGCCATGATTACCGGCAAACGGTCAGAAATCAGATGAGCCGTGGCGCCCGGCAGAATGAGCATGGCGACGACCAGNATGGCCCCGACGGATTCAAAGGCGCTCACAACTACCAGTGACAGGACGCACATGAGAGCGTAATGAACNACGTTGGCCTTGATGCCGAGGGATATGGCCAAGCCGGGGTCNAAGGAACTAACGAGCAGTTCCTTGTAAAAGGCATAGATGAGGACAACGGAAAACACCATNACCCCNGCCATGCGGAGCACGGGNTTGGATAGNGCNAGNCCGTTCTGNCCCATGAGAAATTCAGCNCCAAACCGGTTTTGACGCATNGANTCGGCGAGTTCGGGGCTGAGCGGCACGGTCGTGGTATCNATGCTNACCTCNAGAAAGTTACCGAACAGAATGCAGTCGGTATCGATGTGGGCATTATTGACGAACACGGTGATCAACACCACNCCCAGGGCGAACAGACTGGTGAANGCGATGCCAATGGCGGCGTCCTGTTTTACACGGGTATAGCGGTGNATGAGTTCNATCAACACCGTGGTAAACACGCCGGCGACCAGCGCGCCAATGAATAGCTCCGTCGTTCCGGGCTGAAAATCAGCAAGACTTTTTTTGAANATAAACGGNGCCACAACCACTACNGCGATGCCGGCGAGNACACTGTGACTGATGGCGTCCCCGACCAGCGCCATGCGCCGAAGGATTAGATAGTTNCCTACCAGCCCGCAGGTGGTGATGACGCACATGGCCATGAGCACAACCCAAACTGTCCCAAAAATTTCATCGGAACTCCACGGATTGAGAATGTGCTCCTGCCAGCTAAACGGCGGNATGATGGNTTCGTTTTTACCGTTCATNANCGTCCTCCAAAGCCCATGACGGGGCCCGTCGNCGCCCANGTGCCACTGCCAACCTGCATGTCTCCAAGCCCGGGTATCGGACGACCGTGCGGNTCTTCCTTGGCNTGGTTGAGGGTTCGTTCAATTTGNCGCACNGTTTCCTCGCCCAGCACGTGCTCCATTTCCTCGGCGTCATCATGCACGTGGTCCGGCGCAATTTTGGCCTCGTTGGTNAGGTACAGTTCCCACAACCGGTGATTGCGCACAATTTCNCAGGCACGCTGCCAGCCTTCCGGCGTGAGATGCAGTGACTGCCTCTCNGCATCGAGCGTGGCCAAGTTGTGCGACTGNAANGTGCGNGCTTGNCGTTCCACTTCGCTGATNGTTTCGCGTCGGCGCTCAGCCAATTCCCGCATGGAGACACTCTCGCCATCAAACTCCCGCNNCTCCAGCACGTGGTACACNGCCTTGAGTGTGTTCTCNCGTTTCACGCGGTTGGCCCGGGAAAATTGCCTGAATGCCCGGGCTACCACGCCGTGCCGCGGGCTGAACAGAAACGCCATGACAAATACCGTCGTGGCCGCCAGCACCATCAGCGGGCCGGTGGGCAGGTTTGTGCCCAAATAAGAGAAGAACGCACCCAAGGCCCCCGCGAAAACGCCGAACAACATTGCCAATCCCAGCATGCGATGCATGCGGTCAGTGAGCAGGTACGCCGCAGCAGCAGGTGTAATGAGCATGGCGGACACTAGCACCACCCCCACCGCTTGCAGGGCAATTACTACGCTGAAGGAAAGCAGCAACATCAGCGCGTAATGAATAATACCGACCGGAAATCCCACGGCGCGCGCGAAGCCGGAATCAAAGCTAGTGACCAGCATCTCCTTGTAAAAGAAAAGTACGATGAGCACCACAAGGGCAGTGACCACCCCCATGAGGGTCACGTCGTCGGCACCAATGCTGGCGGCCTTGCCAAACAGGAAATCCTTGATGCCGCTTTTGTTGCCGACGTTTTCCATGTTTTGGATGCGCCCAATGAGGCACACGCCCACGGCATAAAACGACGCCAGCACAATGCCCAGTGCAGTATCCTCCTTGAGCTTGGTGGTTTGGCGAATAAGCGTCACCACGGCTCCGCCCAGCAGACCGGCCAAGGTGGCTCCCACGAAGATGGCCACGGGGTCTCGTGTCTTATTCCACAGAAACCCCATCGCCACCCCGGGCAACACCGCGTGCGAAAGTGCGTCGCCGAAGAGCGCCATATTGCGCACGACAATGAAGCTGCCGAGCAGGCCGCAACTAACGCCGAGCAGTAAGGAGCCAAGCAAGGCATAGCGCACTGCAGGGTCACGGAAGCTGAAGAATCGTTTAACCTGCTCGCCGAGGCTGGTCTCCGCGATGTCCCCAATGCGGTCAGCCCAGGCAAGTTCGGGACAGGCCAGCAGCGCCACAGCCGCTAGGCCGAGGATGGAAACGGTGCGGCGCATTAGCGGGCCTTTTCGGCGACGGCATCGGCCACCTCACTGAGAATCGTCAGGCGGCCGCCGTAGGTGTTTTGCAGAAGTTCATACTGAAACACGCTTTCGATGGGGCCAAAGGCTACCACACGCATGTTAAGTAATAGCAGGCTGTCAAAGTATTGCTTGGCGGTAGGCAGATCATGATGCACGACCAGCAGGGTTTTGCCTTGTTCCTTCAATTCATGGAGGATGGAAACAATCGAGGCCTCGGTGGCGGCATCCACTCCGGCGAAGGGTTCATCCATGAAATAGAGATCACTCTCCTGCGCCAAGGCACGCGCCAGAAAGACCCGTTGCTGCTGGCCACCGGAGAGATTGGAGATTTGCCGGTCGGCGTAGGGCAGCATTTTCACTTTGTCGAGGCAGGCACGGGCGATGTCGCGGTCAGCTTTTTTAGGGCGGCGCAGCAGGCCGAGGTGGCCGTACCGGCCCATGAGAACAACGTCCATGACGTTAACGGGAAAATCCCAGTCCACTGATTCACGCTGAGGCACGTAGCCGACGCGCTTGAGGTTTTTTTCCACGGGCTCACCAAAAACCTTTACCCATCCGCTGCTGAGCGGCAGTTGGCCCATGGCGGCCTTGATGAGGGTCGATTTACCGGCGCCGTTGGGGCCGATGATGCCGACCAACTGCCCGGCCGCAACCTCTACATCAATACCCCACAGGACGGGCCGCTTGTGATAAGCAACCGTCAGGTCATGAATTTCCAGTGGCGCGGGTGTCTTCTTTTCCTCGCTCATTAAAATGTCAGCCCAAAGCGCAAGCCAAACGCCCACGCATCTTCGACACTACTATCACTGCTAGGCCGATTAATCCACTGAATATCGGGCTGCAGAAAAACGGACGGTGAAAGTTGGTACTGATAGGTAAATTCCACGACCGTCTCATGAGATTTTATGGTTGTGATATCCTTGCTGTGTTTGCCCCAAATGAGGCCCAAGGCGAGGATGTCCTCATCGCGACCTTCAAACAGGCCTGTGCATGAAAACCCGGCATCCACGGTAAGGTGAAAACGGCTACGGTCGCGTTCGGCCATGCCAACGCGGCCGAACAGGCCGAAGCCTTGATCGCCTTCCTCGCGGTATACCAGTTTATCTGCAGAGATAAAAATGCCCATGTTGCCGTTGCCCTTGGTGCCATCGTTTTTGTCGTACTCCGTGGAGTGATGCCACAGTGTCACTCGATACCAACCGGGCAAATCCGCGCCGTCAGACACGTTAAAGCCGTTGTAGCCTATCTGATACATGCTGGCCCACCCCTGCCCGTTGCCCAGTTCGAAATGCAAACCGTGCTGATTGATTGTGGGATCGCCGTCGGCGTCATCAAACATGTCACCATCGTAAACGCCTACCTGAGCGTAGTATGCATCCGTGAAATCATAGCGGAGCCGCACACCGATGCCGGCCGCAAAAAAGGCGGGGCCCCCATTCAGCGCATTGGCACTCCAAGCCACGTTTTGACCAAACGAATCATTGATCAAAGTTTCGCGATACATTGATGCCACGAAATCCCCGTCAGCCAACAGGCTGCCCAGTTTCAGGTTCAGCTTGCCAAAGTCTTTCTCCAAATAAACTTCGTGTAGGCGCAGGCCGTCGTAGGCGTCAATGTTGCTCACAAGAAGTTCGTTGCCGATGTTGTTGCCCGGACTGGCTCCATGAATCCACATGGTGCTGACCAACAGCTTTGTGCCGGCCCAGCCAAAAGCCTTCTCGGCATCAATCTCAAGAGCGCCGTAACCGAGCCCCTGATATTCAGTGCCGCTGCGAGTGCCGCCGGTGTTGCTGATGGTTTCGCCGATGTATTCAAAAGTGAAATCGTAGCCGCGATCGGACCATGTGGTGCGGCGGCCGCCCCAGTCGCCGGAGATTTGGTCGCTCTCAATCAACGCCGGCAACGCGGCCTGTCCCAGCTGAGCTGTGCCAATGGCTAAACAAGCCACGGCGGCGCGGCACAGGTTGTTCCATGTTAGAGTTTTCATGATCCAATTGGGTTGTGTTACCAATTAGGGAAGTTACTTGAGCGCGTTGACGATGGTGCTCACGTTGTGCTTGATCATGCCCTCGTAGGTGCCGACATCATTGCCGTGCTCGATCTGGCCGAGCTTGCCCATGGCATCGGAAAACAGCTCGCCGCCGATCACCACACCGGCATCCGAGGCGATGGCCTTGATGGCTTCGGGGGACACGCTGGTCTCCACAAAGATGGCTTTCACTTTTTGTTCCTTGATGAAGTCCACCAATTTTGTGCGGTCGGCGAGGCCGGCTTCGCTCACGGTGGAAATGCCCTGTAAGCCCACCACCTTAAATCCGTACGCGCGGCCAAAGTAACTGTAGGCATCATGGCTGGTGACGAGGATGCGCTTCTCCTCCGGCAAATTCTTGATGGTATCGGTCACCCAAGTCTGCAGCGCGGTCATCTTGTCCTTGGCGGCGGCCCCTTTCTTTTCGTAATCCGCCTTGTTGGCGGGATCCGCCTTGCTCAGGGTTTCCACCACGACATCTACCGTCTGGGCCCACAGCGGCACCTCAAACCAAATATGTGGATCAGGATATTCCGCCGCCTCGGGATCTTTCAGCAGCGTGGTCTTGTCGATATCCTTGGTAACGGAAACGGAATGCTTACGGCCCTGCCCGTTCATCTTTTCGAGTGTGTCCTGAATTTTGCCCTCAAGGTGCATGCCCACGTACAGGATCACGTCGGCCTTGCGCAGTTTGGAGAGGTCCGCTTGCGTGGCTTGATAAAGATGCGGATCCACGCCGGGCCCCATGAGCTCAGTGACTTCCACGTGCTCTCCACCCACTTGGCGCACCAGATCGCCCACCATATTGACCGTGGCAGTGACTTTCAATTTCCCGCCGTCGCCGGCGCTAGCCGACCCGTTGCCATCTCCAGTGCCATCGCCCTCAGGCGCTATGCCGCCGCCACATCCCAACATGACCGCCGCCACACAAGCCACCAGCCAATTCCGTCGATTCATTACCTGTGTGTTTTTCATTTGCATGGGCGCAACCTGCGACAAGCTAAAGTTTGCTGCAAGAAAATTAGTTTGATAAGGCTAACTTTTGTTGGCGTTGTGATCTTAGCCAGTTTGACCTAAAAAAAGGTGTGCAATTGGTGGATCTTCAACCGATCGGGCCGGACTTGGCCGTGAAATGGGCGGATGGCGCTGAACATTTCATTTCACTGGAAGCATTGCGCAAGGCGTGCCCTTGTGCGAATTGCGCCGGTGAGATGGATGTGATGGGCAACATGGCAAAGGGGCCGCCGCCCAATTATACTACGGANTCATTTCAAGTACGCCGGCTGAATCCCGTNGGGGGTTATGCAGTGCAGATCGTGTGGCAGGACAATCACAATGCCGGCCTGTACAGCCTCGAGAGTTTGCGAGAGATTGGCGATCAGTCTGCCGGCTGATCCGCTTCCCCCTCAGGCGCGACTGGCTCGCTGGATTCTTCAGCGACAGGGGCGGCTTCTTCAGTCTTTGATTCTTCGGCGGCCTCTTGGACAACAGCAGCTTGATTATCAGTAGCGGGGGTTTCAACTGATTCCTTGG
The DNA here is from genome assembly GCA_002718935.1 of Verrucomicrobiales bacterium. Lineage (GTDB taxonomy): Bacteria > Verrucomicrobiota > Verrucomicrobiia > Limisphaerales > UBA1100 > UBA1100. The sequence continues at coordinate 13,191 of PBFV01000022.1, forward strand.
CCGCCGCCTCGGCTTCTGCCTGTTTGCGGGGCTTCTTTGCCGTTTCGATAATGCCGTTGGAAAACTCTAACACATGACCTTGATGAATAAGCCAATGCAAATCCGAGATGAGTTGCTTTTGTTCCTCGGTTTGCTCGGGCGCCGGTGGCGGGTCCTCCCCTTCCTTGAATTCCATATGCGGCATGCCGCCCACCTTTTCAAGAATCTGCCGGCGCGTACAATTTTCCGTGGCTTCGATGAACTGCATCACACTCTTCACCGTGTCACTCACCGGTGAGGCTTCCACGTCCAGATAATTCGGCTTGGCCACCGCCACGTGCGTCACCTTTTTGTCCTTCTTAAAAAACTGCAGGCCCATTCCGGAAAAAATCCTGCTCAAGTGCGTGGAGAGTTGCATGGGGAAATGTTTCTGCCGGTGCCATTGATCGCGCAGGAACTCCGCCAGCACCCGCGGATCCCGCAACGCCTTGGCCTGTTCACCGCTGATCCCGTACTCATCCACTTCGTCAATTGCTTCCCCCAGGTGCGTGGACCGAAAATGCGCCTCAACCGCTTCCAAGTTTTCCAGCGGCGTAGCCTCACCACCTTCCTCGGCCGGTTTCGTCGTGTACTCGGTTTTCCACTTGGCCTGCTCGAGCCAGGCATTGACGGCCTCTTCTTCCTTGCAGATGCGAATGCGTGACTTGAATTTCTCAAACGGCAGGCGCGGCAGGCGCTCCGAGTGAAAGGCGATCAGTTTGTTTTGGTAATCATGATGATTGGGCGGGCCAAGATATTCGTCCGTAACCCCGCACTGTGCCACGAACGGAAAATTTCCCTTCGGCGCATCCACTTCCACCTTGTTGGCGACATAGAAAGCCTCGAAATGTTTGTCCAGCACGTGGCGCACGGCTTGCTCCTGACGCAGCCAAAGCGTGCTATCTAGCTTGCAGGCAAACAGACGCTGGGCGGGGTCGCCACCGTTTTTGCGCTGGGTGCGCAACTGGATGGTGTAGCGCGCCGGGCGTTCNAGCACNAGCAGCGCAATTTGAAAAAGCGGATACGAACGGCCGGTAAGCCGGATTTCCTTGGCGATGGATTCCACGCCGGCNGCATCGGGCACNAANTCNACCTTTAANTCCAGCTGNGGTGCTTGCGGACGTTGNGGNTTTCCACGGCGATCATCNCCGCGNCGTGGCCCCTTGCCCTTGGGGCGATCACCACGGGCCTCATTGCGCAAACGGTCGCCGCGTGGACGGCGGTCATTGCGATCTCCACGATCGCGGTTGTCTCGGCGCGGCGGCCGCCGGTCACCACCCTCGCGCCTGCCACGGCCGGGTTTGCGTCCGCGGGATTCCCGGTCCTCGCCTGAGTGATCGGCAAACTTGTTCGCCCCCGCATCTTCCTTGGCCCATTGGGGCAGGAATTGCAGGTCCAATGACAAGTCGTTGTCTGGTTGATCACTCATGACAGGCTTGATCAATCAAGCAGGGCGCAAACAGAGTGCGAGTTTTACNGGCGGAAAGCAAGTGNAGGCTGTGNNATTTGGCGGNGAAATTCGTTGTTCATAATTGGCCAATTTCATCCGCTTGCGCACAGCGGGCGNCGGTGCCTACACTGTCCCATGGCCCAAGCCGAGTTTGTTCACCTGCATGTGCACACCGAGTTCTCCATGCTCGATGGCGCCTGCCGTCTCGACAAGCTCGTACAACGTGCCGCTGACCTGAACTTTCCTTCGTTGGCCATTACCGATCACGGCGTGATGCACGGCGTGGTGGANTTTTANGAGAAGGCGCGCGCGAAAGACGTNAAGCCGATTATCGGCTGCGAAATGTACATTGCCCCCGGCAGCCGGTTTGATAAAAAGGCCAACAGTCGCACCGGCAAAGATGGCTACAATCACCTGCTGTTGTTGGCCGAGAATGAGACCGGCTACAAAAATCTCGTACGCCTCACCACCGCTGCGCATCTCGAGGGTTTTTATTACAAACCGCGCATCGACAAGGAATTGCTGGAGGCCCATCANGAGGGGCTCATTGCCTTTAGCGGCTGCCTCGCCAGTGAAATCCCCCAGGCGATCATGCGCGATGAGCCCGACCGCGCGCGGGAGGCGCTGGATTGGTTCAAGCAATTGCTTGGCCCCGACCGCTTTTTTCTCGAGCTGCAAAATCACGGTATTCACGAGCAGGCCAAAGTAAATGCCCAGCTCATCCCGTGGGCCAAGGAGTTTGGAGTGCAGCTGGTGGCCACCAACGACGTTCATTACATTGAGCGCGCCCACAGCCACGCGCATGACGCGCTCATCTGCATTGGCACCCAGTCGCACCTCGACACGCCGAACCGGATGAGCTACGTGCCCGAGCAATTTTATCTGCGCAGCGCGGACGAAATGGCCGCGCTTTTTTCCGAGGCACCTGAGGCGGTGAAAAACACCGTGGCCATCGCTGAGCGATGCAATGTGGAGATTGAGCTGGGACAATTGCATTATCCCAANTTTGAACCACCAGGCGACTTCAGCGGCGAAGGTTACCTGCGGCACCTGCTGGCGGACGGCCTGCAACGCCGCTACGGCATTGATGCTGCGGATAACGANGGGGTNTATGAGATCCGTTCCATCACCAACGCNGACACCCTGCCCACGCTGGAGAAANCGGAAGAGACGAACATGGCCGACGCGAAGGACCCGGCGGTGGCCGCTGCCATTCAGGATTTGCTCGACCGCATTGAGGTNGAGATGGGGGTCATCAAAAAGACCGGGTTNGTCGATTACTTTCTGATTGTTGCTGATTTTGTTTTGCACGGNCGCGAAAAAGGCATCTCATGCGTNGCCCGTGGCTCGGCGGCCGGATCGTTGGTGACCTATCTGCTNGAGATTTCGAATGTTGATCCGCTGCGGTACGGGCTGNTGTTCGAGCGCTTCCTCAATCCCGAGCGAGTGAACCCGCCGGATATTGATATCGATTTTGCCGACGACCAGCGACAGGACGTCATCGAATATTGCCGGGAAAAATACGGGCGCGAATGCGTGGCGCAGATCATCACCTTTGGCACGATGGGCTCGAAATCCGTGATCCGTGATGTGGGCCGCGTAATGGGCCTCAGCTACGGCGAATGTGACCGGCTCGCAAAGATGGTGCCCGACGAATTGAAGATCACCCTCGAGCGCGCGCTCAAGCAGTCACCCGACNTGAAGTTGGCGTACGACAACGAGGAAACCNCCCGCNAGTTNATNGATACNGCCTTTGTGCTGGAGGATATCACGCGNAATTCCTCCATCCATGCTGCCGCCGTGGTCATCGGCGCCGAGCCGCTGGTCAATGTGCTTCCACTCAAGTCTGACCCCGANGGCACCATCATCACCCAGTACCCCATGAACCCCGTAGGTGATCTGGGNCTGCTCAAGATGGATTTTCTCGGCCTCAAAACGCTGACCGTCATTCGAAANACCTGCGAAATGGTCAAGCAAACCAANGACATCAANATCGATGTNGACGAACTGCCNCTCGACGACCAAAAGGCCTACGATCTCCTCAATGCCGGNCGGACGGTNGGCGTGTTTCAGTTGGAATCCGGGGGTATGCGCGACCTCTGNCGAAAATTTCAGCTGNCCTCCGTGGAACACATTACCGCGCTGGTNGCCCTCTACCGCCCCGGNCCCATGGACCTCATTCCAGATTTCATCAAGCGGCGGCACGGCGAGGTGGAAATCAAATANGAGCATCCCCTGCTCCAGCAAATCTCCGAGGAAACCTACGGNATCCTCATCTATCAGGAGCAAGTNATGCANGCCACGCAGCTTCTCGCTGGCTATTCCCTCGGCAACGCNGACCTGCTGAGGCGGGCCATGGGCAAAAAGAAAGTCGAGGAGATGGCCAAGCAACGNGCGTCCTTCGTGGCCGGCTGCGCTGAAACCCACGACATTCCCGAAGCTCAAGCCAACCGTATCTTTGATTTGCTGGAAAAATTTGCCGGCTACGGCTTCAACAAATCCCACGCCGCCGCCTACGCCGTGGTGGCCTATCAAACCGCCTGGCTCAAGGCGCATCATCCGGTGGAATTCCTCTCCGCGATGTGTACCAACGACATGGGCGACACCAGCAAGCTCAGCGTGCTAATTGGCGAAGCCAAGGCCATGGGCATCGATGTACTGCCGCCGGACATCAACGAGAGCCGAGTCAACTTTGCACCCGCTCGGGGCGGTGAAGTGATCCGCTACGGGCTCGCCGCCATTAAGGGCGTGGGCGAAGCCGCCGTGGAAGCCATGCTAGAAGCCCGCGATGAAGGCGAATCGTTCACCTCCCTCAACGACCTCTGCCACCGGGTGGATCTCCGCGCCGTAAACCGCAAGGTGCTTGANGCNCTNATCAAGGCCGGNGCCTGTGATGGGTTNGGCCACACCCGCGCCAGCCTCGTCGCACAAATCGAACGCACCCTGTCCCGCGCCTCATCGGATGCCGCTGACAAAGCCCGTGGGCAGGAAACCCTCTTCGGCATGCTCGATGCCGACCAACCCGAGGCAGACGATATCCCNGCCGCCCTCCGCAACATGGCCGAATGGCCAAATGCCGAAAAACTCGCGCACGAAAAGGAGCTCCTCGGATTTTACGTCAGTGGCCACCCGCTCGAGCCGTTTCTGGGGCTCATTGACAGCTATGCCACCCACTCCGTTTCACAACTGGCCGAGCTGCCCGGCCGCACCATCGTGCGCGTGGCAGGCTTGGTCAGCGAGGTGCGCCGCGGTATTTCCCGTAAGACCGACAAACCCTACTGCATCGCCACCGTCGAGGATCTGCAGGCNGAATTCGGCGTGCTGTGTGTGAATGAAAACTACCAGAAATTCAACGAGCTGCTGGAGGTGAACCAGCCGCTGATGTTTGTCGGCGAAGTGAACAANACCGAGGATGTGCCCAAGATTTTCCCGCAGGATATTTTCCCCATCGAGGATGCCCCCAAACGCTTCACCAAACAGGTCCACCTCCGGTTCAAGGTGGAAGGCATGCCCAAGGACACCCTCGAGGGAGTCCGCGAACTGGCCGAAGCCCACCATGGCAGCGTGCCCCTGTACCTTTGCCTCCGCCAACCCGACGGCACCTCAGTATTCGTCGAGGCCGATGAACGCTACAACGTCGCCCCCGGCAGCGAATTCCAAGCTTCCGCCAACGACCGCTTCGGGCCGGACACCTACTACGTCAAGGTCGACACCGACCTCCCCGAACCTCAACGCCGCTTCCACAAAAACGTCAACCGCGACAGCCAATAAAAAAAGGCCCCGTTTCCGGGGCCTTGTGTTTAGATATTTAGACTTTGCTATGACTTGTCTTCGTCACCATCTGACGAATCCTCGTCAGAATCATCATCAGGTTCATCGTCGCCTGAATCATCAACATCGTCTTCTGATTCTGAGACAGTTTCCTCTGTGTCATTTGATGATAATTCGATTGGCTTGTAACCGCCCTTGTTATTGAAGTGCACAATCAAGCCAATATAGCCTACCAACATGATAATTGGAAAAATAGTCATGTTGGCCAGCGCTCCCTGAGTACTATTGTCCTTGATGGACTTTTGTATTTTACCAACCTCAGCGGTAAGTGTCTGGCCTTTCTTAATTAACTCAGGCGTCAATGAATCAGGGAGTTTATCCTTTAAATTTGCCTGATTTGATTTTTCTTCGGCCAGTTCCTTTTCAAGAGCTCCTTTGGCCTCAGGATCCTGCTCTTTTGAGATCGATTCCTCCAATTCGCCTGCCTTGTCCGCCATTAGATTTGCAAAAACAGCAGTCGCATTTTTGTCAGTCTCATTGTTGTCGTCTTTCAAGCTATCGTTTACTGCAGTGTACACATTTTTGCCCAGCGCAGTCTCGTTAACCAATCCCGTGACAGCAGCTCCATCGATCACATTATAGTTGATGATCTCATAAATATTTTTACCGGTAAGAGTCTGGACTTCACCATCCGCAGTCAGTCCGGGGACTTTTTCATTTAACTCCTTGTTCGCGGCGGTTGCTTCAATCTCCTTTTGAGCCTGTAAGGCACCAATGTATGGGAAGCCCAGTGTGCCTACGGCAAGCATGCCGATGCCACTAATGGCGTTCAACCCTAGCGCCCCACTGCGTGGGCATTGCTCGGAAACCACTCCCAGCATGGTTGGCCAGAAAAAGGTCTTACCAAGACCGTACAACGTAGCAGCAAGGAAAATTGCCATCCCCGCAGTTGATGAAAGAGCGTAAAGGCCAATCACAGCAAGGATGGCACTGACAGCTAATAGTTTTAATGGAGGCAAAGCATGAACAATCGGGCCGGCGAAGAAACGAAGCACCATCATGATCAAAGATGTATAAACCAACACCCAGCCAGCGTGGAATTTACCTTCGGCTACTCCTTTAAGGATGGCTTCAATCCAGCCATCTGTACCAATTTCAGTCACTGCCAATGGCATGTGGATGAGAACCAGCAGAAAAAGCAGTGGTCGGCCCCATTGTTTTGTGTATGCCCCAAAACCAACCACAATGGCTAAACCAATGCCAATGTACAGCCATTTGCTACTGGATGCCAAGTCAGCACTGTTACCGCCGGAGGCAAAGTCGATTAATTGCAAGGAAACGAGAAAACCCACAACAACTGCTCCCAGCACACCAAACTCACCAAGCATGTCACGGTAACTCACGCCTGAAGCCACCCGCTCATTAACGGGGAATTCACAGCGCATGAGCATAAACAAATACACCACCGCAGGGATGGCAATCATGCCCACCTTGATCCACCACGGAACGTGATCGATGAAAATTGTAATCATCCCGGCTATAACCAAACCACCAGGCCAGCCCGCATGAAGAATATTCAACCATTTGGTCTTCGCCTTGTTATACATGGTGGCTACAACTGGATTGATAAATGCTTCTACCGTGCCGTTGCCCAAAGCACAAATCAGACTCCCCCAATAGATCAGGTTGAAAGCTGTGGCTTTGTCTCCTCCTTGGGAAATAAAATAGGCACTCACCGCCATGACCGCCCAAATAATGTGTGACCCGAAGGCAAAATACATGGCCACTTTGTAGCCTATTCGATCAATCACCAAACTGAAACCGATAATACTGACGGCGAACGGCCAAATACCGATCCCTGCCAAACGCCCTGCCTGCGCGGGATCCAAGCCGAATTCATCCGACCAAGTTCCGATTAGAAACATGCGACTGATAAAGGCAAACGCTGTGGTTACCAAAGCAATAAAACAGCCCCAAAAAAGGACCTTATTGCCAGCTTCGTCTGTTGTTGAAGTGCTCATTGGCCAGTGTATTGTTTATTTATGGAAAGGCGTAGCCCGCCCGTTGGATTTTCTAATGGGTTTTAACCCTCCTTGCGGTGAGGGCAATAGGGTATTTTTACTAAAAAGTCAATTTTTTACGGCTACTTGCTGGGACCGTAGCCTTTGGTGGGGTTGCCGTTTTTGTCGAGTTTGTCGCAGGCCCAGAGGAGGCCGCGGGTGAGGTAGTTGATGTACGTCTCGCTCTGCATGGTCTCGTTGTGGTGACCGATGGTAGTGCCGAAGACGCGGGCTTTGCCGTATTGGTTGGTCCAGATGCAGGCGTGGTTTTTCTTGGTGCGAATGCCGTAGGCCTGGCCGAGCACGGTGGTGTTGGGCCAAACCTTGGTGATCTCGTAGAGTTCTCCCTTCGGAGTTTTCCAGCTTTCGCCAAACCCTTTCATAATGGGGTGCTTGGGTTGGAGATTTTTGATGTCCACGGCCACGTGCTGCTGGTGGCGCACTGTGGTGACACCGAGGAGTTTACGCCATTCGTCGGTGATTTTGTCTGCCGCGCGATAGCTATGCATGGTGCAGTGCAGCACCACGGCGGGCACGCCGGAATCGCGATGGGCGGTGGCGATGCCTTCGACAAAAGCCTTGTCGCCAATGGCACCGAAGCATTCGTTGTGCACGACGACGTCGAAATCCTTGATCCAATCTTTCTTTTGATAGATGGAAAAGCGGTGGGTTCGTCCAGTGCCGCCCTCGTGGAGGATGGTCCAGCTCACGTTGGCGCGCTTGCTGACACCCTGGCTGATGATGGTTTTTTGTTTGGTATAATCGTGGCAGCAACCGCCTGTGATGAGCAGGGCTTTGAGAGGTTCGGCGGCCTGAACTGAGAAGCCCAGTATGCCCAGCGCGAGTAGGGTGATTTTTTTCATGGGGAATTTTATTTGTGCAATCGATTGGCGGTGTACCAGGCCACGCGGTTGGCAATCCCGGCGCCGGCGTAGGACTTGAGGTTTCCGTTCAGGTTGAATTGATAAATCTTTTCAGCATTGAGCGGCACGGTGAGGTGCGCCACCTTGCGATCCTTGGAAAGGGTTACGCTGGTGGGTTTCATCTTTTTTTGTTTGCTCTTTGGGGAGCCGTATTGAGGGCGGTACTGATACTCATATTCAAGAATGTCGTAGTTGTCAGCCTTCGCGCCTTCGCCGGGATCGAGCGGCAAGGTGAAGTGCACGTCAAACCCGGTCTTGGTAAGGCTAATGTGATGAATGGCCATGGGGTGCACGGTGCGATCCCAGCGCACACGCTCCAATCCAAATTGTTTGCCCCCCACGGAACCCCAGCCGCGGCCGGTTTGGCCCACCCAAAACGTGCCGTCATCACCAAACACGCCACGAATGCAGCCGGTTTGCAGGGGTGAAATAAAGTTCACCACCATGCCCTGATATTCGCCGCCCACCCGTTCGAGGTGAATGCGCATGAGGTTCGAGCGAGTTTGGTCGCCGAGAATAATCTGGCCGGCGAAGGGGCCGAATTTGCCGTGGGTGGTATCGAACACCGGTTCACCGGGCGAATTAGCCAGCTCGCCGTGCGGAATGAACACCGCCGGCCGCGCACGCAGCTTGCTATAGTCCTCAATGGAAATCTTGTTGAGATCCTTGCCGATATATTTGGGGTGATCAAAGTACGAGGAGGGATGCCCGTGAAAACGCCCCTTCACCACGTGATGCAGGGTGGAGGTTTCATTCCAGTCGCCCTGGTTGTCCGTGTAAAAGATCTCGTCCTTGCCATTAATGCCGATGCCGGCTGGCGAACGCATGCCGAGTGAGTACGGAACAAATTTTCCCTGCGGGGTAATTTGAAACGACCACCCGCGATACTTGGCCGCGCGGCCCATCTTGGAATCGTGCACCCGCGCCTTGTCCCACTTGTCGCTGCCGGCCCAACCCGGCCAGCTGAGTGAGGTGTTGAGGGTGCCGTAAAAATTCCCCTTCGAATCGCGGACCGGCCCAAAGCTGTATTCGTGGTAATTATCCGTGAGCCCCCAGCCGGCGTTAACGGTTTGGTAAAGGTCCGCTTGGCCGTCCTTGTCCGTGTCCACCAGTTTAGTCAGTTCCGGGCGCTGCATCACGAACACCTCGCCCTTCTTTTGGTCGATCCACAGGCCAAGGCTCTCGTGCAAGCCATCGGCAAACTTCGACCAACTGCCGGTGGCCGTGTTGAATTTCCACACCTCACCTTCGCGTGTGCAAATAAGCATGTTCACCCGGTCCAGGAATGCCATGCCACCCACACCGAGCGTGATTTCCTTTGGAATATTCACGACATCCACTTGATATCCCGCGGGTTTAATCATGGGCCGCGCGGCCTGGGCCACCACAGTGAAAGCCAAAGCGGCTACGAATAATTTCATCAATTTCATGCTATTTCTTGGGGAGAAGGGTTAGGGTAAATTCAGCGGCATCCTTGGCACTGAGGGTGAGCGTGGATTTGTCAGCGCTCCATTTGCCGGCGCTGGCCTCAGCCACCACCTGCTCGGGGTTCAGGCGAAAGGTCACGTTGCCTTTCGCATCGGCCACCTTGAAGGTGTATTGCAGACCGCGCTTGAGCGCGCCGTTGGCCAGGCCGGCATGCAGCGTGATCAGCTGGCGCACACGGGCATTTCCGACGCGATAGAACATCTCCGGCGCCGTCAGTCGGCTGTAACCTTCGAAGACCGGTTTTGCATCGCCCACCTGCAGAGCGCCCAGCGCTCCGACCTCAAAGCGTTGGCCCAAAATGCGGCAGTGGCGGCCGCCGCGGCCTTTGCGATCCGGGCCCACGTCGAGAAACGCACCGGTCCAGCCGTACTGCACCGCGCAGGCTTCCGCATCGAACAGGTAATTCACCCCGCC
>PBFV01000023.1 GCA_002718935.1 Verrucomicrobiales bacterium
CACCAGTCTGGTTACGGGGCAAATAAGGCATTTGCGGTATATGGTATGTTACCGGTGGCGCCTCTTACATTGGCCTCGTCCGCGGCACTAGTAATAGGTTCCTTGTGTAGCAAGTCACCGGAATCGCGTTTGGTAAACCGCTTTTTTCCGCGCACCCAAAACGGGGCGTGACGAGCGCAACCGCTTGGGCAACATTAACGCCCCGCAGGAAAAAGAATTTATGGCTGAATTGGATCAACAAGTGCAGGAGGCAAAGTCGCGGCTTGATGCGCACGCTGCCGAAATTGTTAAGTGGCATTTCTCGCCCGAGACCGGAAGCCCCTTTTGGCTTAATTGGGCCAAGGAGGCAGGCTGGAACCCGGCTGATGAAATCAACTGTTTTGACGACATCATATCTAAGTTCCCTCATTTTCAGGATGAGTGGTTGCGAGACTTGCCGAATGAAATCTGGCGCCCGAAGGCTTATGATGGGAAACCNTTCAGTATTTTCGAGACCGGTGGCACCACCGGAATGCCCAAGCAGCGTATAGGCTGGGAGGATTACAAGATCGATTATACTGCTTTTTCGGAAACACTTAGCGACGATCACTTCCCTAGGAATCACTATTGGATGATGGTTGGCCCAACAGGTCCGCGACGTCTGCGGTTAGCGATTGAGCATTTAGCTAATGTACGTGGATGTTCCTGTTACTTTGTGGATCTCGACCCNCGTTGGGTTAAGCGATTAATTGCCTCCAAGCAGTTCGACCAAGCCCGTGCCTACATGGACCACGTTATTGATCAAGCCACCACTATTCTCAAACACCGTAGCGTGAGTGCTCTCTTCACCACGCCAAAGCTTCTAGAGGCCATGGCGGAAAGGAAGGATCTCATCAAGGCGGGCATCAAAGGGGTGTTCTGTGGTGGTACAACGATGGACAAACAGTACACACGTTTTCTAGTTGAGGAGATTTGCGAGAACCAAATCGGTTTTGTTCCAACATACGGTAACACCCTTATGGGGCTGGCCCGCCATCGACCATTTGGTCCTGACAATGATTACTCCATCACTTATCACGCGCCGCAGCCCCGCGCCGTGTTGCGGGTGGTGAATCCCAAACAGACCGAAAGCCTAGTAGATTATGATGAGTGGGGCCGCGTAGAACTCACCACCTTGACAAAAGAATTCTTTATGCCGCGATTTTTGGAGCGTGATGAGGCCATTCGCCGTGCTCCTTGGGATAATGATCCTTGGGACGGTGTCGCAGAGGTTCGACCATTTGGCGCTATGGAAAACAAAATCGTGGAGGGAGTTTACTAAAATGGCTACCCCACACATCCCCTGTCTACGTTTGGGTAAACCGTATGTGAGCCTCAACCAATTTGAAGTAGCCGATTATCGTGATGGTGCGGTAAAGGCTACCGTGAGTCAGGTGAACGCCGGCGTGATAAGGCGCGACCTCAAATGTATTGAAGGGGCGCGGGCGGCACTGCGCCGATTTACGACGGCTGAACTCATCGCTATCGGGGCTAAGGCTGGCGAGATTTTTCTCAATGGCGATGTGCAGATCGGTGTTGAAGGTGAAACCCAGTCGCCAGAGAATTACGTCGAAACACTCTCCTCGACCAGTGGTTTGCCACACGTGATGGTAAGGCGCAATATGGACAAGATCCATTACGCTCTCACCCACATGGATGTCGTGCTGAATGGGCTTACTCGTGGTATCGATCCCTCTATTCTGGACGATGGTGTAGGCGAGCAATTTGGCACGCAGGTGTGTTTTTATCCCACCTCTAAGGCACTTGGCTTAGTTATGCCTAGTAACTCGCCTGCGGTAAATTCACTGTGGTTGCCGGCTATTGCGCTGAAAACACCGATCATCATGAAGCCCGGCCGTGATGAACCTTGGACGCCGATTCGCTTGATCCAGTCCTTCATTCAAGCTGGTTGCCCAAAGGAGGCGTTTGGGTTTTATCCAACCGATTACGAGGGCGCCGCGGATATTCTTAACCGCTGCGGACGCGCATTGATCTTTGGTGATAAGAGTACAACAGACCAATACGCAAACAATCCNGCCATTCAGATTCACGGCCCAGGTTGGAGTAAAATTCTNATCGGAGACGACGAAATTGAAAACTGGCGAGATCACATAGACTTGATTGCTGGATCTATCGCCGACAACGGTGGCCGATCTTGTGTCAACGCTTCGGCGGTCGTTGTGCCTAAGTATGGGCGTGAGATTGCCGATGCTCTGGCGCAGAAACTTGGTCCCGTAAAACCAACCACGGTTGATCACCCCGAAGCTAAGCTTTCTGGCTTTGCCAATCCGAAAATGGGTGAATGGATTGATGGTGCGATTGATGCAGATCTCGAAGAGCCTGGTTGCGAGGAGATGACCGCCAAGTATCGGGATGGCAGCCGTAAAGCGGTGGCAGACGGTGGCACATACTTGCGTCCTACAATTGTCTTCTGTGAATCCTTCGAGCATCCGCTATCGAATCGGGAGTTTCTCTGCCCATATGCCAGTGTGGTAGAAGTGCCGCAGGCGGAGATGCTTAACCAAATGGGCGAATCGCTGGTGGTCACTGCTATCACCAGAGATCAGGCGTTCCACGCCGACCTCTTGGCCTCGCCACTGATCGAGCGATTGAACCTTGGGCCAATCTCTACTATGAAAATATCCTGGGATCAACCGCACGAAGGCAACATGTTTGAGTTCCTGTACAAGCGCCGGTCTATTGGTTTGGCTGCCTGATTAAACACGATTCCAATTACCGGCGTCTGACCTACCCATGAGCACTCCCGCCGAACTTGCCAAGCAGTCCAGCTTTGATGCTCAACTGCACATGCGCCTAGTGTTTGGCAATGGCAAGCTCAGTTTGGTTGGCGGATTGGCGGCCGAACATGGTGCTAGCAATGTGCTACTTGTTACTGATCCGGGTATTCGCGCCGTGGGTCATGTGGACCGTGCTCAAGCCAGCCTTGAGGCCGCCGGTTTGGCAGTTGCCGTTTACGATCAGGCTAAGGAAAACCCCACAACCGAATGCGTCGCAGAATGTGTGGAACTAGCCCGCAGTGAGGGCATTGATTTCATTGTCGGCCTCGGCGGTGGTAGTTCCATGGATACGGCCAAGGGGTGCAATTTCCTGCTCACCAACGGCGGTGAGATGAAGGATTACTGGGGGGTCGGCAAGGCTTCCAAGCCGATGCTGCCGCTCATCGCCATCCCCACTACTGCCGGCACTGGCAGTGAATGCCAAAGTTTTGCGCTCATTTCTGATGCAGTCACGCACGCTAAGATGGCTTGCGGAGATCCCAAGGCAATGGCCAAGGTGGCGATTCTGGATCCTGAGCTAACCCTTTCCCAGCCTCAGCGCGTCACCGCCTGCACCGGTATCGATGCTGTAGCCCACGCGGTGGAATCAGCTGTCACACGGAAGCGAAACGAAACTTCGCAGCAGTACTCGCGTGTGGCCTTCGGTTTGCTCAATGAAAGTCTGCCGCGTGTCCTTCAAGCGCCTGATGATCTTGAGGCCCGTGGACGGATGTTGCTTGGTGCTGCTTTTGCCGGTACGGCTATTGAGCATAGCATGCTTGGTGCTGCGCATTCGGCGGCCAATCCTCTGACGGCACATTTTGATGTGATCCACGGGGAAGCTGTTGGTTTGATGCTGCCTCACGTGGTTCGCTTCAATGGCGAAGATGAAAGCATCTCTCAAATTTATGCTGAACTGTTGGAATGCTCCGGAGCACCTTCGCCCAATGGCGCGCCAGCTCACGAAACACTGGCTGTTATACTTGAGGAATTCATGGATGCGGCAGGTCTTTCATGTAGTTTGAATCAATGTGGGGTGACTGAAGATAAAATAGGTAATTTGTCTGAAGAAGCGGCTGGCCAGTGGACAGCAAGCTTCAATCCACGTGACATTGCCGCCTCAGACTTTGATCAACTCTATCGCACAGCTTTTGGTTCCTGATTTACATGCGTTAGTTTGAGTTAACATGGAAGATTTCACCAATGATGCACTCCTGTTAATTGCACACGGTAGCACCGTAAATTCCCAATCCAGTGAGCCGACTCGCCGGTTGGCTGCCAATCTGGGACAGCGAAAACTTTTTGCTGAGGTAGAATGCGCATTTAAATTGGAAGAGCCGAGTATTTCTGATGCAGTTAAGCATCTTAATGGGAAACGTATTTTTGCTGCCCCAGTCACAATTAGTGAAGGGCAATTCACGGAGGAAATTATACCTTTTCATCTAGGCCTCTGTACCAAAGGCCAGTGTGATTGTCCCATTGGAGAATGCAATTATCCTAGGAGTGCGGTTCTCAATGGAAAGGAGATCATCTATTGTAAACCGGTCGGAACACATTACACTATGACCGACTTACTGGTGGGTAGGGCAAAAGAGATCGTTGAAAAACATCCTTTTCCCAAAAAGCCCCAACCTAGTGAAATTTGTTTAATTATTGCCGGGCATGGGACTAAACGAAATGCGAATTCCAGGAAAGCAATTGAAGCNCAGGTTGAATTGATAAATAAAAAAAGCGAATATGCGGACGTACAATCTGCATTTATGGAAGAAGCACCATTGATCGAAGATTGCTATGAAGCGACCGAATCCCGACACATAGTCATGGTTCCTTTCTTTATCGCGGATGGCTTGCATACCGTCGAGGATATTCCGATTTTGCTCGGCGATACAGAACAGCAGGTCAAAAAGCGTCTGGATTCAAATCAACCTACTTGGAACAATCCCACCGAGCGAAAAGGAAAGCTTGTATGGTATNCTGAATCCATAGGCCGNGAACCGAATTTGTCCGAGGTGATCCTTGAGCGTGTTCGCGAAGCTGCTGCTTAAATTTCAGCATTGATAACGGTGGTCCCCGGCGCATTATCTCCGCCCGTGCAATTCCCAAAAATAACTCTTATCGGTGTTGGCCTCTTGGGCGGCTCCGTGGGCTTGGCCGCCCGTGAACGCGGCGTGGCCGGGCGGGTGACCGGCTTGGTGCGCCGNNCNGAGAGTNTGNAGGAATGCGTGGCGGNCGGTGCGGTNGATGACGCCACGCTTGATCTTGCCGAGGCTGTGGCGGATGCGGGGCTCGTGATTTTATGCACGCCGGTNGGCGGCATNAGCGATTTGGCNGAACAGATTCAGCCGCACCTNGCNCNGGAGGCTATTATCACCGATGTCGGTAGTGTGAAANGGCCGGTCGTGTCGGCGGTGGAGCCGGTCTTNCCGCGCTTTATCGGCAGCCATCCGTTGTGCGGTTCGGAGAAAGCCGGGGTGGNCCATGCGCGGGTGGACTTGCTCGAAGGCGCCGTGTGCGCGGTGACGCCCTCTGACGCCAGCCCCGCGGATGCCGTGGAGGCGGTGACGGCATTTTGGTCNGCACTCGGCAGTCGTGTGGTGAATCTATCGGCAGCCGATCACGACGCCATTTGCGCGCGCACCAGCCATCTGCCGCACGTACTGGCCAGCGCACTGGTGAATGCCGTGCTCGCCAAACCACGCGCGGGAGAAAACAATTTCCTCGGCACCGGCTTCCGCGACACCACNCGCTTGGCGTCCGGTTCGCCTGAGATGTGGCGCGACATCGCGCTCGACAACGCCGAAGCCATCGCTGCCGCGCTNGATGAACTTCAAGCCGAAGTGTCCGACCTGAAGGAAGCGCTGGNCGCGCGCGACTCGNNGGCATTGGAAAANTTTTTCGCCNANGGCAANAAGCANCGGGACGACTGGATCGCGGGCTTGGAGAATCGCTAATGGCNTTGCCCGACCTCATCGAGATCGTGCCNNTGNCCNNGCNGGTGCAGGCGCACGTNACNGTGCCCGGNTCNAAAAGCATCACCAACCGCGCCCTCATNCTCGCCGCNTTGGCNNANGGCGAAACCACNNTNNCNGGCGCNTTGTGGAGTGAGGATACCCANATCATGGTGGCCGCGNTGCANNCGATGGGNTTTGGCGTGACCGTGGNGGANGATCCCGCNGAGCCGTGNAACCGCACGATCACNGTGCGCGGCGAAGGCGGNCGCATTCNGCATTTNCCCGNNGAAATTTANGTNGGCAANGCCGGCACGGCGGCNCGTTTTNTNNCGGCCCTCGTTTGCCTGGGNGAAGGCACCGTGAAANTGCACGGNATCGATCGCATGCACGAACGCCCNCAAGCCGAGNTGTTTCAGGCCTTGCGCGCGCTGGGNTACACGGTCGAGTCNCCCAATGACAAACTGCCNGTCGTNATCCACGGGAGTGGGCCGCGNGANGCNGAGGGGACGGTGAGNCTGCTNNAGAGTTCNCAGTTCGCCAGTGCNNTGTTGCTNNCGGCNANCACNAGCGGNTGGCGGGTGAACATGAGNGGGGNANNCCTNGANGAGGCGCCGTATGTGCGNATGACNCAGGAGTTGATCGCGGNNTTNCCANANNCNGGNGGCACATTTGNCATCGAGCCGGATGCNTCCAGCGGCAGTTATTTNTGGGGCGTGAANGCNTTNGCNGAAGGNGTGGANGTGGCGAACTGGCCNNTNACCGGCTGGCAGATTGACGCGCAATTCACGCGGTTCATTGNNGCCCCGCGCGAGGTGTCGCGCAGCACGGATCTCGGCGACAGCATCATGACCGCCATCGTGCTCGCGCCACTNGCCGATCGGCCGACGAGCTTCACCCACCTCGGCCGCCTGCGGGTGCAGGAATGCGAGCGTATGGAGGCCTTGAGCACGGAGCTGACCAAGTGCGGCGCGCGTATCACTGAGGAAGGCGACACGTTGCACGTGGAACCGTCGCCCGAGCTGCACGGTGCGGAGATCGACACGTACAATGACCACCGCATTGCCATGTGTTTTGCCATGCTCGGGCTAAAAGTACCCGGCATGCGCCTGCGCAATCCGGCTTGTGTGCGGAAGACGTTCCCCAATTTTTTCCAGAAACTGGCCGCTGCTCCGCCCGATGGATTGGGTGCGGAGATCCGCGATGCCGAAGGGCAATCGCTGGCCGGAGAAGAATTATTTGCTGAATCATGAGCGACCCGATTGTCATCGCCATCGACGGTCCCAGCGCCAGTGGCAAAAGCACGAACTCCAAGATCATCGCCGCCGAACTGGGCTTTGTGTACGTGGACACCGGGGCGATGTACCGCACACTGGCTTGGCACGCGCTGCAAAGCGGCACGAATGTGGAGGATGCCGCCGCGGTGGAGAAGTTGTGCCGCGATTGGCCGGCGGAATTGGTGCGCCGCGGTGACAGTGTGTGGTTGGAGGTGGACGGCTATTTCCCCGAGGAGGAAATCCGCTCCAGCGAAGTGAGCGCGGTGGTGAGCCATGTGGCACAGGTGCCGTTTGTGCGCGACTGGATGAAGGAACGTCAGCGGTCCTGCGTGCAATTCGGCAGCCTCGTGATGGAAGGGCGCGATATCACCTCGAATATTTTTCCGGACACACCGCACAAATTTTACCTCGATGCCTCCGCCCAAGTGCGCCAAGCCCGGCGCGATGCCGATGGTGTGGAGGAAAACCTCGCCGCCCGCGATCAACGCGACAGCACTCGCAAAGCCGCGCCGTTGAAAAAAGTAGACGGCGCCACGGTGATTAATAATTCCGGCGAAGCACCTGAGGAAACCAGCGCGCGGATTATTGCGCTGGTAAGGGGGAGCTAAGCTCGAAGTTCGTTCAGCGAACGCACGCCTTCTTTTTCCATGCGAGTCTTGAGACCGCGCACGATGTCGCCGGCGATGGAGGGGCCTTCGTAGACGAGGCCGGTGTAGGCCTGCACCAAGCTGGCGCCGGCGGCGACTTTTTCCCACGCATCAGCCGCGGTGAAAATTCCTCCTACACCGATGATCGGCAGCTTGCCCTCGGTATGTTTGAAAATGTGCGCGATCACTTCCGTGCTGCGATCGTGCAAGGGCGCGCCACTGAGGCCACCGGTTTCGGCGTAAATTTTTTTGCAGGCGGTGTCGTTGGTATCCGGTCTTTCGATGGTGGTGTTGGTGGCGACGATGCCGGCAAGGGAATGGGTGGTAGCCAACTCAAGTACGTCGTCGATGGCTTCCCAAGTAAGGT
Organism: Verrucomicrobiales bacterium; assembly: GCA_002718935.1. GTDB lineage: Bacteria > Verrucomicrobiota > Verrucomicrobiia > Limisphaerales > UBA1100 > UBA1100. Next base: position 8,035 of record PBFV01000023.1, read on the forward strand.
CGGGGGCAATCTTGATAAACAACGGCACATCGGCGTTCACCTCGCGGAGGGTTTGCAGGATTTCATCCAGCGCGCTCTTGTCCTGCAATTGGCGAAGGTTGGGCGTGTTGGGGGAGCTGACGTTGACGACAAAGAAATCTGCCAAGCCCTGTAGTGTTCGAAACGAAAACGCGTAGTCTGCTGCGGCTTTCTCTAGCGGAGTGACTTTTGATTTGCCGAGATTGATGCCGATGGGATGCGCCGGCCATTGTTCACGTGCGCGCCATTGCTTGAGTGCGGCGGCTACTGCCTCGGCGCCGGGATTGTTGAAGCCCATGCGGTTGACTAATGCACGATCTTCCACGGCGCGAAACATACGCGGTGCGTCATTGCCCAGTTGCGCATGCTGCGTCACGCCGCCGAGTTCGGCAAAACCAAACCCAAGCCGTTCCCACATCGGCACGGCAGCAGCGTGCTTGTCCATCCCGGCGGCTAGGCCAATCGGATTGGGAAATCGCAAGCCGCCGACAGTGACGGGAAGATCCGGCGCGCCGTAAACGGCATCAGTAAGCATGGGTACCAACGGCAACCGCCCAGCCAGCGAGAGGCCGCCTATGACACGGTTGTGCGCGGCCTCGGATTCCTGCAAAAAGAGGAGCGGCTGCAGGCAGTTGCGATAGATCCAACCCATTGGCGGTCTGGTTTATCGGGCAATTTGGATGGTGTCGAGGCTGCTTTCTGAATCGCGTCAAATCCAAATCTAACAAAAACTTGAAAATTTATTTTTTAGAAAAATCGATTCACGGTTGCCACGCCTCGGCCAGTTGTTAACATCGCCCCTCAACCTGTACGCAATGAAGCGCATCGATGCCATTATCAAACCGTTCAAACTGGAAGACGTGAAGGAAGCGTTGACCGGCATCGGGATTGAAGGCATGACGGTCTCCGAGGTCAAGGGCTTCGGTCGACAAAAGGGGCACACGGAAATTTACCGTGGGAGTGAGTACACTGTGGATTTTTTACCCAAGCTAAAACTCGAGCTGGTGATTGGCGAGGACCGCGTGGAGGACGCCGTGAAGGCGATCCAGGGCGCGGCGCAAACCGGCAAGATTGGTGACGGCAAAATCTTCATCAGCACCGTGGAGCAATCCGTGCGAATTCGCACGGGCGACACCGGTGAAGCCTCTCTCTAGTCCGCAACGGTTTTCGGCGCGCTTTGTTTTGGTGTAATACTGAAATGAATTATTTTGTTCAAAAAGGCAGCCAACAGGCGGGAGCGGCGATCCTGTCAAGCGGCAATGGTCGGTGTGAACAAGTCGCGAACAAGGTCTAATAGCTTTGCGTGGTTGGCGCGGGAGGCATCGCCTACAAAGTCTCCGCGTCCCAGCAAAGCGAGCCTCACGGCTCTCGGAGCTGTGAGGCGTGTTGGCAGGAAGGAAGCAATTTCGGACTGTGAACAGAGTGGCGGAAACGCTACTGCCCCCCCGGGGGCAAACCCAACCTGCGGGTCGCAAGGCCCGCGCCGGTTCCGGCCGGTGAACTGACATTTTGAACATTTAGCGAGTTAGTAAACGATGCAGGCGACTGTCGATAAAATCTGGACCAAGACCACCAAACAAATCCGTACCCTTCTCAACACCGAGACCTACAACCTGTGGTTCTCCTCGGTGCAGCCTGTTTCCCTCAATCAATCGTCGATCACCCTCGAGGTGCCCAACGAGTTTTCTGAGGTGTGGCTGAAGGATAATTACATGGACCTGTTGCAGGACGCGCTGGCGCAGGCGAGTGGCCGCAAGTTGAACATCAAGTTCAAGGTGGCCGATGGCAATGGCGAGGCCACGCTGCCCGCGAAGTCGTCCCGCTCGAAGAAGACCGCGCCCAAGAAAGTGAGCGAGGGCGATCTGATATTTAACCCGCGCAACACCTTCGACACTTTTGTGGTCGGCAACAACAACAGCTTTGCGCACGCGGCGGCGATGGCCGTGGCCCAGCAGCCGGGCAAGGCGTACAACCCGCTCTTCCTTTACGGTGGCACCGGCCTTGGTAAAACACACTTGCTGCACGCGGTGGGTCAGCACGTGGCGGCCAATAAAAAGGGCGCCAAGGTGTCGTATGTTTCCTCCGAGAAATTTACCAACGACTACATTGCCGCCATTCAGGACAACCAACTGGTGAAGTTCCGGAAGAAGTACCGGCAAACTGAGGTGTTGTTGATTGATGACATCCAGTTCCTCGCCGGCAAGGAGCGGATTCAGGAGGAGTTCTTCCATACCTTCAACGCACTGCACGAGGCGCACAAGCAGATCGTGCTGACCTGTGACCGGCCGGCCAGTGAAATTCAAAACCTCGAGCACCGACTNGTGAGCCGCTTTGAGTGGGGGCTCGTTACGGATTTGCAGCCGCCCGATGTGGAAACGCGTCTGGCCATCCTGCGCAACAAGGTAAAGAGCATGGGCGTGGAGATTCCGGAGGACGTGTTGGCCTTCCTTGCCAACCGCATCCGCACGAACATCCGCCGNCTCGAGGGCGCGCTGATCCGGGTGGCCTCNTATGCGCACCTCACCGGNAAGGATCTCACCAATGACGTGGTGGAAAATCTGCTGCGCGAGATTCTGCAGGAAGANGGCCGCCACACCATCACNATTGAGGTGATCCAAAAGAAAGTGGCNGAGAAATTCGACCTGCGCATGGCCGACATGACCAGCAAGCGCCGGCCCGAAAACATCGCCTTCCCACGGCAGATTGCCATGTTCCTCAGCCGCCAGCTTACCGAGCATTCGCTCAGCGCCATCGGCGAGGCCTTTGGTGGCCGCGACCACGGCACAGTGCTGCACGCCTGCCGGTTGGTGAAGGATCGCATGGAGATTGACGCCAANGTGCGCCAGACCGTGCATTACTTGGAGAAGCAACTGCTCCGCTAAAACCGGAAGCAATTTTTNTGAAGAAGGGCTGAGCGATTCAGCCCTTTTTTTATTTTTTNAGGCCAGCTGCAAAACGCGCCATGCGATCCATGGCAGTCTCGATCTGCCCGAGGCTGGCGGCAAAACAGCAGCGCAGGAAACCCGCCCCGCTGGCCCCGAAGGCGTCGCCCGGCACGGCCGCCACATTTTCCTCCTGCAACAGGCGGGTGGCAAACTCGCGCGAATCCAGCCCGGTGTCCGCCACGCTGGGAAACGCATAAAATGATCCGCGCGGCAGATTGCAGGCGAGGCCCATGGCGTTGAACGCGTCGACCATAAGATTGCGCCGCTGACGATAGGCCTCGCGCATTTCCGACATGGGGCCGGCTCCGTTGCGGAACGCTTCCAGCGCCGCTTCCTGGCTGACGATGCTGGCGCACAGCATGGAATATTGATGAATGCGCGTCATGGCCTGCACCAGCTCCGCCGGTCCACAGGCGAACCCGATTCGAAAACCGGTCATTGCGTAGGCCTTGGAAAACCCGTGCAGGAAAAGCGTGCGCTCGCGCATTCCGGGCAGGCTGGCAGGGCTCACGTGTTCTCCCTCGTAAGTGAGCTCGGCGTAAATTTCATCCGTGATCACGATGAGGTCATGCTTCACCGCCAGCTCAGCGATGGGCTGCAGGGCCTCACGCGTCATTGTGCCGCCGGTGGGGTTGGTGGGAAAATTCAGGATCAACACCCGGCTGCGCGGGGTGATGGCGGCCTCGATGCCGGCAGCCGTGACGGCAAAACCATCCTCCGCTTGGCAAGCCACCGGGACAGGCACGCCGTGCGCCAGCGCAATGGACGGCGAGTAGCTCACATAACAGGGTTCATGATAAATCACCTCGTCACTCGGGTTGATCAGCGCCCGCAGCGCGAGGTCCAGCGCTTCACTAACGCCCACGGTCACCAGAATTTCCTCGCCGGGATCGTAGGCCGGCCCGAATTGTTCCGCCACATACTGGCCGATGGCCTCGCGCAATTTCAGCAAGCCGAGGTTTGAGGTATAGCTGGTTTGTCCGCGTTCGAGCGAGAAAATCGCTGCCTCACGAATGTGCCATGGCGTGGCAAAATCCGGCTCCCCCACGCCCAGCGAAATGACATCCGGCCGGCCCTGCACAAGTTCAAAAAACTCGCGAATACCCGAGGGCGGCATGGCGGCGACATGCTGAGCGACGTGATGGGACATGGATTCAGGGGCATTCATGCGGGGGCAGGATGGGGCCGCGNATGCGGCTCAGGCGGCAGCCTGCTTGGGCTTGCGCCGGACGGTCGGCTTGGCTTTGCCCTGGACGGCGGGAAGGGTGATTTTCACCGCCTCAATGTCGTCACTGCCGGGGATCTCGTACATGAGATCGCGCATGAGGCGTTCCAGCTGGCCGCGCAAGGCCCGGGCGCCGGTGCCCTTCTCGATGGCTTGCGCCGCCAGTCCGTGCAAAGCTTCGCGCGTGAATTCCAGCTCCACGCCTTCCAGCCACAGCAGTTTTTGATATTGCTTGGTAAGCGCATTCCGCGTCTCGGTGAGCACGGCGACGAGTTGATCCTCNGTGAGTTCCTCCAGCACGGAAACCATCGGCAGGCGGCCNATGAATTCCGGGATGAATCCAAACGAAATAAGATCCTCGGGCTCCACNTGGCGCAGGGCGTCGCGGCCCTTNTTGGCGGCCTCGATTTGTTCCTCCATGGCGCCAAAGCCGAGCACGTGATTGCCGAGTCGGCGCTGGATGGTCTTGTCGAGATCCACNAAGGCGCCGCCGCAAATGAACAGCACGTTGCGGGTGTTCACGCGGATGTATTCCTGCTGCGGATGCTTGCGACCGCCCTGCGGCGGCACAGCACACACGGTGCCCTCCAGCATTTTCAGCAGGGCCTGCTGCACTCCCTCACCGGAAACGTCACGGGTGATCGAGACATTTTCGGTGCGGCGGGTGATCTTGTCGATCTCATCGATGTAAATGATACCGCGCTCGGCGCGTTTTACGTCAAAGTCGGAAGCCTGAAGCAGGCGCAGGATGATGTTCTCGACATCCTCGCCCACGTAACCGGCCTCGGTCAGTGTGGTGGCGTCGGCAATGGCAAAGGGCACGTCTAGCACCTCGGCCAGAGTGCGGGCCAGCAGAGTTTTGCCGGTGCCGGTGGAACCAATGAGCAGGATATTGGTCTTCTCGATCTCTACGCCGGCGTGCGGCGCGTCATCGCCCTCGGCTTCTTCGGCGGTCTCGTGAAGGATGCGCTTGTAATGATTGTGCACGGCCACGGCGAGGGTTTTCTTCGCCTCATCCTGCCCGATGCAGTGCTGATCCAGCTCGGCCTTNATCTCGGCCGGTTGCTTGATTTGAAACNGCGGGGCGGCCTTGGTCTCCTCNGCGGCCAGTTCCTTGTCGAGCACCTGCTTAAANGTTTCCACGCACCCGTCGCAGATGAACACGCCCGGGCCGGACACCAGCTTGCGCACTTCCGCGTGGCTTTTGCCGCAGAAACTGCACAGGGTGATTTGTCCTCGGGCCATGGCNGTTTACTTGTCGTCCACGGAGGTTTTGTCCGGCAACGTCGGNACNTCCTTGCGCGANGCCACCACNTCNTCCACNANNCCAAACTCCTTGGCCTCATCGGCACTCATGAAATTATCNCGCTCGCACGCCTCAAACACCTCGTCGTATGGCTTGCCACAGTGCTTGGCGAGAATCTCGGTGAGCGTTTTCTTCAGGCCGAGCATGTGCTTAACATGGATCTCCATGTCCGTGGCCTGCCCCTGCGCCCCGCCAAGTACCTGATGAATCATGATATTCGCGTTGGGGAGCGCAAACCGTTTGCCCTTGGTACCGCCGCTCAGCAGCACGGCGCCCATGCTTGCGGCCTGGCCGATGCAGTAGGTGTTCACGTCGCACGTGAGAAACTGCATCGTGTCGTAAATCGCCAGACCGGCGGACACGTGGCCGCCGGGCGAGTTGATGTACACGTGAATGTCCTTCTTCGGGTCGCTCATCTGCAGGAACAGCATCTGGGCAATGACCGTGTTGGCCACCGTGTCGTCAATCGCGGTGCCGAGGAAAATAATGCGGTCGACGAGCAGGCGGGAATAGATGTCGTATCCGCGCTCGCCGCGGCTGGTCTGCTCCACCACGTGGGGGATCAGGTAATTATTCTGAAATTCGCTGGTTGCCATAACAAAAGCCGTGGCACGGTAAAGGAGCCTTGCGCGCGGGTCAATTTCAAAGGGCGTTAACGCCTGCTCTTCGGGGACTTCGTGCGCAGTTGTTCAATCGCCGCCGCGGCCGCCGCCATCTCGGCAGCCTTCTTGCTCTTCCCATTGCCGCGCGCCAGCTCATTGCCGCAATGGCGCACAGCGCAGACAAACGANCGNTCATGATCCGGCCCTTCCGCCTCCAGCAGACGGTACTCCGGGGCCACCGCATTTTTGCTCTGCAAAATTTCCTGCAGCTCGCCCTTGGGGTTGTCCGAGTGCTGTCGCGCATCGGCATCGCGCAACTGGTCGGCAAACCGGTTGAGGATAAATTGTTTCGCGCGCGTGATGCCGCTATCGAGATATATCGCGCCAACCAACGCCTCAAAGGCATCCGCCAAGGCGCCCGGGCGGGTGCGGCCGCCGCTGCGTTCCTCGCCGCGGCTGAGCACCAGCTCCTTGCCTAGGCCAATTGCCGTGGCCTGCTTGGCCAATGTCGGGCCGCACACCAGCCGTGCGCGCGCCTTGGACAGCGTGCCCTCGTCGCGATGGGGAAATTTCCGGTACAGCTCCGCGCTGATCACCACGCCGAGCACGGCATCACCCAGAAANTCCAGCCGCTGATTGTTGTTGAGCTTGGNTCCCTGCTCGTGGCTCAAGGATGGATGCGTGAGCGCCAGCTCAAGCAACTCGGGTTTCTTGAACATGTACCCCAGGCGCTTCTGCAATGACCGCCGGCCGGGCATAGATCAGGACGCCGCCTCGGCAGTTTCAGTTGGTGTTGATTCGGATTCCTCCGCAGTCGCCTCGGTGGTCTCAGCCACTTCCTCCGCAGGCACCTCTANCGGCGGCCACTCTNCGCCTTCCACCGGCAGACCGTGCTCCAGCAAAGCGGCCACTTCAATTTGCACCTGCTCCAGCTCCTCCATTTTCAGCACCGGATCCGGAATCGTGAACAGGTCGCCNGTCTTGGGCTGTTCATAAACAAACACACGGCCGGTCTCTTCCTTCAACTGCTCCTTCACCTTGAGCAGGCGCTTGCGCTCGAGCATCACAGCGAGAATGTAGCTGGCCTCNCGCCANCGCGGCTCGCCGGTTTCCAGCAGCTTGCGCAGCAGGCTTTCGGCGGTGTCTTTTTGAATCGCCTCAGGCGGCGCGGGCGGCGGCGCTTCATAGGTGCCCTGCCATTGNGAAATGAATCCTTTACGCTCAGCGGCTCCCTCCCCTTCGTTGGCCCAGCAACTTGCACAAATATCGCGCCGCCCGAACTCGCTGTTTTCATAAGCCAACACCGTATGATAATCCGCACCATCCTCAAACGGCTGTTCGCAGGCGTGGCATTGGTGGCCGCGTGATTGAAAATTCCAGTCGTTCACTTGTTCGCAGGCAATGAACCACCGGCCAGACCCGCAATCAACGCCGACTTGTTCGCAAACCGTAGAGTGAGNCGGTGGGTGCGGGGGCTATTTTTTGTCTGCTTTNATTTCCACCCAGCGCTCTTCGTATTCGGGGCGGGANGTCTTGCCNCCGCGCAAGGTGAGAACCGCGGNTTCGGGCATGAACACCACGCGTTCCTCATCGATCACACANCGTAAGGGTTCATTCAATGAATTNAGCAGTAACGGCAGCAGGTTGAGCATATTCACATTCGCCACCGGCTTCCGCCAGCCGCGCACCGTCACCGCGGTGGCATCCTGCACCNCGCCCACGCGCGGTGGACGTGGCAATNCGCCGATGCCCGGAATTCCACCGNGCAATCCACCTANTCCCGGTGGCAGACCNGGAATGCCTCCGGGCAACCCACCGGGAACCACCNCGGGTGGCACTTGGCCNGGGCGCAATGGCAGTCCGGTTGCGGGATCAATCCCCGGCACGCGAATGCCCGNCAGGGGCCTGATCGGCAGGCCCGTCGTGGGGTCCACCAGCCGCCCATTGGCATCTCGCACCGGCGGAACCACCCCNNNTTGCGGCTGAGCCGGCGGCACCAGTCGGCCGTTGAGTTTGTCCGCATCCACCGGCGGCTTGGCCAAGGGCACTTGGAAAATCAAAGGCACAGCATCTTTGCCTGCCGCTTGTTTCATAATCGCCTGAAGGGTCTCCAAGGCCTCATTTAACCGAAATGCATTTAGCACGGGCACTTGCTTGAGCGTAATATTGTGCAGTTTGCCTTCGGTCCCCTTGCCGGCGACGGTGGTGCTGATACGGTTTTTCAAAAAGCGCTCCAGCCGCCATGTCCTGCCTGTCTCCGTGTCCAACCGAATGTGCATGAGCGAGCCGTCATTTTGAATGAGGCTGCGCAGTTGATACCGCGGCTCGGCCGCAGGCAGTGTCAAAACGCCCGCCAACAAGGCCAGTAGTATCGGACGACCGATCGTTTTCATGCCATTGAGTCTACGCCGGGCAAACCGGTTTGCAACCGTTTAGAAGTTCATAAGCATGTAAGACAGCCAATGTCCCATATGCGCCATACGCTGCCTGCATGATGAATGACACGATGATGTTTCCCTTGGTGCCGGCGGCTTTGGTGATGGTGGGTGCGGGCTTGTTATTGGCGGGTCCGTGGCCAGTGGGGCTGCCGGCGCTGGTGGCGGGCACGAGTGAACTGGTGGCGCGGCTTTGGCGTTGGTCGTAGTTGACAAGCGGCGCGGCGCGGCCTTGAATTGGCGGCGATGAAATCCCTTGCTTCCATCACTCGACTGTTGTCGGCGCTGTTTGCGCTGGCGGTTTTGGGCAATGTTTCGGCGGAGATCCCTCGGCTGAAACTGGTAAATGCCTATCCCAACCTGAAATTCAAGCGGCCGCTTTGGCTGGAGCAGTTGCCCGACGGGCGCACGTTCCTGATGGAGCAGCGCGGCAAAGTGCTGGTGCTGCCGAAGAATGGTAAGGGCAAAAAGACGACGACGTTTTTCGACATTGAAAAGCGCAAGCCGTACGTGAAGGACGAGGAAGGTTTGCTCGGCATGGCGTTCCATCCGCAGTTTGCGAAGAACGGCAAAGTGTACATGTTCTATTCGGCGCACGAACCGCTGCGTAGCATCGTGAGTGAATTCAAGGTGGGCAAAGGCGGCACGGTGGACCTGAGCACTGAGCGCAAGCTGCTGACGATCCCGCGGCCATTTTGGAATCATGATGGCGGTTGCATCCTCTTTGGCCCGGACGGCATGCTGTACATCACGCACGGTGACGGCGGCAACCGTGAGGATCCGCATGACAACGCGCAGAATCTCAGCACGCTGCTGGGCACCATCCTGCGCATCGACGTGGACAAGCCGACCAGCGCGCGGCCCTACGGCATTCCGTCTGACAATCCCTTTGTGAAGCGCAAGGGCGCCCGGCCGGAGATTTGGGCGTACGGCCTGCGGAATGTTTGGCGCATGAGTTTTGACCGTAAGACGGGCGATTTTTGGGCGGCGGATGTCGGCCAGGATTTCTGGGAGGAAGTGAATCTGATCGTGAAGGGCGGCAATTACGGCTGGCGTCCGCGCGAGGGTTTCCACGACAGCCTCGCCAAGAAAGGCGGCGCCGTGTTGACCACGAAGTTTAAGCACCCGGAAAAATACATCGA
>PBFV01000024.1 GCA_002718935.1 Verrucomicrobiales bacterium
CGGCCGAAGTGAAGAATGAAATTAAGCCGAAGCCGAAGATTCCAGAATACAAGCTGACGAAGGACTCCGAACCGCAGAAAGGTGTGCCGCGCGGGAAGGTGACTGCACATATTTTGGAAAGCACGATTTTCAAGGGCACGCGGCGCGAGTATTCCGTGTATGTGCCAGCCCAGTATCAGGCCGACAAGCCGGCGTGCGTCATGGTGTTTCAGGATGGCCACGCATACCTGAAGGAAGACGGCGATGTGCGGACGACCGTGGTGTTTGATAATCTCATCCACCAAGGTGAAATGCCTGTAACGATCGGAGTGTTTGTGAATCCCGGCCATCGTGGTGAGACATTCCCGGAGAATCGCTGGCGGGCTAACAATCGCAGTTTCGAATACGACTCGCTCGGCGATCAGTACGCACGTTTTGTGCTTGAGGAGTTGCTGCCGGCGGTGGGAGAGAAATTCAATCTCTCAGACAAGGCGGTGGACCGCGGGATCTGTGGCGCCAGCAGCGGCGGTATCTGCGCCTTCACGGTGGCTTGGGAGCGGCCGGATGCCTTTAGCAAGGTGTACAGCATGATCGGCAGCTTCACGAATATCCGCGGCGGGCACGTGTATCCCAGTTGGATTCGCAAAACGGCGAAAAAACCGGTGAAAGTTTATCTGCAGGCCGGTCGCAATGACCTCGACAACTTACATGGTCACTGGCCGCTGGCCAATGAACAGATGGCGGCGGCGTTGAAGTTCATGGGCTGGGATCACCGCTTCGAGTATGGCAATGGGAAACACGATCTAAAGCACGGCGGCGTGCTCATGCCCGATGCCCTGAGATGGCTGTGGGCGGATCACGTGAAGAAGGATTAAAGATGAAACGATTTTTTCTGGCGGGGTGGGTTGCATTGACGGGGATGTTGATGGCGCAGGATATGCCATTGTCGCAGGTGTTGATCCCGGATGAGGGCTGGCAGTTGACGACCTTTGACCATGGATTTACGGATGCGCCTACGGCAGATTCGGAGGGCAATTTTTATTATTCCGACATGCGCAGTGAGCAGGGGTTGTACAAGATCATCCCTCAAGGAAAGGTGATCCTGTATCTCAAGGGCATGACGGGCATCAGTGGGATGAAGTTTGGTCCGGATGGCAAAATCTATGCGTGCCGGGCGAAGACGCGGGAATTGGTTTCGATTGATCCGAAATCCAACAAAATGACAGTGCTCGCCAAGGACGTGCGGCCAAATGATTTGGTTGTGACGCACAAGGGCTATTTGTATTTCACGGAAACGCCCAAGAAACAGGTGACGTTTTTTAATATCAAGACGGGCAAGATGAAACCGGCAGACGTGGGCATTACGGCGCCCAACGGTATCTGTCTTTCACCGGATCAGGGAACGCTGGTGGTGTCGGATTTTCGCGGCAAACATTGCTGGGCGTTTCGCGTTGAGCCGGACGGCACGCTGGTGCACAAGCAGCCGTACATCACCATGCGCCGCAAGCCGAAGCCATCACCGGAACGGACGATCCTGCCGGAATTTCAACCGTCGTGCCGAGGCGATGGTATGATCACCGATGCATACGGGCGTTACTATGTGGCCACGGAGTTGGGCGTGCAGTATTTCGATCCTACCGGTCGCATCAGTGGAGTCATCCCGGGGCCACCGGGGATCAAGGGGATCACGAGCGTGGCGTTCGGCGGCTTCAAGATGGAATACCTGTACATCACCTGTTTCGATAAAATATACCGGATGAAAACCAAAACACGCGGCATCGTCTATCAGGATGGTCCGAAGGCGTATCCACCGAAACTGAAAAAGTAGCCTAAAGGTACTTTTCCAAAAACGGCTCGAGCGCCTTCTTTGTCTTTGTTGGCCAGACTTTACGGTCGGTCATGATCGCATTCTCCAAAGCGGAATGGCATGGCCAATCAGCGGGCTCGCTGGGAATGCGGGGGAGCACGTCGGCCAAGACAGCTTTGGCGGTGGCGGCGTTGCGGTTGAGGTTTTCGATCACCATTTCCACCGTCACGTGGGCCTCGTCGGTTTTCCAGCAATCGTAATCGGTGATCATTGCCATGGTGGCGTAGGCGATTTCCGCTTCGCGCGCGCACTTGGCTTCGCCCAGGTTGGTCATGCCGATCACATCGTACTTGAGCCGATGATTGGTGAGTGACTCGGCGCGCGTGCTGAAGGCGGGGCCTTCCATGTTCACGTAGGTGCCGCCGTTGTGCACGCGGGCTTTTTTGCGGCGGGCACTCTTGAGAAGGAGTTGGCGTAGTTCATCGCAGATCGGATCAGCGAACGCAACATGCCCGACAATGCCATTGCCAAAAAATGTGTGGTTAGCGGATTGCTTGGTGCGATCGAGGAACTGATCAATCAGCACAATGTCGCACGGCTTGTATTTTTTCTGCAGCGAACCGACGGCACTGACACTGATTATCCATTGCACCCCGAGCTTTTTCATGGCCCAGATATTCGCCCGATGATTCAGCTCGCTGGGCATGATCCGATGCCCACGGCCGTGGCGGGGGAGGAAGGCGACTTCGCGGCCAGCGAGGTTGCCGGTCAGGAGTTGATCGGAGGGAGTTCCTAGCGGCGTTTTGACTGTGCGCCATTTTTGATTTTTAAAGCCTTCGATGTTGTACAGGCCGCTGCCGCCGATGATGCCGATGCGGTGGGGAGGGTTGGGCATGGGATTTTTGTCGCTTCCGAATGAGGTTTGGGTTTAGGGTGAGCCATTCCATTGCACTGTCGGTTGGCCGCGCTCATCGTGGGCAAGGGGTGTGCCTTGGGCAAGACGATTTCATGCCAAGTGAACAGGAACAGAGTGTTGATGCCTCACGGGTGTTGGGGGTAATTCTCGGTGGCGGACAAGGCACGCGGCTTTTCCCCCTCACGCGTGAACGGGCCAAGCCGGCCGTGCCGTTGGCGGGCAAATATCGGCTGGTCGACATCCCTATTTCCAATTGCATAAATGCCGGCATCAAGCGGATGTACCTGCTGACCCAATTCAATTCCGCATCGCTGCACCGGCATGTGTCGTTGTCATATAAGTTTGATCATTTCACACGCGGTTTCGTGGAAGTGCTGGCGGCCGAGCAAACGCTTTCGGATTCTTCGTGGTATCAGGGCACAGCCGATGCGGTGCGGCAGCATGTGGGGCATTTTCTCAATCACCGGTTTGACTACTTTCTCATTCTTAGCGGGGATCAGTTGTACAACATGGATTTCCGCAAAGTCATCGATCAGCACATTAAAAATGAGGCGGAGCTGACGGTGGCGACTATCCCGGTGGATCGTGAGGCGGCATCCGGTTTCGGCATCATGCAGATAGATGAACACCATCAGATTCGGGAGTTCGTTGAGAAACCTCAGGATGCGCAGGTAATTGATTCACTGCGGATTCCATCTGAGACGCGCGCAGATCTAAAGCTGGGAAATGATGGGGGCCAGTTCCTAGCCTCGATGGGCATATATGTGTTCAACCGTGACGTGATGCTGGAGTACCTCGACAGCGAGCACATTGATTTCGGTAAACACATCATCCCGGAGGCGATTCAGAAATGCCGTTCCTTCTCTTATGTGTATCAAGGGTACTGGGAAGATGTCGGGACCATCCNNACGTTTTTTGAGGCCAATCTAGATGCTGCCAGTGAGNTGCCGAAATTTAATTTCTTCGACATGGAGGCGCCCATCTTCACNCGCCCGCGATTTTTGCCCGCCAGTAAAATTAACGGGGCCGCCATTGATCATGCCGTGCTCAGTGACGGGTGCATTATCAACCGCGCCCAAATTAGCCATAGCATTGTTGGGGTCCGCAGTCTGGTGGGAGACGGNACGATGCTGCAACGCGTGGTGATGATGGGGGCGGATNATTATGAGTCCAAGGCCTCCATCGCCAAGCGCACGGAAGCCGGCGAGCCGCCCATTGGCATCGGCAGCAATACCCGAATCCAAAATGCCATCATCGATAAAAATGCCCGCATCGGAAACAACTGCATCATTAGCCCGGCCGGCAAGGAGGAGAATTGCGATGGCGGTCTGTATTATGTGCGGGACGGTATTGTGATCATTCCAAAGAGCACAGTCATTCCGGATAACACGGTCATTTGACGATGGGTGACATTTATCAGATCCGCACCCGCGGCGAAGGGCCTGCCGGTCAACTGCCGCTTACCGAGGAGCAGCTGCGTGAAGCACCCAGCGGCGATCTCTTCGGGCTTACTCAAAGCGCCGGCATGGGCTGGGAGCCGGCTGCCCTGGCTGGAGATGCCTACCTGATTCTCAACACGCACGGCGGTGTGCGCGCGCCTGACGGGACACCGATTGCTCTGGGCTATCACACCGGCCACTGGGAAATTGGCCTGCAAGTGCAGGCGGCCGCCAATCAACTCAAGGGGGCCGGCAAAGTTCCGTATGCCGCGCATTGTTCCGATCCGTGTGATGGCCGGACGCAAGGCACCGAAGGCATGTTTGACAGCCTTCCCTTTCGNAACGANGCGGCAATNGTGATGCGNCGGCAAATCCGNTCGTTGCCGACGCGGAAGGGGGTCATTGGGGTCGCCACTTGTGACAAAGGTTTGCCGGCCATGATGATGGCGTTGGCAGGGGNGGGCGATTTGCCGGCAGTGTTGGTGCCGGGGGGCGTGACGTTGCCGCCTGCCGAGGGGGAAGATGCCGGGACGGTGCAAACCATTGGCGCCCGCTTTTCGCATGGCATGTTGTCGTTGGATGAAGCGGCAACACTGGGTTGCAAGGCTTGCGGATCGCCCGGGGGCGGGTGCCAGTTTTTTGGCACAGCCGCCACGTCGCANGTGGTGGGAGAGGCTTTGGGNTTGGCACCGTTCCACTCGGCATTNGCTCCNTCCGGTTCGGCAGTTTGGCTGGAGNTNGCCACNCGTGCGGCNGATTTGATCCAGGATTTGNAGTCNNCCGGNNGNGGNGTGAATCAAATCATCACCGANNCNGCCATCCGGAATGCAATGGTGGTGCATGCGGCATTTGGCGGCAGTACAAATTTGNTNCTNCATATNCCAGCCATCGCNCATGCGGCAGGTTTGNTGCGGCCNACCGTGGCTGATTGGCAGGAGGTAAACGCCGCTGTGCCGCGATTGGTGAGTGTGCTGCCCAACGGGCCGGTCATGCATCCAACGGTGAATGTGTTTCTTGCGGGGGGCACACCGGAAGTGATGCTGCATTTGCGGGAGCTGGGCTTGGTCGATACCACAGTGACNACTGTTGAGGGNCNAACTTGGGATGATTTGCTGAATGAATGGAAGCATTCCGAAAGGCGCGAGCGTTTCCGCGCCGTTTTGCAGGAACAGGAAGGGGTGAATCCGGATGAGGTGATTATGACTCCGGATCGCGCCCGTGAGCGCGGCCTTACGAGTACGGTGACGTTTCCTTCCGGTAATCTTGCGCCGGAAGGGGCTGTGATTAAAAGCACCGCGATCGATCCCAGTGTTGTTGATGAAGATGGCGTGTATCGAATGGAAGGCCCGGCAAAGGTGTTTCCCAGTGAAAGTGCAGCTATTGCGACTATTAAATCCGGAGGGATAGATGCCGGAGATGTAATGGTGCTCGCAGGAATCGGCCCGATGGGGACGGGCATGGANGAGACGTATCAAGTCACATCGGCGCTAAAGTTTTTACCATTTGGCAAACACGTGGCGGTCGTTACTGACGGCCGTTTTTCCGGGGTCTCCACCGGTGCATGCATTGGTCACGTGGGGCCGGAAGCGCTGGCTGGTGGGCCACTCGGCAAAGTGCGCGACGGGGATGTGATTCGGATAGAGGTTGATCGGAACACCAACACGGGAACGGTAAACCTCGTNGGTGTCGGAGATGAAACATTTGATTTNGGGGAGGGCGCTCGACGGCTGGAGGCGCGGTCTTCACGGGTAGATTTGGCGCCGCATTCAGCCTTGCCCGATGAAACCCGCCTGTGGGCGTCCCTGCAAGCTGCCAGCGGGGGGACTTGGGGGGGGTGCGTCTATGATGTAGACGCTATTCAAAAACGGATCGGATAAAGAGGGCTAGTTGCCGATGCCCTGATACATCAGGTATTGATCGGCACGCCGGCGGCCTTCGGCCAATACGGCCGGTGTGAGCAGCAAGGCGAGCTGATCCCGCGCATCGATGTGCTCCTGTTTGACCCGCTGCTCAGCGGCGAGGTGGATCCATTTATAAGATTCAATCGGATCCTTTGGNACGCCGCTGCCTTCCTTGAATGATAATCCAATGAAATACTGGCCGTTGGCATTGCCGGCCTGGGCGCTCTTCAAATACCACTTGGCAGAGATCATGTAATTCTGGTCTACGCCCTGACCATTTTGGTACATGCAGCCGAGAGCAAATTGCGCGTCGGAATCACCATTGGCCGCCGCCTTGTGAAAGAGACGGGCCGCGCGNGGGTGATCGAGCTCCATGCCATCACCCAGATACAGCTTGTAGGCGAGGGCCATGATGTCCTCGGTGGTGACAGGTTCATTAGAAACTTCCGGCAGGGGCGGGAGCGCTGAGGCGGAGCCATTGGCATCCGCCTCATCATCGCCGCCGCCACAACCCAACGGCAACAGGGCGGCGGTGCCAAAAATCAACAACGCAAATGTGGAAACGCGTCTCATATGCACTTCTTTCGTGTCAACCCTCCTTGGCAGGGCCAAGAGTTTGGTACACGAATTTCAGCGAAAGTCAAGTTTGGGATGTTTGACTTATCAGCGGTCAGGGCTGGACGCGGAGAAGAACAGTGGCGGCTTGGGCTCCGCGGATTGCTTCGGCAAAGGTTAGGGGCTTGGAACGCNGGGAAGGCAGGGCAGTCAATATTTGCGGGGAATCCGTGAGAAAAGCGACCAGTTCGGTGCCGTTTACGGCATAGTGAAGGTTGGGGGATTTTTGGCCGCCGGGCTCAGTAGTAGTCACCCCCACGACGAGTCCGCCGTCGTCCACCAATGCGCCGCCGCAATTGCCGGGTTTCAGGGGGNCACTAATACGCAGGTGGCNGAGGTTGCCGCCCGGGCCGGTGAGACTGGTCAATCGGCCCTGCGCGAGCTTGGGCTCGTTGGCTTTGGGTTGGGTATCGGGGAAGCCCACGGTGAACACCGGCTCGTTGAGGCGCAGCGGCCGCGTCATGCCAAGTGGCAACGGTTTGCTGTCCATCGGTGCGTGGAGCAGGGCCAGACCTCTTGCGGGGTCCATCTTCAACACCCGCGCACGCACTGAGTTGTCGCCGGTGTGTACCTCGATTTTTTGGGCCTTGGCAACGAGGTGATGACTCGTGATGAGGTGGCCGGTGGCGGTGATAAAAAAACCGGTAGCGGAACGGCCGGCGGTGGACAGTGCACTATTTTCCCGGGGCTTGTGTCGCTGNTCAAATTCAGCGGTCAATTTNGCGGCGGCATTAAGCTGGTCGCGCGTGAGAGTTTTGCCGATGGTGTCGCGGTGCAGCGTGGCGTTTTCATGGCCTTGATTGGCGGCAAGGCTCATCCAGTGAAAGGCTTGCGCAGGGTCTTGCGTTACTCCGCGTCCAAGGAATTGTGCGGCCGCCAACAGGAACTGAGCCCGGGCGTGGCCTTGTTCAGCCGCCTTGCCGTACCACATAGCGGCTTGCACGGGATCCTCCGGAATGCCGCGGCCGCTGGCGAGCATGGCGCCCAAAGCAGCTTGGGCGGCGGGTAGGCCGAGGCGAGCGGCTTGCTGATACCATTTGAGGGCCTGCGCCTCATCCTGGGGAACGCCTTGGCCTTTTTCATACAGTGATCCGATGTTGGCCATGGCGCCAACGTGACCGTGCTCGGCGGCTTTCAGATACCAGCGCCGGGCGGTGATTGGGNTGGCAGATACGCCGTTACCCTCCAGAAATGCATTGCCCAAGTGAAACTGCGCGATTGGATCCTCCAGTTCGGCTCCCTTTTGGAAAAACCCGATGGCAGCTTCCGGCCGTTTTGCAGTGCCCCGGCCCAATTGATGGCAGCGGCCCAGCATGCCGTTGGCTTTAACGGAGCCGGCAAAGGCCGCAGCCTTGAAATGTTCAAATGCGCGTTTGAAATCCGGTTGATCTCCGAGGCCGTGATAGTAATTCAGGCCCATGTGGAAGTGGTAGTCCGCCTTGGATTTATCGGTGGACGTAGGAGCTGCATGTGGGCATGACGCGCACAGCAAAAATATAGTTAACCACCGGATGAACATCCCACCTCCTTGGGATCATGGTATCTGGGAAGGCCAGTCCGGCAAGGTGCAGTTATGCACATCGGCGTTGCGCAGGAGCAGGGCGCGTGGCAACCTCGGTACATGACCACGCCATTTGTGCCGTATCCCGGCAGCGGAATGAATCGACGCGACATTTTCAAAACAGCGCTTGCGGCAGCGGGCGGGGCAGCTTTTGCCAATGCGCCAATTGCCCACGCAGCGCCGGATGCCCGCAAAGCTTCTCCCAAGCGGTTCAAGATGAAAAAATCCATTAACCTGTGGGCGTTTCCGTATCCCGACCGGATGAGCTTGAAGGAGTGCCTGCAACTGGCCAAGGACGCGGGTTTTGACGGTATCGAGTTAAACTATGATTTGGAGAGCGATCTCTCGCCCAAGAGCGGCCCGAAAGAGTTTGCCGCTATCCGTAGAGAAGCGGAGCGCATCGGTATTGCCATCAGCGGGTTGTGTTCATTCTTGTTTTGGCCGTACCCGCTCACGAGCAACGATCCCAAGGAGCGCGCGCGCGGCATGGAGCTGGCAGGAAAGATGACTGAGGCGGCGCATCATCTCGGCACGGAAAATCTCCTGGTCGTCCCTGGCGCGGTGCACATGCCGTGGCGTGAGGATCATGAACCAACCCGCAACGACGTGTGCGATCGCCGGGCACGCGAGGCCATCGGCAAGTTGTTGCCCAATGCTGAAAAACTTGGGGTGCACTTGAACATGGAAAACATTTTCTTCAACGGCTATTTGCTAAGCCCGATGGAGATGAATGAGTTCGTCGACAGCTTCGACAGTGACCACGTGCATGTGCATTTCGACACGGGTAATATCATGCTTTTTCAGTTTCCCGAGCATTGGATCCCCATCCTCGGCAAGCGCATTCGAAACGTACACCTCAAGGAATTTACCAAAAGCGGCACCGACCACTCGCTGGAATCCTTCCGTCCCCTGCTCGATGGCACGACCAATTGGCCGGCGGTGATGGAGGCGTTTGATGCCGTGGATTACGNGGGCTATCTCACCTTTGAGTACTTTCACCCGTACGCCCATTATCCCGAGGCACTCATTCATCAGACGAGTGATTCTCTCGACCGCATGCTGGGGCGCAAGTAGTTACTCCGGCAGTCGNCGCTTGGCGATCAGGTCGCGAAAAAACTGATAGGCGTAGCGCACGGACATCGTAAGCAGGGCGATAAAAATGGCATTGCCGACCTGGGCGGCGACACTGGTGAGGCCTTTCTCAGGATATTCNTCNGCAATGTAAGTGGGCATGTAATCGAACCACGGCATTTGAATGAGCTGTTGGTTCCACCAGGCCCGGCCGGCTTCGTGGTAGCTGAAGAATTCGGAGATGACAATACCCGCCACCAGCGCCAGCCAAACCCAGAAGAGGATGCCCGCGGAGAGGATTTGCCCGATGCGTGAGCCGAGCCAGCCGGCGATTTTCCAAAACCAATGCTGAAGNACNGGCGGCTGGCTTTCGAGGAGNTCCAGCCGCTNTAATGCGGCCCGCTCAGTTTCGGNNAGGTCGCGCAAATCCACGCGGTCTTCCTGCACGGCGCGCAGCAGTCCGTGCGCGTAAATTTTGGCAGCCAGCACGCGGATGANCACGTAGGCAGGNAACACAAAAAGCGCGCTATAAAATGCATANTTTTGCACGAACTCAATNGCCTGCGGCACGGTCTCGATATTGGCGCTTTCGCTGCTGTAAGGCAGGGCGGTTTTGAGGATCAACACGGGGAGGCAGAGCAGGGCGATGAGGCCGGAGAGCAGCAACAGCCAGATCCATTGGCCGCGGATGAGGTTGATGATGAGGTCGATGTTCCAAAAGGCATGCCANTCGCCGGTCACGGCTTGGCGGGCCTGGGCNAGGGGGAGATAAAACATGGTGCCGATGAACAGTAAACTGCCGACGGCAAAGGTGGTGACNCCGACGGTGAATTGCTCGTACCCCTTGAAGAAGGAGATGTTCCAACCGTAATCCCAGCCGTACCACCACATGAGGCCGGCGGGCAGGGTGAGGAGGAACAGGTTGAAGGCGGCCTGAATGCCAAGCACGAGATTGCGTCGCAGGCTGTCGGTCAGGGCCCGGAACAGATCCCAAAGNCGCGGTCCAATTTTTCCGTCAGGCAATGGGCTCAACAACAGGCTGAGGAAGTTTTGGCCGAGGAACCAATTGGGCCAGTGGGCGTGGCCGGCGGTGGCCTCGTCGCAAAGGGCGAAGTCTTCGAATTTGCCTCCCTCGGATTTGTGGGTGCTGCGTTTCCACCAGTGGCGCAGGGCAATACGCTGGGCGAGGCGATGGGTCCAGCCGAGGGCCAGTAGACTGGTGGTGAGGTTGAGGCAGAGGCTCACACCGATGAAAAATTTCACCGGAGCCATGACGATTTTCCGCAGCAANGGCACCGGGTTGGGNGCGGCGGTGGCGTCTGGCGAGGTTGCGGGCTGGTGCAGGACGGGCGGGGCCGCGTCTTGGGGTTCGCTCATGCCAGGCCTTCAAGCAACGTGCGGGTTTCAATGCCGTTCACGTTTGTCTTGGTTTTTTCCTCAGGCGTGATGGCCGGAAAATTCATCAAGCGCGCGATGGTGCTGGCCACCTGAATTTGGTCCACCTCCTTATCGTACGCGCGGCTGGTAGGCACGCCCTTGCCGAACAGCACAGTGAAAATTTCATGGGAGGATTTAGTGTTGAAGTGATGCTGGAAGGGGATGTCCGCCAGCAGATTGTTGTCGCGGCCGCAATCGGGCACGACCACGAACAGGGTGTTGTCGCGGTAAAAAGGATCGATATCGGCCGCCTGCACGATTTGTTTGATGCCCTGATCCATGATGCCGAGCGCGTTGTAATAATGGCTGCGAATGCCCCAGTGCACGTAATCGCAGTCTGTGTAATTGACCATCAACATGCGGGGNCGNAGGGTTTTCATNGCGCGCAGGGAAAGCTCGGTGAGCAGNCGGTCCCCNCGGGGNTTCTTGAAGCCGCTGTCGCCGTAGTGCTTCCGCCAATCGGTCCAAAATTGGATGAGGTGCTGATTCTCCACATCCTTGCGGCGCTGGTCNATGGACTGGAGTTGCTTGAGTTCCTGCTCCAGTTTCCGGCGGTCCTTGGCGGTCAAATTTCGGCCGTCGCGTTTGCCGTCCGCCAGCAATTTCGGAAAGAGGAAACGCTTGAATCGGTACAGGCTGAGAATTTGGCAGCGGTCATCNAAGCCAAAGCGTTGGTGCGCCGTGCGCGTGGCGCTGTAGGTGAGGAATTCCTCCTGTTTGCGGTCCTCGCTGTTGATGATCAGGGTCTGGTGTTCGGGCACGTTGTAGGTATTGCGAAAGCGTTCGAAGAGCGTGGGTACGGGCGGCACAAAACGTTCGTCAAACCCGCCGCCGCCGGCGGTGGCCAGCTGCTTGTAGCTGCCGGTCATAATGTAAATGGTGCCTTGGCCGTGGCTGGTATCCACCGCCTTGCCGTTGAGCTTGCGGCTGCGGCCACCCTGATCGATCACCATGTTGTTAAATACCACCCCGCGCTTGGCCAGCGTGTGGGCCAGATAAGGTGAGTAGGTGTGTTTGGGATCGATGCTCTCCCGCCGGCGGGCACCNCCACCGTAGCGAATGAGGATGAGGTTGGGCCCGGTGTATTTCGGCTTGGGTTGAGCNCCCGCGGCCAACGGCCCCAATGCCCCGGCCGCCATGGTGCCCTGCAGAAAGCTGCGGCGCGTGGTGGCNTTCATACTGGGGAATTTAATGCCAAATTGATGAAAAGTCGAGGGCCGNGGNGCTGAACAGTCTCGACCAGATTCGATNGNGCATTTANGTTGCGCGATGCATTTGTGGCGGGCGCCTATTCCGGATTGTTGGTTGCCGAAGGTGTTNGCNAATCTGGACGCGGTGCTGGTGGATCACTGTCATCTGGAGCGCAAAGCGGCGACTAGTGCGTTAAACCTAATCAAGTATCCGGACCTGCGCGGGCATGTGCGGGAGCTGAACCAATTTGCGCNGGAAGAGNTGGCGCATTTTAACCTACTGCTGGATTTGCTGGATCGGCGCGGGGTGCCCTTTGGNTTGCCGCATAGNAGCCCNTGGATCAGCGGGTTAATGCGCTCCATCCGGCGCGGGCGGCGGGAGCAGGTGATTGATCACCTGATTGCGGCATCGTTGGTGGAGGGGCGCAGTTGTGANAAATTTCAAATCCTTGCCGGAGCCCTGCGCGAGACGGAGCCGGATGTGGCGGGCCTGTATGCGGAATTGGTCGAGAGTGAGGGTAACCATTACTCGCACTTTTGGCTGATGGCTTGTGGGATCGACAACGCCGAGGCGCACGAAAGGCTGGATGCATTTCTGGATCTGGACGCCGAGCTAATTTCGCAACCGCACGACCTGCCGTTGTTGCATTAAAGAAAATGGTGCGCGAGAGAGGACTCGAACCTCCACCCCCGAAAGGACTGCCACCTCAAGGCAGCGCGTCTACCAATTCCGCCACCCGCGCAGGGAGGGGCGCATTGTGCCGAGGCGGCGNATGAAGGCAAGCATTTCCTGCATAACGGGCATTCTGCAGCATTGCGCCGTCGGATGGAATTCCGTANGCTNCCGTTACGGAAGCGGGTTTTATTTGTAACCGTTTCGATAATCCATCGATGCTGGAGAAAAATTACCAATCAGTCGGAGGCGAGGCGCGTCAGCTCTGGGAAAAGGGCTACGATACGCTGGAGAAAAAGAACTTCGACTATGCGATGGAGCTGTTGACCATGGCGCTCGAAAAGGAGCCGGCGTTTTTTGATTGCCGCATGGCGTTGCGCGCGGCGCAGGTGAAAAAGTATGAGAGCGCCGGCAAGCTGGCCAAAATGGCNGCTTCCGCCGGGGCGGCNACGCACATGGCNGCGGCCAAGCTGGCCTTGTCCAAGAAGAACTACTTTGGCGCGTTGAACTCNGCCGAGAAGGTGCTTTGCGCGGATCCCTACAGCTCNGTNGGGCATCGGGTAATNGTGGATGCCGCGCATGCGCTGGATTATCCGCAGACGATGATCTCCAGCCTGCAGTTGCTCAAGAAGGCCAACCCGAAGGACAATGAGGTGGCCAAGGAACTGGGCGAGGCGCTGGAGATGTTGGGCGACTGGGACACGGCGGAAAACCTCATGTTGCAACTGGCTCAAACCAACCCGGAAGATCAGGAGCTGCAACAGGCCTACAAGGANACNGCCGCCAAGGCGACGATTTATCGCGGCAACTATGAAGGCATGATGTCGGGCAAAAACCCGTTGGCCGCCAGTCGCGAGGAGCAGGATGAAGGCCCCCAACTCACCGCAGAGGAAGCNCTGGAAGAAAAGATTTATCACATGGAGGAACGGCTGCAGAACGAGCCGGAGAATTTCAAACTCGCNGTGGACATCGCGCGCCTCTACGTGGAGNACCATGACTTTGACCGGGCCTTTGAGTATTTTGATTACGTGACGGACAATTGCACGGTCATTGATTCTTCGATAGACCGGTCGATCGCCGAAGCGAATGAGGCGCGCTTCAATCACGATATCGCGCAGTATCCCGAGGGCACACCGGAACGTGANGGACTGGAGATGGAGCGCGACCAGTTCATGATCGCCAGCGCTGCCGAGCGGGCGGATAAGTTTCCCACCATGCTGGAATTCCGCTTCGAATATGGCGAACGCCTCTTTCATGCGGGGCACCTCAATGAGGCCGTGCAGGCCTTTCAGCGCAGCCAAAACAGTCCCGGCCATAAACACCGCTCGCTGTGTTATCTCGGGCAATGTTTCATGCAACGCGGCATGCACGACATGGCGGTGAGCCAGTTTGAGAAAGCGCTCGAGGGGAAACGCAGTTTTGATGACCAAACCAAGGAAGCCACCTACCTGCTGGCCTGCGTGTACGAGCAACAGGGNCGGCACGAGGATGCGGCCGGCAAATTCAAGAGCATTTACGAGGTGGATATCAGTTATCGCGACGTGGCCAATCGCGTGGAGAGCGGTTATTCCGCAGGCGCATGATTTGACGCTGCGGCGGAAATNCGCTATGGCTTGAGCCATGAGGCAAACTATTCAACGCGCCGTGTTGGGCGTATTTTTTGCCGGCAGCCTGCTGGGCTATGCCGAGGATCAACCCAAAGCCGAAACTTTCAAGGTTAGCGCTCAGACNTTTATCAAGCCCGCCAAGTGGAAGGCGGAGAAGACCGCCAGCCGCATGCGTGCCGCGCAGTTTTCCGTGCCCGGCAAGGCCGGCGAGGCCAAGGCAGAGTGCGTGTTCTTTTATTTCGGCCCCGGCCAAGCTGGCGGCGCGCAGGCNAACCTCAAACGTTGGGCNGGCCAGTTTGCCACCGCGCCCAAGCCCAAGGTGGAGGTGAAGGAGGCCAAGGTGAACGACATTCCTGTGGCGTACCTTTTCGGCACCGGCTCATTGATGGTCGGCCCGCCTTTCGGTGCCAAGGTGAAGAAGGATAATTACAGCATGACCGCCGCCGTACTCGGCACCAAGCCTGGATATCTCTTTGTGAAAATGACCGGGCCCAAGGCGGTGGTGGATGCCGCGCGCGCGGATTTTCAAAAAATGATCGAGAGCGGGCTGAAGAAATAGAGCCCGCCCNGTTTGGCGACCNTTTCGATGGCATTTACACGCACAACTTNGTGGCTGGCGGCTTTCGTGCTGACGGNCGCGGCTGAGGCGGGCACGGTCACAACCAAGGATGGTCAAGGCTACACGGGGCTCGTGCAGTTTGCGGACGCCGAGCACCTGACGGTGGGGCCGCTCAAGGGGCCGGGCAAACTGATTGCGCTCAAGGACGTGGTGAGTGCCACGTTTGATGCGCCGGTGGATCCGAAAATGTTCGCCAAGGGCGCGCCCATGGCCGGCAAGGGGTTNGGCCTTTTGGGCGCATATCATGACCGTCCNAATTTCAAGGGGCGCGTCATCTACCGGCTGGACAAGACGATTGATCATCAATGGTACGCGAACAAGCCGGTCTTCGATCTGCCGCGCGATTATTTTTCCATTCGCTGGACCGGCGAGCTGGAGGCGCCGGTGACCGGTGAGTACACGTTTACCCTGATGGCCAATGATGGTGCCCAGTTGACGGTCGGCACAAACANGCTCGGCAAGCTGGAGACCATGGCGGGTTTTCGTCAGAAAACNAAAATGCAACTGCAGGGCGGCAAGCGNGTGCCGTTTCAACTGGAGTTTTTCGACAACTACGGCGAAGCCAGTGCGCGGGTGTTGTGGAAGGGGCCGGGCTTTCAGGAAGGGCCGATTGCGGCCACGCAATTGTATCCGGTTTCGCCNAAGGCACCCGAGGGATTAAAGGACGGCCCCGGGCTGCTTGGTTCGTATTTTCAAAACCGTTTTTTTTATGGCGACGCCNTGTTGCGGGTGGATCGCTCGATGGACTTTAAGCCCGTGCAGCCGCCCAAGGCGTTTCCGGANAAAAACTACAGTGTCCGCTGGACCGGCCAATTGGAGGCNCCGCACACGGAGGAATTTACCTTTCAAGTAACCACCGACGAAGGTGTGCGCCTGTGGGTGGGNGGNAAGCTGGTGATTAATTCCCTCAGCAATCGCACCGAACGCACCTTCACCGGCANTGTGGATCTGCAACGNGGCGCGCGTTATAATGTGCGGTTGGAGAGCGTGCATCGCGCCGGGCAGGGCAACCTCAAGGCCACATGGAGCAGTCGCAACCAGCCGGTGGCCGTGCTGGGCGGTCCGCGCATGCGGCCGGTTTTTGAGCCGCCGGTTCCCGAGGCAAGCGCGGGTGAGGAACTGAACGAATCACAAACACTCGGTGTTTTTTCTTGGGGCGGGTCGCGCATCGCCGGGCGTGTCACATCGGCGGACGATACCTCGGTGCGTTTTGAGGCGGGCACAATGCCCGGCCGCATCTCCACCGTGAATGTGGCGCGCATCGTGTTTAAGCCGGTGCCGCGCCAATGGCGCGAGAAGCTTCGCCAAAAGCGGAAGGGGGTGCTGCTGCAAAACGGCGAGTTTATTGAAGGCGATTTTCAGCAATTCAAAGACGACTGGTTCACCATTCACTCGCTTTTATTTGGCGTGAAACAGTACGGCACAGAACAGGTGATGGCATTGGTGCTCGGCGAGGTGGCTGCCAAGCCCGTGAAATCCACCCTGTACGAATTGGTTTTGGAGGACGGTTCGCTTTTTCATGTGCGCAGCTTCAAGCTCGCCCAAACCTCGGTGCGGGTGGATGACCCCACGGTCGGCAAATTCGATGTGCCGCTCACGGACCTTGATGAGCTTCGGGCCATCAGCCGGTAAATTTTAATCATAAAAAAGGGCCGGGGATTTCACCCGGCCCGGTTGATTTTATTGTTCCAACAGTCTAGTTCACGGTCAGCTTATGGCTGGCGGAGTGGCTGTTGAACTCGGGGGCGTAGAGGCACTGGATGTTGGCCATGCCGCTTTGGTATTCGCCCTTGTGCTGCACGCGCACGCTGTACTCGAACACATAGACTCCCTTCGGTAGGTAATCGATGTAGAAGTGCGAGGCGGTGTCGCGGGTCATCTGGTAATAGCCGAGGCCGTCCTGGTACTTGTATTTGCTGAGCACGTTGGTCGGCTCGGTGCCGCTGCCGCGCTGGTCCTTGAGGTGGACGTATTCCATGTCGCGGTCGGTGCGGAGCACGAGGCGCACGACGAGTTCGTCACCAGGCTTGAGGCCGCCCTGCATAGGCTTGAGCTCGGGGCCCTTGGCGGTGTTCACCTTGGTGTAGAGCTGCTTGGTGAGCTTGAGCGGGGTGTCCTCGTGCGGGGTTACTTTGGCGATGTCTTCGAGGTACTGCCAGTGTACGCTGCCCCAGGCCACGCCTTCATCGTGCTTGGTGAGCTTGATGTTGCCGTAGCTAGATTTCACCTCGCTGCCCAGGAAGCGGTGCTCGTAGAATCCGGTGCCGGCCTCGACCTTCTTGGGCTCGATCTTCTCGTTGCCAACGGTGACCTCCACGAGGGCTTCGCTGGCGAGCAGGTTGGCGCCGCGCAAGAGCAGGGCGTAGCAGGCGTCGGCCGTGGCCTTGGTGGTCTTCCAGTCCTGCGTTTGCTTTTGCTTGAGAAGCCACACCTTGGCGTCTTCCATGGCGTTGAAGTCCTGCGTAACCTCGTGGAAGGCCTCGATCATCATGGCCTGCGTCTCGATCGGGGCGCGGTACCACCAGTGGCTGTGCTCTTGGTCGCGCCAGAAGAGACCGAGCTCCTCATCTTCAACGGAGCGTTCCTTGATGGAAGCAATGATGAGCTTGGAGAGGCGGTTGTAGTCAGCTTTCTTTTGGAATTTGCCGATGCGGTTCATTGCAATGGCCACTTGCGCCTGGTTCATGCGGCTGAGGCGCAGGAAGTATTGNGTGCCGTCCTTNTCCTTNTTCACGGCCTGATTGATGAAGTACTCCACGGCCACGCGGTGTTGCGGGGCAATGGCGCGGTCCTTCAGGAAGAAGGAGCGGCAGTAGAGGTACTGGGCAATNAGTGAGGAGAGGTTGTTGNNCTCGAGGTTGCCATGCTTTTGGATGCGCAGGTAGGTGCGGTGCATCCAGTCGTCAAGCCGGTTAACGGCTTTAATGGCCATGTTGGCATCAATATCCACGTCCATCGCCCGCATGCGGCCGAAGCCGGTGGTGATGTAGAGGGTGATGTAATCGCTCGGGCGCCCACCGGGCATCCACGGCCAGGCGCCGTCAGCGAACTGCATTTCGCGCAGCTTGCGCATCGCGGCCTGNGTCTCGTTGGTNAGGCGTTGGTTTTCGAAGAGGATGCCAACGTTGCGNCGGGCCTGGCTTTCGTTTTTGGCCTGACGCAGCCACGGGGTTTCCTCNAGCATCACGCTCTTGAGNTCCTGGTTTTTNTCNAGCGGNCTATCGAGGGCCGGGGTGTTGCGCCATTGGTCGAANACCTGCTGGATNCGCGGATCGCTGTTNGCGATGTGGCGTCCGAGGCCGTTTGCATAGAGGCGGGTGAAAGTGCTCATGGTGCTCGGGTGCGGGCTCTCCATGAGGTAGGGCAGGGCCATCACGGCGTACCANCTGGGGTTGGAAACCATCTGGACGGTGAACCGNTCGTGCTTAAGCGTGTCGCTCTTGCCNGATGCGACAAGCTTGTCGAACTTGAATTCCTTCGTCTTGGGGCCGCGGATGGGTAGCGGCAGGCTCTCGGTGACAAAGATACGACGGCTGAGCACCGGCAGGAAGCCGGCTTCACCGTCGGTGACCTTGTCCGTGCCGCCCACGGCCTTGTAGGTGAGGAAGCCNAGATCATCCGGCACGGTGAGGCGCCAGCTATAAGTGCGGCTTTGGTTGGCCGGCACGGTGAATGTCTTGTNAAGGTCCGCATTGCCGAGCAGCTCATCGACGTTGTCCTCGGTGAGTGCGTCCGCGAACGTGAGGCGCACCTTGCCGGTTTGCTCTTTCTCCGTGCGGTTGCTCACCTTCACGGTGAACTCGAGCTGGTCGCCCTCGCGGACGAAACGTGGCGGGTTAGGTTGCACCATGATATCCTTGGCGGTGACTGCGCTACCGCTTAGGAAACCACTGCGTAGTTCGTTATCGTGCGTGAAGCCCATGAACTTCCATTTGGTAAGGGCTTCAGGCATGGAGAATTCGAGGGTCACCTCACCGTCCTTGTTGGATACAAGGTGCGGCATGAAAAAGGCAGTTTCATTCAGGTTTTTTCTGGCAGTCACCTGTGACAGGTCTGGTCCGGTTTGAGTATTGCCTGCGGCCGGGTCATTCGGTTTCGCAGCTNCGCCTCCCGCAGGCGCCGCTGCATCAGCTGCCATATCGTCTGTTGCATTGGGCGCCACGGATGCGGAGCGTTTTGCCATGGCCATTGGGGGGGCTGCTGCAACCCCGCCTTCCTCCGCTTCCATTGCCATCTCTGGTACTGGGCCACCGGGTGCACCGCCACGAAATGCCATTTGGGGCCTGCCGCGACTTCCAAAGTACCGGTATCCGTAAAGGTTGGCTGTGATTTCTCGCGGGAAACTCCTGTAGCTAAGCTGTGTATTCTTGAATTTTCGGGGGGCCCATTGGCCTTGTAAGCGTGACATCCCTTTAGCCTGATTCTCAAACCGTTGACTGAGTGGAGCATAGTCCTGGCGGAAGACATTGAGGCCTTGCATCCAACTATGTGGTTTAAACTGGTCAAGGCTCTCGTCGTAGAGAACGGCTGCCATCTCAGCGATCGCTTTCTCAGCATTTGAACCACTGATTGTTGCAGTCCATTTTTCTTTTTGACCGGGCTGTAGTTTGTCCCTGAAAGAATCCCATTTCACTGTGAGATTCTTATTAGTCCAAGGTACGGTGATCTTGCGGCTGCTCAGGTAAGCACGGTTTTCGCGAACCATGGTAACGTGAACAGTGAAGCCGCCGCGCATTGCCTCATTGACGGCTTGTTTCAGTTGGAATTGTGTGAGTCCGCGTTCTGTCCAGAAGGACTGAAGGATGCGGCGGCGGTGTTCCACCTCAATAAACGCGCGGGCCTGNCCGTAGCCGCTGCCCCACAGCGCGGAGAATTCNTCGCCGGGCTGGNCGGTCCACTTGGGCGCCTTGAGCAGGTGCGGTACCTTGATGGCCAGTTTGCCNGCCTTGGGGTTTAGTACTTGGATTGGCGCACGCGCGGTAACTTTTTTACCGAAGCGATCTTGTGTTTCAACTACTACGCGGTAAGCGCCTTCTTTAAGGCCAAAGGCGAAGGTAGATTGTCCGCTGTTGTCGGTGGTGAAACCCTTCTCGGCTATCACCTCGCCCAGCTCCCAAGAGTTAACATTGGACACGTCCGGTTCAGGTTTGAACTCTGGAGCGAAGAGCCCGCGGCGGAAGGGGATAACATTACGAGGGTTGACTAGCTTGGCGCGTTCTACCTGCTTTGGTTGCTTCAAGGCATACACTTTGAGCGTGCCTTCAGCTTTTTGTCCCACACCATCCAGAGAGGTGGTAGTGAGATTGATGGAGACGTCCTTGCCTTGCACTTGCCAGTCAGTAGCGGAGACATTGGCTTGCAGTGCGGTGTACCCTAGATTGATAGAATGATCGTCGCTCCGGGTTTCGCCGGTTGTGTCGGTAACATCGGNGTAGATGGTGTAACGGAANGTCGGCTCGTCCTTAGGCGCCACACTGTTATCCGGCTTCGCAGTGAATTTTACATCAAAGGAGCCGTCCGGCTTGGTGGTGGCTGTTCCGTGTGCGATCTCTTGGCTCTTGCCTTGTGGCATTGGGCGCCACCAGTAGTGCCAGCCCCACCACGTGGGGTAACGTACTTCACGCACGACGCGCCATTTGACTTTGGCATCATTGATGGCAGCGCCGGTATAAGCTGTGGCTTTGCCTGTAAGAGCTACTTCGCCATTCAGTTTGCCGGCAACTTCAGGAGCCTTGATGGCTACTTCAAACTTTGGGCGCTTGTATTCTTCTACATTGATGCTGGAACTGCCACGCGGGCCAGTAACTACCTGCANGCTCATCCGGCCAAGTACGCGGTCTCTTGGGGCGTTAAACTTGCCGCTGAACGAACCATAGTCATTAGCCCTGTGCTGTTGACGCGCAATCTCCTTGCCGTTCCTGTCACGGAAGCTGACGGTCACGAAGGAATTTGGAATTGTGCGGTAGTTGTCTCCAGCTTGATCAACGTGATAGCAGAGCCCTTTGAATTCAATGGTCTGACCTGGGCGATACAATGATCGGTCTGTGAAGAATATGGTGCGATCGTAAGCGCGGGGTTGGCCAATGTTGCCGTGGTTATAATAATCGTTGGCGGTGCTGAGTTGCTGGTTGCCCTTGGACGCCAGTAGCAAGTAGCCGCGCCTTACAGCATTGAAGGAGAATTTGCCGTTCGCATCGGAAGTTGTCGGTGCCACCTCTGTGCGTACGTTGCGGTCGCGAAACCAGGCGCGAATCTTGGCGCCAGCTACTGGNTCTCCGCTTAGTGCATCNAGCACNAAGCCTTCAACTTTGCCGTTGCCGTGGCGTTGGCGCATCACGATGGACAGGTCACTTGCCCAGAAGCTNGTGTAGTAGCAGACATTGTCCGCAGCGCCGAAGTTCTGGTTATGGCTGCTAATCAGATAATAGAAACCTTGGGGCAAGCCTTCTGGCGCCTTGATGGTTTTCACGGCCTCATGGAAATCTTTAGTTGGTGGTAGTTTTACGCTCCAGGATTTGATGACTTCCTTGCGGAGCAGGGCGGCGCGCTCGTTGTTGTCGAGCCATTGCGGGTTGCCGCGCTTGCGTTTCATGGCCGCTTCCCAGTTTTCGGCTACCACGCGGAAATGAATCTCGTCCACGTTGCGGTACTTGATGGTGATGTCCGGTTGCGGGTTGTTCCACACGCGCTCGATGTTGATGTTGCTGCTCTTGGCCTCGATTTGATTAACGAGGTTGTGGCACATGGCGCCGCCGGGCGTGTTNGGGAAGGCNTTAGCGCCTTGCTTGGCGATGCGGTGGGCTTTCACCTTGTCGCCTTCGCTGTCGAGGCTTTGGGCGAGGTGGAAACGTCCGCGGGCGCTGATGCGGTGGTCNGCCCATTCGCCGATGAAGCGCTCGAGCGCGGCACGATAACGGGCGCCCTTGTCTTCGCCGTAGGCTTTGTTGTTGCCGAGATTGATGCGGGAAAGGTCGGCATCGATGAAGGCGCTCTTGTCTTTGTCGTTTTNGTGNAANCGCAGCAGNTCCTGATGCAGCTTCAGCGCTTTGACGAGGCGGTTGCCTTCGTCGGTGGTTTTGATGTCCCACGCGAGGAACTTGGCGGTGGTATCGAAGACGGGGCTGGAGGCTTTCAGCTCAAAGGCGTCCT
Organism: Verrucomicrobiales bacterium; assembly: GCA_002718935.1. Taxonomy (GTDB): domain Bacteria; phylum Verrucomicrobiota; class Verrucomicrobiia; order Limisphaerales; family UBA1100; genus UBA1100. The sequence continues at coordinate 21,965 of PBFV01000024.1, forward strand.
GCGCCTTNGCNCCNGCTTGTTCGCCGGTGGTGTAAAAGGCGAGCGCGTTGTAGGAGAGGAANTCGTACATGGTGGGCCGGAAGCTGTCCGGNGCNGTGCCNTTGTTNAGNANCTCGTNGTAATCGGCCACNGGNGTTTTCTTGAGGACNGCNTGNTGGCTGAGNGCTTTGGTGAATTGCTTGTCGATCTCGGTGAAAATGCGGGCGAGGTCCCAGGTTTCAAAATCCTCACTGGGCGCAGCGCCGGTGCGGGTGCGCTGGATGAAGCGCCAGCGGTTCTGCTGGAAGTAATGCCAGTACCAGTTAGCCAGGATGGCTTCCATTACAGGCTGCATCTCGGCGGGCGCCTTTTTGATCTCCGCTTCCATGCGGCGTATCTTCTCCTGCGCCTTGTTGCCTTGAATGTTGCCCTCGAGTGCGTGCTTTTTGCCAATGGCCTTGATGGCTTCGGCGTACTGTTTTTTGCCAACAGTTTCCTTGATGATCGGCTCGAGGTGGCTGATGGCTGTCTTAGGCAGGCCCTTCTTCAGTGCAGCGTCGTAGGCCTTCCAGTGTCCGGCCTTGTCAAGAGCCGGCGCGGCCGGTTTAGGTTCAACTGCGTAAAGCAGCGTGATGGCGAGGCCCGCGAGGGCGAGGGAAGCAATCCATTTTTTCATAATGCAGTCCGAATTTTCGGATGTCCGTTTGACGGGGTGCACCGTGTCGATGCTCCGCCAAACTTCAATGGGCAGACCCTACGGCAAATCCCTCGCATGTGCCAAGGTTTTCTGGGGGAAAATGGCTTGTTCACATTCCTTCTCAAGTCGTGTCATAGGCTGTCGAAGATTGTTGGGATAAATGTTGTTGCCGGTGGAGTCTTTCGCTAGGTTTCCCGTCCAACAGCGGCAACGCAGTAAGCTTACTATGCACAATCGTATTCTCTTCGACACGGACGCCCCCGGTTTGGGCGGCGGCGCGCAACAGGTATCGGACCAGGACAAACAGGCGGTGGACCAGTTGCGTGGTCAGTATGCCGCAATGAAAGATGAGCTGGCCAAGGTCATCATTGGTCAGGACAAGGTGGTGGATGAAATGCTCATTTGCATCCTTTCCCGCGGCCATGGCCTGCTGATGGGTGTGCCGGGCCTGGCGAAAACGCTGATGGTCAACAGCCTGTCCAAGATCATGAGTCTGGACTTCAGCCGGATTCAGTTTACGCCGGACCTTATGCCGAGTGATATTACCGGCACCGAAATTCTGCAGGAAGGCGAGGCCGGCCGGCGCAGCTTCGAATTTGTGAAGGGCCCCATTTTCGCCAACATCATTTTGGCGGACGAAATCAACCGGACCCCGCCCAAGACGCAGAGTGCGTTGCTGGAGGCCATGCAGGAACATCGCGTGACCACCGGTGGCGAGCACCGTGCGTTGCCGCAGCCGTTCTTCGTGTTGGCCACGCAGAACCCAATTGAGCAGGAGGGTACCTATCCGCTGCCCGAGGCGCAGCTGGACCGGTTCATGTTCCTTATTACCGTGTCGTACCCGACCTTTGCCGAGGAGCGGCGGATTGCGGAAGAGACAACCAGCAGCGGCACTACCGAGTTGACCGAGGTGATCGACGGGCCGACGTTGCAAAAGTATCAGGAGCTCGTCGAGCGGGTGCCGGTGCCGGACCACGTATATGATGATGTGGTGGAGATGGTGCGGCTTACCCGTCCGAAGAGCGATGAAGCGCCCGAGTGGATCAAGAAATGGGTCACCTGGGGCAGCGGCCCGCGTGCCATTCAGTACCTCATCCGTGGGGCCAAAGCGCATGCGGTGCTGCAGGGACGATATGTGGTGGGCTGGGAAGACGTGGAAGCGGTGGCCAAGCCCGTGCTTTCCCACCGGATCCTCACCAACTTCCAGGCGCAAAGCGAAGGCGTGGACAGCTTGTTCGTGATCGAAAAATTGCTGGAGAACATCCGCGACAAGGAAGCGGCACTGGCCAGCCAATAGCCACGAACACCTGACCCCGCCCTGCGTTGAAGGAAGAAGCCTACAGCGAAATCCTCGATGGCGACGTGCTATCCCGTTTGTCCGGGCAATTTCTGCACGCGCGCCAGCCGATGGTCGGCAACATTGTCGGCGCCCACAAGAGCCCTTACCGCGGCTCGAGCGTGGAGTTTGCCGAGTACCGCAAATATGTCCCGGGCGATGACCCCCGCCTTTTGGACTGGCGCGTGCTGGCCCGAACTGACCGTTATTTTATACGGGAGTTCGAGGCAGACACCAATCTGCGCTGTTACGTCATCGTGGATTGCTCGAAGAGCATGGCTTTTGGCGAGAAAGGCATGCGCAAGTTTGATTACGCCCGGAAGATTGCCGCCACTCTGTCCTACATGCTGGTGCATCAAGGCGATGCGGTGGGGTTGGAGATCTTCGATGACGGCGTGGTTTCAGACATTCCGCCACGCCGGAATCCGCTTCATCTCAAATACATCTTTGACACGCTGGCCAGTGCCGAGCCGCGTGGGGAAACCGGTTTGGTCAAAGAGCTGCACCAGTTTGCCGAGCGCATCCGTCAGCGCGCGATGGTGATTATTATTTCCGACTGCTTTTGCGACTTGGACGACCTGCTCAACTGCTTTGAGCATTTGCACTTTCAAAAGCATGACTTCGCGCTCTTTCACCTGCTGGATCCGCTGGAGCTGGATCTCGATCTGGACCGGCCCGTTCGCTTTCTTGATATGGAAAGCAGCGACGTGCTGCTGGCCGAGCCCGAGATTATCCGCGACCTTTACCTTGAGTCCGTCAACGAATACCTCGTGAAAATTCACGAAGGCTGCAACAAACATAACGCCGACTACCGCAACGTGATCACCGATCAATCCTATGAGAAAGTCATCGCTGACTTCCTCGTGGACCGCGAGATGCACGCCAAGGCCCGCCAATGATCACATTTCTAGCACCAGTCATGTTGTGGGGATTGGCGCTGGGCGCGCTGCCGATCCTGATTCACCTTTTCAACCGTCTCCGGCACCGCAAGCTGCCTTGGGCGGCGATGATGTTTTTGCGCATGGCAAACCGCAAAAGCACCAAGTACGCAAAGATCCGCCAATGGCTGGTGCTGATGTTTCGCGTATTGGTTGTGCTGGCGCTGATTATGGCGCTCAGCCGTCCGTTGGCCGGCGGGTTTATCGGCGGCATGTACAGCAGTAAGCCGGACGTTATTCTGGTGGTGCTCGATCAATCCACGAGCATGGGCGCCACCGGCAGTGACGGCAACGGCACGCGCCTCGGCGAAGCGGTGGACACCATGGTCAGCAACCTCAATAGCATCGGGCGGGGCGTGCGCGTGGTGGTATTGCGCCACACCGACCGAATTCCACACGAGCTGACCCAACGTATNACCGAGCTGAAAGCCGAACAGGCCAAGCTAGAAGAAGCGGCCAAGACGAAGGCCACCAAGGATATCANCGATCAATTGGATGAGGTTAAGCTGCGCATCGCCGCGCTGGAAAAGGGCGGCTCCGAGGCGTTTCGCAATTACGTGGGNAATGAGGTGACCGATACCGCGGCGGACATGCCCTCGCTGCTCGAGGCGGCGGTGAATTGGTTTGAGGAAATGAANCCCGGNCGGGGCGAGATTTGGATTGCCAGCGANCTGCANAAATCCAACTGGGACAACAACGCCAGCGATCACTGGGNCNAGATCAGCGAACGCATCAANGCGTTGCCGCAAAAGGTGGGTGTGCGGTTGCTGGAGCTGAACACCTCCGTGCCGGATAATGCCTCGATTAACATGGCTTCGGTTTCCCGCGTGGGCGCCGGTGACAATGCGCGGCTCAAGCTCGACGTGGAATTGAGCAGCGCCACCACCCTCGGTGGCGACGTGACGGTGGATGTGTATATTAACGATCCTTCCGTGGACGCCAACGCCACGCCGGTGCGNAATTTTGAGCTGGGCGAAGTGAGTGGCTCNACTCACGCGGTGAGCGGCGAGTTTCCAATGCCGAAGGATGCCGATTCCGGTTGGGGTTATGTGGAGCTAACCAACACGGATGACGGGAACCCGCGCGACAACCGGGCTTATTTTGTTTACGGCGAACCTACGCGCACCAGCACCATGGTGGTGGGTGATGCGGACGAATTTACCACGCGCTTCCTGGACCTTGCCGCGGCTCCTGACCCGGCGAACACCAATCAGGTGAGCCAGATTATCGAGCCGTTGGAGGTGAACGGCAACACGAAGTGGACTGATCACCAAATGGTCGTCTGGCAGGGCGCATTGCCGCAGGGATTGGTGGCCACCAACCTGACCTCTTTCATGGAAGCCGGCGGCACCCTCGTTTGTTTTGCCAACCGCTCCAACGCCAGCGGCGATGCCTTTCACGGCGTACAATGGGGCGTGCTCGAAAAGGCCAAGCACGATGGCAACGAATTTGCCACGTGGCAGGAACTGGTCGGCGCGGAGGAGGAGGAACAGCATCTCGGCTTCCTCGCCAACCCGCTTCCGGTGGCCGACGGCCCGTTCCGCAAGACGGATGAAGGTTTGCCGCTGCCGGTTTCCGACCTGCGCATCAATCAGCGGCGCGTCATAGAGCACACCGACGGCAACGTACTGGCGGGTCTCGAGAATGAGGTCGGAGCGGCCGCCACATTGGTGCTGCGGAAGATTGTGGGGCGCGGTCAATTGATTGTGTGCGGCACTTCGCCGGATGACGCGTGGAGCAGCCTAACTGAAGGCGTGGTGTTGCTGCCGATGTTGCAACGGTTGCTGGCCGACGGTGAGGCGGCCTTGACCGGTCGTTTTATTAAGGGGCAAATGTTGATTGCCGGCCGGGAAGACCGCGAAGTCGGCGAGCGGTGGCTCTCGATGGATGATCAATCGGGCCTCGGCAAGGATTTCCACACCCAGGCGGGAGTGTACCGCCAGGACGACCGGCTGGTGGCAGTTAACCGCGCGCCGGAAGAGGATGCCTTGGCCGCGCTGGACCTTAACGATGTGCAGTCGCTTTTCAGCAGCATTCAGGTGGAGGCCGGCCGTTCGGGGGATCCGAAGGAAATCTGGGAATGGTTTCTGGCGCTGATGGCCTTGGCGCTGATCGTGGAGGCCATCCTCGTCCTGCCCAAGGGCACCGATGAACGGGTGGAAATCCGCCGGACCGAAGGCGGCAAATTACAGACACAAAGCTAATGACCGATTGGGGCGAATTTCAACCACTGGACCTGAGCATCTGGAAGATGTTCTTTGTCGGCGCCGTGATTCTGCTTACGGCCGGGCTGAGCTTTGCCAATTGGAAACGGCGCGGCGGAGTGTCGGTGGGCTTGCTCGAAGGACTGCGCTTCCTGATCGTGTGCCTCATCATGTTTACCTTGATGAAGCCGGAGTTTTTGCGCGTGACCACCTTTAAGGATCAACCGGAGGTGGTCGTGCTGCGCGACATTTCCGGCAGCATGGGCACGATGGATTTGCTCGACAAGGAAGGCAACGCCATCACCCGCCAACAATGGGTGGCGGAGAATATTGATACCAACGTCATTCAACAGGCGCTCGCCGGTGCCGGCAATATCAAGGTGACGTACCCGGAATTTGGCATGTCTGGCACCAANAGCATCACTGCGGGCACGGATATGTTTGACGCGCTGGAAGGNCAGCGGGCGAAGAACAAAAACCTGCGCGCCATTTTNCTGCTGAGCGATGGCGATTGGAACTACGGTTCACCACCGCAACAGGCCGCGGTGAAGCTGNGGGNGAANNAGATCCCGGTGTTTACGCTCACCGTGGGCAGTNCCNAGGCGCANAANGATTTGATTNTNGAAACGGTGAACCCGCCNAACTTNGGNNTGTTCGGCGAACGNATTGCCATCCCNTTCCGCATTCAAAGCCATNTGGATGTGACCTATCGCCAGCGNGTNNTGCTNAATCACGGCCCNAANACNATNGCCGGCAAGGACGTNGTNATCCCGCCGCATGGCGAAGTGTTTGACACCATCGTGTGGGAGCCTACCACACTGGGCANCTACACGCTCACCATGGAACTGCCNGAGTGGACCNCNGGNAGCGCCANGGANTTGACCNCCGANAACAANCGNCANTCCTTTCANATTTCNATNCGNACGGANAAGCTCAACGTGNTGGTGGTGGAAAGTTATCCCCGCTGGGANTANCGCTATCTGCGNAANGCGATGATGCGNGANCCNGGNGTGGANGTGGACGTGCTNNTNCTGCACCCNGANCTGGGNCCCGGNGCCGGNCTCAATTACATTCAAAAATTTCCNGAGACCCGCGAGCAACTTGCGAAGTACGACGTGGTNTTTCTCGGCGANGTGGGCATCGGCNAGCCAAACGCCATTGGCTCCGCCAAGCACGATGAGTTGACGCCCGAGCAATGCGATNTGATTCGCGGGCTGGTTGATCAGCAGGGCAGCGGTCTCGTGTTCATGCCCGGCGCCCGCGGCCGGCAGTTGACCTTNTTGGATCATNCAATCGGGGATTTGATTCCCGTGCAATACGAGGACAACCGGCCGCAAAAAAATCAGTGGGACGAGTATGGTCATTGGGCCACGCGCGAGGTGCGTTTCAAGCTCACCTCAACCGGNCGCGGCCACACCCTCACGAAATTTAATCCAGACGAATTCCAGAACGAAGTGATCTGGAAAAACCTTCCCGGCTATTTTTGGTGCGCCGCTGTGGAGCGCGCCCGGCCCGGATCGCAAGTNTTGGCCACCCACGANAGCAAGCGAGGCCAAGCCGGCTATCTGCCCATTCTCGCCACCCGGCCGTGGGGNGCCGGTGAGGTGCTCTTCATGGGCACGGACGCCGCCTGGCGCTGGCGCCGGGGNGTGGAGGATGTNTANCACTACAATTTCTGGGGACANGTNATCCGNTGGATGGCNCACAAGCGCAAGATGGCCAAGGGCGAAGGCGTCCGNCTGACCTACAACCCTGAGAACCCCAAGGTGGGTGAAGAGATTTCCCTGCAGGCCACCATGCTNNATCTTTCCGGTGGCGCGGATAATGCGCTGCTGCGGGCCAGCATTCGGCGGGTGGACAATAATTCCACGCGCGACATCCAGCTTGCCCCGCTTGAGGGTGGTTGGGGCGTGTTCCAGGGCAGCTTGAAAATGCCCGCGGGCGGCACTTATGACATTAAAATTTACAACCCAAACAACCCCAATCAAACCCTCGAAACCACCATATTAGTGGATGCGCCCACGCTCGAAAAGCTCGGCCAACCCGCAAATGCCAAGGTAATGCGCGAGATCGCCACCCGCTCCGGGGGCGAGACCGGGCAGGTCGCTGACCTCAGCCGCCTGTTGGCCGGTTTGTCTGGCGTCGCAAAAAAACAAGAAATTCAGAAGCCTTTCGAACTATGGAGTAGCCCCTGGTGGGCAGGCGGTATATTGTTCCTGCTTGCAGTTTATTGGGTATCTCGTAAGGTGTTGGGACTGATTTGAGCAGTCCATAGCTGGAAATCAGAAGGAGTAATATGAGCGAAAAAGAGAATTTTCATGTGGATTTACCCGAGAACCTGCGGGCCAAGTTCCGTTCTCTCGAGCGCAAACTATGGGTGGTGGATACCGCCATTGCCGTGGGCGGCATTATCGCCGGTCTGGTGGTGAGCTATTTGCTGCTGTTCATTTCCGATCGTTTTTGGTCTACGCCGGCCTTCGTGCGCATGCTCTTCACCGGCGCCGGCGTGGCGGTGGCCGCTGCCTANGTTTGGTTCTGGGCCAATCACTGGATTTTTAACCGCCGNAACAACCGNGTGTTGGCGGCGATCGTGCAGCAAAAGCACCGCCGCATGGGAGACCGCCTGGTCAGTGCGGTGGAACTCACCGATCACGATCAGCGGCCTGAAAATGTCTCCGAAGATCTGTGCCGCGCGGCCATCGACCAAATTGACAAGGAATCCGACCGGTACAATTTCCAGCAGGCGGTCGCCTCCCGCAAGTCGGTCATCTATTCATTGATTGCCATTTTAATACTCGGCGCGCTTTCGTTGCCGATCGTTCAAACCCCNGCTGCCAGCAAGAACGCCCTCAACCGTTGGGCTGCTGGTGGTGAAGAACGGTACACCTTCCTCGAGAACGGCGGCCTGAAGGTCAATGGCAACCAGCCGGTTGAGGGTGTGTTCTACGTACCGCGCGATGAAAAGATTACCATCACCTCNGGGTACGACTTTCAGGAGTTCAAAGATTTAAGCAAAGCGGAAAAGAAAAATCTGAACCGGGCTTTCACGCTGGATCGCGTGGCGGGCCTGTTGCGTCCGGTCATCACCCATCTCGAGGGCGAGATCAAAAAGGCGAAGGCTGCCGGCAATGACCAATTGGCGGCGGATTTGGATGGCAAGTTGACCGGGCTGCAGTCGGCCTTGGCCAAGAATGAAAAAGAACGCCAAGCTCTCGGTGATGTGAAGCGGCCTTTCTGGTTGAAGCTGGGTGACCTGTGGAAGGGGGCGCACGAGACAGCCACCAACTGGGACAAATCCATCGACGCCTTTAATACTGACTTTTCCGGCGCCTTTGCCAGCGTTGTGCCGGATCCCTCGCAAGCGAGCCTGAGTGGCACAAAAGTGGACTTGAGCACCCAGGTTCAGGACGGGCAAGTGCAGGGCAAGCTGGCCGCCATGGCNGCGTTGCTGGAAACTGCAAGCAATCCGGCCCAAGATGCCCCCNCAGAGAATGTGGCNGCTGATTGGCGTAAGTTGACGGCTGACCTGAGCGATTTTGTTGCCAGTAAATCCGCGGAAAAGGTGGACATGTCCAGTGGTCAGGTGAAATTTGAGCTGCCCCAAAAATCGAAACCGCTGGAGCTCAACCTCCGCGTGGGCGATGTGAGCCGGGAATTGAAAATTCATCCTTTGCCGCGGCCGCGTTTGGAAAATGTGGTGGCGGAGATTCAGTACCCCGAATATTTGGGGTATCCGGCATATGCCGATACGGTCGCGGGNGATCCGCTGTTCAACCGCGCGGTGGGTGGTAAGTTTGATTATCTCGAACGCAGCAAGGCGCGTTTTCGCACTCAACTGATGGATGCTGAAAACTCAGCTAATCCAAAGCGGATTTTCTCGGACATCGCCGTGCTGGGGCATCAGGATTACGGTGATTTCAAGGTTGAAGCATTTGACACAGATATCAATGCCGAGCACCCCAATAAGGGCGGTTCAACCAAGCTGGTGGATCTGCTTGAATATCGCGGTGTGGAAATGCAATGGGTGGACCAGTTCGGCATCGCCGGTGGAGCCCCGTGGAGTACGGAGTTGAACCGGGTTGAAGATGCAGANCCTTTTGATGTTCGTAACGAAATCGTGGTTTCCCGGACTGAGGAAGGTACGAGGATTGAGACCCGCGCCTCGGTGGTGGCGATCTTGCGCAGTGAGATTGTTGAAGTGGCCATGAGCGCNAAGGACGACCGCGCNCTGCAATCCATCGAAGTGGCCTATAAGGTTTACAAGNCGGATGAGGAATCCGGCAAGGAAGANGAGCGCNTTCCTAATTTTAAGGATGAACGCTTCAAGATTAGCAAGCTGGCTACCTATAAAGCTTACAAGGAAGATTACGCGAAATATGTTGCGGATCTGAAAGAGTTTAAGAAAGGCAACCTTGCCGAGGCCCCGGCGCGGCCTATGCCTCCCATTGAAGGTGGCGCCACGTTCTTCGTGGATCCGGGCGACGGTCCGAATGGCCTGAAGATTAAGGAAGGNGATTATGTGCGGGTTTGGGCGGTGGCCCGGGATCGTTTTCTGAACGATCGCTACGTGGTTTCCGCGCCGGTGGTGATTCGCATCCTGACCAAGGAAGAGCACGCGAACATCATTCAGCAGCAGTTTGAAAACAAGCTGCAGGAATTGGATGACTTGGCGCGGCGACAAGAGAATCTGCTCGATGAAACACGGAAGACGCAGGAGATGAGCCCGGAAGATTTGGCCAAGGACGAGACCAGCAAACAGATCGGCCGTCAGGAGCAGGAGCAAAAGGAGATTGCTGAAAAACTCAAGCAGCTGGCCGAGGAGATTAAGGAGCTGTCACAGGAAGCCCTGAAGAATCCGGACATGGACCCCAAGGACCTTGCCAAGATGGCCGAGATGCAACAGAAGATGCAGGATTTGGCCAACCAACAAATGCAGCAAGCCAAGGCGGCCTTGGAATTGGCCATGGAGAGTGACCAAAAGCGTCAGGAGAATCTGGAGAATGCCGAGAAAAAGGAACAGGAAGCCGTCGATGAGTTGAAGGAAATGGCGGAGCAAGGNGAGGAAACCGCCCGCGAAATGTACGCCAACACACTCGTCAAGAGGCTGCGCAAGATTGCCAAGATCGAGGAAGAGGTGGAGACGAACTTTAAGGAGAACTTCGCCAGCATCATCGGCCGCACCATGGCTAATCTGGATCCCAAGACCCGCGAAATGGTGAATGAAGCCTACGGCTTNCAGGGCACCTACACCCGTGAGGCTGCTGAATTGCAGGACGAAATCCTGCGCTTTTATGATTCCACCAATGATGAAAAATTTGGTGAGGTGGTCAAGGGCATGAANGAGTTTGGTCCCGTGGAAAAAATGGAGGACCTCGCCAAGAAGATTCTCGCGCTCCGCATGGAGAGCACGGTGCTCGGCGCCATTGAGCTGAAGAACAAATTCAACGAGTGGGCCGACATTCTGGATCCGAAGGATGACGGTGACGGCGGCGANGGCGGTGAGGGCGGCGGTGAAGGCCAGCCCAATGAGGATCTCATTGAGCGACTCAAGGAGCTGCTGCGTTTGCGTCAGGCCGAGCTTGATCTGCGCGANAAGACNTTGAAGCTCGAGGAGGAAACCGGCCAAAAGGACGCCGAGAAAATCGAGGAAGACGCCTTCGGCCTGCAGTTCCGCCAGCTGGAGTTGTTGGGCGACCTGCAAGTGGAGCGCGAGAAGCGCGGTGACGGCGAATACCTCCCCGCTGCCCAGTACCGCATGCGTGATGCGGAGGACGAACTGAATTTGGCCGGCGACCCCGAGGGGCTTGTGGAAGCCTACAAATGGGCGCTGGTGGCTAAGGCCAAGAAGCCCAGCCCGAAGATTGAGGAAACCATCAAGAACCTTTCCGGTAAACTCACCGCGCCGCAGCGTAAACGCGCCGAGGCTGAAGCCCGTCAGTTAACCGGTAAAAAGGAATAAATTTAAACAACAGGAAACAAGGCAATACCATGAAACATATCATCATCGCAGCCATCACCCTCGGGTGTCTCGCCATTCCNGCTCAGGCCGACGACGCCACTAAGGCGGCCGACGCCAAAGCCAAACTGGAGCAGGCCCGGGACAAATACAAAAAGGGCGAAGAGGCCGAAGCCATCGACATTTGCCGCGAAGCAGCCCGGCTCGGTTCATCCGAGGCGCAGGCACAGATCGCTGAGTGGTTGGTGACCCGTTCACTGCCGAAAAAGAAGCCTGCAGATGCCGCGAAGGCATTACGCGAAGCCGAGCGTTCGGAGAAGACCGTGGTGAACATTCTTGAGCAGGAAATTGCTGCGCTGATGAAGCAATGCCAACAGTGCCAGTCCCAAGGCGAAATGACCCAGGAACAANTGGAGCTGATGATGCAGTTGATGGCGATGGCTGGCATGAAGCCTGGTAATAAACCCGGTCAAACCCCNGGGCAGACGCCTGGTATGAACAATTCCGGTGGCACCACCGACAAGCCAAACGTTGAATTACCCGGCAGTGTTAAAGGAGANGATCACCTCGCTCGCAAGATTCAAAAGCTTTCTGGCCGCACCGGTAAGCTGCCGAAAGAATTCGAGGGCCAATTGAAGAGTTTCTTCAACGCCTCGCAAACCTTGCGGAAAAAGAAATAGTCGCATCCCGTGATTCGATTGGTTCCCATTCTGGTGGCGGCGCTTTTCATGGTAGTGCCGTCAGCGAGTTCAGCGGACATCTTTGGTGACCGTCAGGAATTTATTCCGCGCGAGTTGGATGCGATGTACGTGAAGGGCCTGCTGTTCTTAGTCAAGCATCAGTCTGAGGACGGGACATTTAATGCCCCTGGGAGTCGCAGTGACCATTACGGGAAGCAACCGGGTGTTGTCGGGCTAGCCGTGGTAGCTATGTTGGCCCATGGCGATGATCCCAACCGGGGGCCCTTTTCCGAAGCCATTCGGCGTGGGTTGAACATGATCTTAAAAAATCAAAGCCCAACCACCGGCTACATCGGGTCCTCCATGTATAACCATGGGTTTGCTACGCTAGCCTTGGCCGAGGCGTATGGACAGGTAAACGACAAACGTTTGGGTGTGGCGCTCAAGAAAGCCACGGATCTTATTTTGAACGCTCAGAAGCGCAGCCGAATGAGTGCTTGGCGGTATTCGCCAGAAAGTTCCGATGGAGACACTACCGTAAGCGGTGCNCAGTTGGTGGCNCTTTTTGCCGCGCGCAATGCCGGTCTTGGGGTTTCCCANAAATCCATCGATGANGCGCTGAAGTTTTTCATCGCCTGCCAAGGCGCAGATGGCGGCATTGGTTATACCAGTGCAGGCAGTGGCAACGGGCCGCGCACGGCGATTGGTGCCCTGATGTTTGCCTTGGCCAAACGNAAGGAATCGCGCCAATTCAAAAACGCNATGGANTTTGTTCGCGGCAAGGGTGCGGACGGCGGGTATAGCCACTACTACCATTACTTTCTGTACTACGCCTCCCAGGCATATTTCCACGCCGGACCGCAGGATTGGCGGGACTGGAACGCGGAAAACATCAAGCGCCTCAAGGAAACACAAATGGAAAATGGAGGCTGGAGCGGCAACTTCGGGGCCAGCTTTTCCACGGCTTCGTGCCTGCTCTCCATGGCCTTGAACTACCGGTATCTTCCCATTTATGAACGTTAAGAATTTTTCTCGCGCGGCTTTGTTGCTGACGCTGGCGGGCACCCTGTCGGCCGATCAAATCATCAAGCAGCGTCTACAGGTAGTGCCGGCACCACAATCGGCGGCGCTTCTTCTGGTTGCCGTTCAGGCACCCGTTGATGTGCCGGATGTGGAGCCACTGCGTTCGACAGATCCGGCACGCACCAGTAAGCCGCCCAAGAAACAGAAATCCATGCCCAAAGCGAAGCGTGAGGAAAAGCTCTCACTGCTCAACGGCAATACCATATCTGGCAAATTCATGGGCATGAACGGCGGTGATGTTCTTTGGAAATCGGAGTCCTTTGACAAGGTGGTCAGCGTCAAGGGAGCGGACATTGCTTCGCTGGAACTCAGTGCACCTGATGACAAGGGAGGGGCGGCCACCAGCACCATTGAGTTGGTGAACGGCGATAATTTTCAGGGCAACGTGGTTGGCTTGGATGCCGGGGGGATGACAGTGGAGACATGGTTTGGCGGAAAATTGAAGATTGCCCGTGAAGCCCTCGGTGCCATTCGGCCGGGCCGCGAGCAATCCAACGTGCTTTATAGCGGCCCGGACGGCGGGCCGGATGCGTGGATGACCGGTAACCGCAACATGGGCCAGCAGCCGCGCCCGTTCAATGCCGCCGTACAACCGGCGGCTCCTCAGGCGGGCCCGAACGAATTGGCCCGGCGCATTCTCGGTCGTCCGGCCGGAGGTAATGTCGCCCGCAACGGCATCAACAGCCGGGGCTGGGATTATGTGGGCAACGGCTTTGTTGCCGGAAGCTCTGGCCCGATTCTGGGTCGCAAGGATATCGAAATGCCGGACAAGTGTCGGATTGATTTTACGTTGCAGTGGTTTAATTACTTCAGCCTGAGCGTGAATTTTTTCAGCGACAAGATTCAGAACGAATACACGGGAAGCAGCTATTCCATCCGTATGGATCAGTCGAACCTGTACCTGTACAAGTACGTAAACAATAACCAGTCTCGGGTCGGGCAAAACGTGCAGTCCAACCTCGCCCAACCACGCCGCAAGGTGAATGTAACCATTTGCGTGGATAAGGCGGCCAATGAAATTTCCATCCTGCTCGACGGCAACTTGGTGAAGACTTGGAAGGACACGTCCTTTGCCGGCAAAGGCAATGGACTTTTGTTTACCTCGCGCAGTTCGTACCTGATGCGCCTGAGCAATATTCGTATTTCTGAGTGGATCGGAGCACTTCCGGAGGCGGGCGCGGAAGCGGAAGGAAACGGTAAGGCGGATTTTGTGCGGTTCAAGGTCGGCACCACCACTCTGACGGGCAAGGCCATGACGTTGCAGGACGGCAAGTTGACCTTCAAATCACCAATTTTCGGTGATCGTCCACTGGAGATGGACAAGGTGGCCCTGCTCAAGTTTGCCAATAAGGCAGGCAACACCAAGCCGGGGCCGGGCGAGATGCGAGCGCAACTTCAGGGGAACGGCCAATTGACCGTGAAAATTCTGGGCTGGGCGGAGGGTAAGGTTCGCGTGAGCAGTCCGCACCTGGGCGAGGCCCAGCTGGATCCGGCAGTATTTTCCAAACTTGAATTCAATCGCCACGTGCCGCGTAAGACAGGCATTGGCAGCTTTTTTGCCCCATGAAAAACCGTATCTTTATTTTTGCCTTAGGCGCTGCTCTGGCCGGTTCGGCCATTGCGCAAATCGTGATCAAACCCATCCGGCCCAACACGCCCGCCCGCCCCGGGGGGCAACCCGGAGGGATCATTGTGCCCGGCCCGGACGGTGCCGGCAATGCATTGGCCGTGCAAAAGCCGATGATTATTGAACTGCTTGATGGCGACAAGCTGCGCGGTACATTTGTGGAATTTGACGCGGACAAGGGCGCCAAGTGGCGGCACGCGCATGCGAAGGCTGATATTGTTTTTGAGGCGGATGCCGTTAGTCGGGTGACATTGAACGCAATGCCCGCACCGGCTTCGGCTAAGGAGGATTGTCGGGTGACTCTGAACACTGGTGAAGAGTTGGTCGGTGAACTAATCGAAATGACCGACCGCCACTTGGTGATGTCAGCATGGTACAGTCGTGGCAGCCTGCGCATTCCGCGCGACATGATCGTGTCGATTTCCCC
>PBFV01000025.1 GCA_002718935.1 Verrucomicrobiales bacterium
TTTTCAAGTAATTCGGTTTGCTGTTCAGCGTGAAAGGCAACTTTTTCCTGTAACCGAAGAACGTGTGCCCCAAAAAAGCATGAAAGCGAACAACCAAGCATCATAAATCCAAAAGTTGATTCTTCTTGGACAAAGAAAACAATCATCGCAACCAAACCTATCCAGCCGCAAATCACATAAAACAAAACCCATCCAGAATCCTTGAATTTTGGTAAGTTGAATTTGGGGGCATTAAATTTTTTGGATTCTGATTGTTCTTTTTCAAAATCTTTGTTTTCAGTTCCCGTATCTGCGATGGACTTGTAGCCGTAAAAAATTCCAATACTAAGCCCAACAATAAGCAAAAAACCAAAAATTTCCATCATTTCTTCACCTTGTATCCTTTACTTGCCCTTTGTTTGATTGGAGTTTTCATTTTAGGTTAAAAAAGTGAAATTAGTATAGTGACAAACACAATTGCAAAGACTCCAAAAATAATCACAAAAATTACCTTTTTCAGAGAAGTTTCACTGTCTGAATTTGGTTCTCTGTCACTTAAATCCCAGTTTTTCCCTCTCATCCATTTTTCTCTTTTGGCACGTTCGGGTGAACCAATTGAATTATAAGTTAAATGTTTCCAAATCCACTTCAGTAAACAAACCCAAAGCCCGTGTTCTTTTTTAGGGCGTTTAATTTTCCGCTTCTTTTTTACTTTCCGCATCTTTTAACTGCAATAAATGTTAAAAGTGTTTTCACGGTTTAAGGGTTATAAAGGTGATTTTGGATTAACCCGTTATTCCACAAATTCTTTTCGCTGTTTACCGGTGGATTCCTCCAGTTCTTCCTGCAAAAGCGCGTCAGGGAATTCCGGGTCGGCCACAACAGTAATTGGTTGCTCGTGGACTTTGCCTTCCACACTCAGGCGCACCTTGTATTGGCCGGGACGAACCGGCGTGGGGGCGCGGTTGGTAGACGGCGCAGTACGGCCTGTGGCACCAGCGCGACGGGCGGCGGCAAATTCTTCCTTGGACACGTGGCCGTCCTTATTGGCGTCCTCCGTATCGAGCACACGCTTTAGCACAACGCCTCGCGGACCAGCCTTGGCCAAATCCTTGGTGTCCAGTTTCCCGTCCTTTGTTACGTCCAGCCGGTCAAACATTTCTGCAGGTATATTAACTGCCGGGAGCGATGCGGAGCGGATTTGCGTGCCCCGTAGATTCCATTGCACTGCGTGCAGGCCAGCCTTGCGTTCGGCACGGAAACGCCGGATTGACCGGCCTTCATCATCCACAATTTCCAAGCTCACCTGCTTGGCAGCCGCACCAAGATGATACCAAATGCGACTTCCAAACTCCGGGTTTTTCCCGGCAAATAATCTTTGACCGGAGCGGCTGTGCGCTAATGCACCCGCCCACAAGGTGCCGGTAGCTGGAGCAAACAGGTGTGCCTTCTTTTCAGCCATAGCCGGCGTCAGTTGGCGCAGCGTTTGCACGTCCAACGCCCACGCACTGCGGCCATGAGTGCCAGCGACAATTTCGCCGGCGGTAGGATGCACAGCGATTTCATGCACAGCCACTGTCGGAAAGTTGCCCCGCGCCCGAGTCCAATGACCGCCGCGATCAATACTTACCCAAGCTCCAAATTCCGTGCCGCAGTACAGCAGGTTTTCATTAACCACATCTTCCCGTAAACAACGGGTGCTGCCGGTCGGCAAATTGGCAGTGATGCCTTTCCACGTTTGGCCAAAATCCTCCGTAACATACAAGTGGGGTGCGTCGTTGTTGGAACGGTGCCCGTCGAAGGCCACGTAAGCTCGGCCGGCCTTAAAACGAGAGGCTTCGATGCTGGCAACATGAAACGGTTTGGGTCGACCAATACGCCTAGTGAGATCCGACCATTTCTTGCCGCCGTCTCGCGTAACCCATAGGGCGCCGTCATCGGTGCCCACCCACAGAACCTTGGCATCCTTGGGTGAATGACTCAGCGCAGTGGCCGTACCACGTTCGGTGCGACCAATGCGCTCGGAAATGCGCTGAAGATTTTCGCCGCGTTGTTCGGATTTGAAAACGTAATTTCCTGCATAATGAAACACCTTGGAATCGTGCGGGGACAGGGTGAAGGGGGTTTTCCAGTTAAAGCGCAAAT
The DNA here is from genome assembly GCA_002718935.1 of Verrucomicrobiales bacterium. GTDB lineage: Bacteria > Verrucomicrobiota > Verrucomicrobiia > Limisphaerales > UBA1100 > UBA1100. The sequence continues at coordinate 2,125 of PBFV01000025.1, forward strand.
CCTTTCCCGGCGGGCGCAAAGTGTAGCGTTCACCAGTGTTCACATTCACGCGCCACACGCGGCCGCCCTGCATTTCACAGTACACGGTAGTGGGATCATCGGGATCGGCACGGCACAGGAATCCGTCACCACCGCCGATGCGGAGCCAATCGCTATTAAGCGGGCCGGTGCGACCGCGCTTACGGCTGGGCGCCCCCCAAGATCCGTTGTCCTGCAGTCCGCCATAAACCCAGTACGGCGCGCGCGTATCCACGCCCACATCATAGAACTGGCCGATATCCATGACGTTGTGAAAATCCCAAGTAGCGCCGCGGTCATGGCTGATATACAGGCCGCCATCACAACCTAGAATTAGGTGCCGACCGTCGCGGGGGTTCACCCAAAGAGCATGGTGATCCGGGTGTACTCCACGAGCCCCGGTGCGAAAGGTTTTGCCGCCATCCGTGGAAAAATGAAACATGATACCCATCACATACACGTGGCGGTCATCGCTGGGATCAACGAAGATTTTGCTATAGTAAAACGGCCGGGGGTTGAGGCTATTCACGCGCTTCCAAGTATCCCCGCCATCTTCACTGCGGTAAACGCCGCCAGTTTCTTGACCGTCCTTGCCTTGTTCGCGGATTGCGTTGGCGCGTTGACCTCCGAGGTAGCTAGTAAACGGCCGGTTTCCAGTTCCGCCGCGCTGAGCAAAGGTAAGCTTTACCTCTAGCTCTTCATCCCCGCGCTTCAGCTTGATGGCCACGTTGTCTTTAGGCTTGCGCGCGCGGATGGACACAATGAGGTCGTTGTAGCTGGCAATCTCTTTATCGCCCATCTTAAGAACAATGTCACCGGCCTTGATCCCTGACTTTTCTGCCGGCCCACCACGAGTGATACCTTGGATGAGTGCCTCACGCACGCGGTTTCCGCCGCTGATGCCCATGAATGCTGTGGCCGGGCCAGTCCCTATCTTTTCCGATTCCACAATCGCATACACCACGTCGGGATTCTTTTGGTAATAGCACAACCCCACGCGGCCCAGTTGGCCGGACGGCAGGCCGTCCTTGAGGCGCGTCCATTTGGCCCCACCATCCGTGGTTTTATAAATGCCACTACCGGGCCCCCAGCGTTTAGCGGGATCGTTGGAATCAAACTCATCCCGCTCCCGCTCGTACATCGCCACCAACAACGTTTCGGGATCTTTCGGATGCATCTTCACTTCCACGCAACCGGTTTTGTTATCGACGTGCAAAACCTTCTTCCACGACTTGCCGCCGTCGGTCGTCTTGTAAAGTCCGCGCTCCTCATTTGGGCCCCACAGGCGGCCGAGGGCACCGACGTACACGATGTCCGGATTGGTCGGATGAATCTCAATGCGGCCAATCTGGAAGGATTTCTTCAAGCCCATGTTGGTCCAAGTCTTGCCTGCATCGGTGCTTTTGTAAACGCCGTCACCCCAGCTCACAGAGTTCCGTGCGTTGTGCTCGCCCGTGCCTACCCACAGAATGTTCGGGTTGCTGCGCGAAACGGCTACATCGCCGATAGACACCGTGTCTTCCTTTTCGAACACCGGTGTAAACGTGGTGCCGTTGTTGGTCGTCTTAAACAGCCCCCCCGAGGCGGTGGCCAAATAAAACGTAAACGGATCCCGCTCAACGACCGCGAGATCCACAATGCGCCCCCCCATGCTCGCCGGCCCCAGCGGCCGCCATTGCAGGCGTTGAGCCCATTGGTCGATGAGTTTTTNCTGAGCGTGTAAAACAGGTGCCACCAATAGTAGCACGAGGCAGAAACGGTTCAGCATGCCGAAAGCCTACGGCAAACTGCCCCGGGCGCAAGACTGCGAAGGGTTGGCAGAGCGGCCTTTGTGGCATAGATTGCGCCGGTGGATGACAAGACGCTCACGCGAGTGGCCGTAGTGGCCGGCCTATTGATGGTGATCATCGTAGCCGCCACACAGTGGAAGCACATCAGCACCATTATCAATCCGCAGGAGGAAAACCCCGGCGGCAACACAGTAACCGCCACCAACACCCCACCAGCGCAGTATACCACCCTCACCAACNGCTCCAGCAAATATGGCACAGCGCAGGGGCAGATCCGCTTTGAGGGCAATGATCCACGCCCACGCGCCGAGCGCATTGCAAACGGCAAGCGGCTGAGCGAACAGTTCTGCGTCGTGTGCCACCTGCGCCCGAAACCGGANGATCTGGCGCAAATCAACTGGACCCAAACCCTGCCCCGCATGGCGTCTTGGATTGGCGTACAACCACCAGATGAGGGGCTCATCAGCCCGACCGGCTTTGAGCGTGTACTAGCTGCCGGCAAATTCCCCACCCACCCGATGATGAGCATCCGCGACTGGAAAGACATCGTTGATTATTACGTACAATCCTCGCCGCAACGCCTGCCGTTGCCTGACCAGCCGCCAATTGCCACCAACCTAGANCTCTTTGAGCCGNTTGCTCTCGTGGAAAAAATTGGCGCCACCGTGATGACCGTGCGCGTGGATCATCCGCGCGGCGGCCTGTGGGTGGTGGATGAATCCACCAAGCAACTGCATCGGCTGGGGAAAGATTTGCAATGGCAAGCCAACCCGATCCAGTTGGAATCACCGGCGGCCACCGTTGTCACCTCGCCGAATGGCACTTACGCACCCTTGATCGGCAGCTTCACTCCGGGCTTTGTGCCGCAGGGCCGGCTGGTGNCGCTGGAAGGCNGCNCGGNCAAGCCGCTNACCGGCATTCTGCATCGNCCCACCGACGTGCTACCCATCGACCTGAATNCCGACGGCAAGGAGGACCTCGCGGTGACCGAGCACGGTCACGTGCTCGGCAGCACCTTTTGGCTGGAGCAAACTGATAAGGGATACAAGCGCCACACGCTGCTAGAACTGCCCGGCACTCTTAACATTGCCTCAGGCCATTTTAATGACGACAAGATTCCGGACCTCGTCACCCTCAGTGGTCAGGCGCGCGAGGCGGTGCATCTGTTCCTCAGCACCGGCCCGGGGAAATTTGAGCACCNCATGATCNTGCCGCGGCACCCCGCGTGGGGGCACGCNCATATTGAGGTGNTGGATTTTAACAAGGACGGCCACCNGGACCTTCTGATNNCCAATGGNGACAATGGCGAGCTGGTGAATTATCCGCCCAAGCCCTACAACGGCATCCGNCTGCACCTCAACGACGGCAACAATAATTTTCCTGAATCCTTTTTCTTCCCGCAATTCGGCGCGTACCGNGCGATGGCNGCNGACTTTGANGGNGANGGCGANCTNGACATTGCCTCCATCTCNTTTTTCGGCCGNCCNGGNGTNTCNCCNAANGAAGGCTTTGTGCTGCTGCGNCAGGATGCGCCCCTGAAATTTTCCGCCCACACNCTGCCGGCCGGCCGCGCCGGCCGCTGGTTGACCATGGACATCGGCGACATCGACGGCGATGGCGATCAGGACATTGCCCTCGGCGCGTTTAATGACGGCCCCGGCCAAAAAAGCTTTCCTCCCCGCCTCAATGCCCTTTGGAAACAACAACCGGTGCCCGTTCTGGTGTTGCGCAACAAGACCAAATAGGACGCCCTTTTCCCATTTTTCACTGCTGAATAGAAATTGCGCCACACCGTCGAAATTGGTAGATTCGACGCTTATGCTGGACCGCAAATTTTTCACTGTCATTGCTCTTGGTTGGGGCGTGACGCAGGCCTTTGCTGCTGAGAAACCCGTCAGCTATTACGAGGATATCCGTCCTATTTTTCAGGCGCACTGTCAGGGCTGCCATCAGCCCGCTAAGGACAAGGGCGGTTATGTGATGACGGACTTTGCCAGTCTGCTGGCCGGCGGCGACTCCGAGAAGACCGCCGTGGTGCCCAAGGACGCCGCCAAGAGCCATCTGCTCGCGCTCATCACGCCCAACGCCAAGGGTGAGGTGGAGATGCCCAAGGACAAAGCGCCCCTGACCAAGCCTGAGATTGCGCTGGTACAACGCTGGATCGCTGCCGGCGCCATCGACGACACGCCCGCCAACGCCAAGGCGAGATACGACGTGGACAACCCGCCCACCTACACCCTGCCCCCGGTGATCACCTCAATGGATTATTCGCCGGACGGCCAGCTGCTCGCGGTGGCCGGCTTTCACGAAGTGCTGTTGCACAAAGCAGACGGCTCGGGCCTGGTGGCGCGCCTGATCGGCATATCTGAACGCATCGAGAGCGTGCGTTTTTCTCCGGACGGCAAACAACTCGCTGTAACCGGCGGCAAGCCCGCGCGCATGGGTGAGGTGCAAATTTGGAACGTGGCCAAGCAAACACTCGAGCTGTCACACCCGACCACCTTCGACACCGTGTACGGCGCGTGCTGGTCGCCCGACGGCCAACATCTGGCCTTCGGTTGCGCGGACAATACCGTGCGCGCCATTGAGGTGAAAAGCGGACGGCAGGTTTTCTTTCAGGGCGCCCACAATGACTGGGTGTTTGACACCGCTTACGACGTCAANGGNGAGCACCTCATTTCCGTGGGGCGCGACATGACCGCNAAGCTCACTGTATTCAAGACCTCNCGCTTCATTGACAACATCACCTCCATCACNCCCAAGGCGTTGAAGGGCGGNCTNGCNGCNANCGCNCGNCACCCAAAGCGCAACCAAATCCTCGTGGGCGGCTCGGACAGTGCCCCGCAGGTGTTCCGCATCTTCCGCCAAACCGCCCGCAAGATTGGCGACAACGCCAACCTCATCCGCAAGTTCCCCGAAATGCCCGGGCGCGTTTTCAGCGTGCGCTACAGCNCNGATGGCAGCGTGTTCGCCGCCGGNAGCGGNCTNGANGGCAAGGGNCAGGTGGNNATTTTCCGCGAGNNNTTGCCCGAGAAAATTCCNGATGACATCCAAAANCTCATCGCCAAGGANAANCTNAANTCCGGNGAGACCATCAAGCTCGACAAGTTNTACCTCGATCACGTGAAGGAAGTGGCCAAGNTAGACATTGGCGACAGCGGCATCTACGCCATTGCNGTCAGCCCCGACGGCAAAATGGTGGCCGCCGCCGGTTCCGACGGCAAAATTCGTTTATTCAACTCGACGGACGGCAAGGCAACTTCGGCATTTGTGCCGGTGAAACTTGAGGGCGAAGGCGTGGCCGTGAGCACCGTGAAGGAGCCCCAAACCGAGGCCGCGGTGCCCGCCAAGGAAACGCTGCCCAAGGGCGCAACCGTGACAGCGCTGACCATCGAGCCGACTGAGCTGGCACTCAATAGCCCCATCGCCTACGCGCAGGTGCTCGTNAGCGCCAAGCTGTCCACCGGCGACACGGTGGATGTCACCCGCCAGGCAAAGCTGGAACTGAGCGGCCCCGCCGCCATCACCGCCCACGGCATTGCCACCCCTTTNAAAAACGGNACCGGCACCCTCACCGTTTCTCTCGGCGGCAAGAGCGCCACAGCGTCCGTGAAAGTCAGCGGCCTCGGCGCCGCGCATAAGGTGGATTACATCCGTGATGTGACGCCCGTGCTCTCCAAGGCCGGTTGCAATGCCGGCACCTGCCACGGCGCGAAAGACGGCAAGAACGGCTTCAAGCTTTCGCTCCGCGGGTACGATCCGATTTATGATGTGCGCGCCTTTACCGACGAGCTGGCCTCGCGCCGGGTGAATGTGGCCTCCGCCGATAACAGCATGATGCTGCTCAAGGCCACCGCTGGCGCGCCCCATACCGGCGGGCAGATCATTGTTCCCGGCGGCAAATATTATCGCATCATCCACAACTGGATCGCCAACGGCGCCAAGCTGGACCTGACGACGCCCAAGGTGAAATCCATATCGCTTTCGCCGATGAACCCTGTGGTCCAGCAGATCGGTTCGCGCCAACAATTCCGCGTGGTAGCCACTTACGCCGACGGCACGAAGCGCGACGTCACTGCCGAGTCGGTCATTGAGAGCGGCAACATGGACATCGCGAGCCACGATCCGCGCGGCCTACTTACCACCCTACGCCGTGGCGAGGCGCCAGTTCTGGCTCGTTACGAGGGCGCTTACGCCGCCACCACGCTCACCGCCATGGGCGACCGTACTGGGTTCGCCTGGAAACAACCTGATACGTGGACCAAGGTGGATAGTTTCGTAGCTGACAAATGGAAGCGCATGAAGATTCTTCCGTCGGACCTCTGCACGGACGCGGAATTCATACGACGCGTGTATCTTGACCTCACGGGTCTGCCACCCTCCACCGAAGCCGTCAAAAAATTCCTTTCAGACCAAACCGAGACCCGAGCCAAGCGCAATGCCCTGATCGACAAGCTGATCGGCAGCGAGGAATACATCGACCACTGGTCCAATAAATGGGCTGACCTGCTGATGGTCAACCGCAAGTTCCTCGGCACCGAAGGCTCAAAAATGTTCCGCGGCTGGATTCGCAATGAGATCAAGGAGAACACGCCGTACAATGAGTTTGCGAGCAAGGTGCTCACGGCCACCGGCTCGAACAAGGCCAACCCTCCGGCGAGCTACTACAAGATTCTCCGCAAGCCTGATGAGACGATGGAAAACACCACGCACCTTTGGCTGGCTACACGGTTTAACTGCAACAAATGCCACGACCACCCCTTCGAGCGCTGGACACAGGATCAGTATTACGAGATGACTGCCTTCTTTGCGCAAGTAGGCCTCAAGCGCGATCCTGCCAGCGGCAAAGCCACCGTGGGCGGCACGGCTGTTGAGGGCAAAAAGCCATTGTACGAAGAGGTGTATGACCGCAAGGACGGCGAGACCACCCACCAACGCACCGGCGCGGTAGCCCCGCCTTCCTTCCCATATACAGCGAAGTTTGAGACCAAGGGTAACGCCACTCGACGTGAGCAACTAGCGGCTTGGATAACCAGCCCGGACAACCGTTACTTTGCTCGCAGCTATGTAAACCGCATTTGGGGTTACCTCCTTGGCGTGGGCATCATCGAGCCACTGGACGACATCCGCGCCGGCAATCCGCCAACCAATCCCGAGCTGCTTGACTGGCTTACGGCGGATTTCATTGAGCACAACTTCGACGTACGCCACCTCATCCGTACCATCACCCAGAGCCGCACCTACCAGCTCTCGGTGAAAACCCACCAGTGGAACGGCGATGACGATGTCAACTATTCGCACGCCGTGCCGCGCCGCCTGCCCGCGGAGGTGCTCTTTGATGCCATCTATTTCGCCACCGGCACCCAATCGAAATTCCCCGGCGTACCCGCCGGCACNCGCGCCGCCGCCCTNCCCGATGCCGGCGTNAAACTAGCCGACGGCTTCCTCGGCAACCTNGGCCGCCCCCCGCGCGAAAGCGCCTGCGAATGTGAACGCAGCGGCGANCTGCAGCTCGGNCCCGTCATGGCNCTNATCACCGGCCCCACTGTNGACAACGCCATCAGTGACAAAAACAACGCCATAGCCACGCTAGTNCGCGAGCAAAAGGACGACAAGCAGCTCATCAACGAACTGTTCCTGCGCATCCTCAACCGGNCCGCCACCGAGAAGGAAATCGCCAGCTGCCTCAAAATGCTCGCCTCCATCGAGCCCGAGCATAAAGCCCTGCTCGGCGAACGCGAAAAACTCATGGCCACCCTCAAGNCCGATATCGACGCCCGCGAGAAGGTGCGCCAGGNCGGCATCAACGCCNCCCAAAAGGCAATGGAGGATTACCGCAAAAATATCGCCGCGCGCGAGGAACAACGCAAACGCAAGCGGGAAGCNGACATCAAGGCCGCCGAGGCCGCCCTCAAGAAAAACGCCGAGAATGAACCCGAGCGCTTTGTCGACTGGCTCAAGTCCGGCGGTGTGGATTTCAAGTGGACCTTTGTGGACGCCAAGGAACTGAAATCCAAGATCGGCACCACCCTGAAGAAGGAAGATGACAACACCATCTTCGCCAGCGGCAAGAACGGCAANGACACCTTCACCGTCACNACCGAGACNACTTTGAAGAACCTCACCGGCATCCGGCTGGAAGCGCTCACTGANGATCGCCTACCCAAGAAGGGCCCCGGCCGNGCGCCCGGCGACGGCAACTTTGTGCTCACGGAACTGGAGCTGTACTGGGCCCCGGCTAACAAGCCCAACGAACGCAAGAAGCTCAAGCTCGAGGCCGCCAAGGCGGACTTCAGCCAGGGCGGCTACGCCGTGGGCACCGCCATCGACGGCAGCCTCGCCGGTAGCAACAACGGCTGGGCAGTCGCCCCGCAGCTCGGCAAACCCCACGTGGCCTCCTTTGAGGTCAAGGACGCCCCGCAACACGACGGCCCCATCCTGCTCACCTTCGTGATGAAACAGGAGTTCAGCGGCAACAACTGGCAGCTCGGCAAATTCCGCTGGTCNATCACCAACGGNCCCAAGCCGCTGAAGCTNAACCCCGGTTTGCCCAAGAACATCACCGACCTNCTCGCCAAGGGCCCCGAACAACGCCGCCCCAACGACATCAAGGTGCTGCGCAAATTTTTCAATGAAAACGACGNCTCAACCAAGGCGCTAAAGACCGCGCTGGCCAACGCGAAAAAGCCGTTGCCCGCCGATCCGAAGCTCAAGGAACTGCAGGACGCCGTCACCCGCGCCTCACGCCCGTTGCCGCAGGATCCCCGCCTCATCGTGCTCAACCGGGCCGTGGATCTCAGCACCCAGCAACTGGCCGACAAACGCCTCTACGGCGCCCAGGATATCGCCTGGGCTCTCATCAATAACCCCGCGTTTTTGTTCAATCACTAGACTCGACAAAACGTCCAAACAACGTAGAATTTTTAAAGCAAAAGGATAAACATGATTAGGATTCCAGGCGAACTTGCGAAAGACTTGTGCGACAACCATCTCGGTGTGTCGCGCCGCGATGTGTTGCGTGTGGGCGGCTCGAGCATGCTCGGGCTGACGCTCGGTGGCATGTTTGAGCTGCAGGCCAAGTCCAAGGACCACAAACCCGGCGGCCCCGGCTGGGGCAAGGCGAAGAGCGTCATTCTCTGTTACCTGCAGGGCGGCCCTTCGCACATTGATTTGTGGGATCCCAAGCCGGAGACCGCCGCCAATGTACGCAGCGTGTTTAAGCCCATTCAAACCAAGCTGCCCGGCGTGCATTTCACCGAGCTGCTGCCCAAGCTGGCACAGGTGAATGACAAGTTCACCATGATCCGCTCGATGAGCTACACGCCCAACGGGTTGTTCAACCACACCGCCGCCATTTACCAGATGATGACCGGCTACACCACCGACAAGGTGAGCCCGTCCGGCCAGCTGGAGCCGCCGAGCCCGAAGGATTTCCCGAACTTTGGCTCGAACATCACCCGCCTCAAGCCGCAGGAAGAGCCGATGCTCCCCTTCGTGATGCTGCCGCGTCCGTTACAGGAAAGCAACGTGGTCGGCAAAGGCGGCACCGCCGGATTCCTCGGCAAGGCCTACGATCCCTATTACCTGTACCCGCCCGGCGGCGACATGGACATGGGCAAGATGGACAAGATTTCCATCGACGATCTCAAGATGCGTCCCGAGGTGTTCAGCAAACGCCTCCGCCGCCGCGCCCGGTTGCGCGATGCCATCAACGAAGCCGCGCCCGAATTGGACGAGGCGGTCGCCAAATTCAATCTCAACGAGTACTACGACCAGGCCCTTAACCTCATCGTGAGCGGTCGCGCGCGCAATGCGTTTGACCTCGCGCAGGAAAAGGATGCCACCCGCGATATGTACGGCCGCAACACCTTCGGCCAAAGCTGCCTACTCGCCCGTCGTCTCGTGGAAGCCGGCACGCGCGTGGTGGAGATCGTCTGGCCCAAGGTTGCCAACAGCGACAACCACTCGTGGGACGTTCATAAGGGTCTCGAAGCCCGCATGAAGAATCAATCGGCCCCGATGCTCGACAGCGGTCTCAGCGCGCTCTTCAAGGATCTCGACGAGCGCGGAATGCTCGACAGCACGATGGTCGTGTGTGTTGGTGAATTTGGTCGCAGCCCGCAAAAGGGTCTTTCCACCAGCGGCAACAGTAACGACGCCAACGGTCGCGACCACTGGCCCTACTGCTACACCGCAGTGGTTGGTGGCGCCGGCATCAAGCGCGGGCAGGTTTACGGCAAGTCCGACAAGACTGCTAGTGCCCCGGACGAAAAGCCGGTGCATCCCACGCAGCTGTTAGCCAACATCTACCACAGCTTTGGCATCGCGCCCGACACCATCGTGTACAATCACCTCAACCAACCCCGCGAGCTGGTCAAAGCCGAGCCCGTGCACGGCTTGTACGCGTAGCGAAGGTGGAAAACTGAATTCAAGCCCGGCTTCAGCCGGGCTTTTTTAGTGATTATGCCGAGTCATGCAGTCGGCGACACAGTGATATTTCGTGGCCAGTTCCAGACAGCCACCCGTTGAAAGCTGCCCCACATTGGCCCGATAAATCTCCTGCCACGGCGTTTGGTTTTCCAAATCGACCGGCGACAACGCCTCGCGGCGCTTCGCCAATTCCTCATCGCTTACCTGCAAATCCACCCGGCTGGCATTTAAGTCCACGCGAATTTCATCGCCCGTTTGCAACAATGCCAGCCCTCCCCCGGCCGCAGATTCCGGTGACACATTCAAAATGCTCGGGCTGGCAGCGGTGCCACTCTGCCGACCGTCACCCATCGTCGGCAGTGTGCGAATGCCTTCACGAATTAACGCCGCCGGCGGCTGCATGTTTACCACCTCCGCCGCGCCCGGATATCCGACCGGTCCGCAGCCGCGGATGACCAGTAGACTGCGCTCATCAATCTCCAGCGCCGGATCATCTATCCGCGCGTGATAATCTTCGGGCCCCTCGAACACCACTGCCCGTGCCGTAAACACATTTTCTTCACCCGGTGAAGACAAATACCGCTCACGAAACGATTCACTGATCACGCAGGTCTTGATGAGCGCACCATCAAAAATATTCCCGGACAAAACGAGGAACCCCGCCTTCTCCTGCAATGGTTCGTCATAGGCAAAAATCACTTCCCGATCCGGGGCCAGCACATCGGCGTGATTGGCCCCAATGGTTTTCCCATTGGCAGTCAGGGAATCCTCGTGAATACGCCCGGCTCCGATGAGCTCCCGCAACACGCCGGGCACGCCGCCCGCTCGATAAAACGCTTCGCCAAGATACTTGCCCGCCGGCTGGCAGTTCACCAGCAATGGCACGTCGTAGCCCACCGTTTGCCAATCGCTCAACTCCAGCTCCACACCCATGTGACGCGCGATGGCGTTTAGGTGGATCGGGCAATTCGTCGAGCCGCCAATGGCGGTGTTCACCACGATCGCATTTTCGAATGCTTTCCGTGTCAAAATCTTCGAGGGCCGTAAATCCTCGCGCACCATCGCCACGCTGCGTCGGCCGGTTTCGTACGCCATCTGCATGCGTTCGCGATACGCAGCGGGGATCGATGCGCAGCCCGGTAGTGACATCCCCAGCGCCTCGGCCAATGAATTCATTGAGAGCGCCGTGCCCATTGTGTTGCAGTGCCCCACACTTGGCGTCGAGGCGGCCACCTGCTCCATGAATTCCTCGTAAGTAATTTTCCCTTCGGCGCACGCTTTGCGGCCTTCCCACACCATCGTGCCTGAACCGGCCAGTTCCCCCTCGTGCCAGCCATCCAGCATCGGCCCGCCGCTTAGTACAATTGCCGGCAAATCCGTCGTCGCCGCCGCCATCAAAAGTGCTGGCGTGGTCTTGTCGCACGCTGTGGTCAGTATCACACCGTCGAATGGATAGCCGTGCAAAATCTCCACCAGCCCGAGATAGGCCAGGTTGCGATCCAGTGACGCCGTAGGGCGTCGGCAGCTTTCCTGAATGGGGTGCACGGGAAAAATGAGCGGCACCCCGCCTGCGTCCCGGATACCGGCTGCCGCCCGTTCGGCAGTCTCAAGGTGCACGCGATTGCACGGCGCCAAGTCGCTGCCCGTTTGCGCAATCCCAATCACCGGCCGGCCCGATTGAAGCTCCTCCAGCGTGAGTCCAAAATTCAAATAGCGTTCCACATAAATGGCCGTCATCCCGGGATTGTCCGGGTTGTTAAACCATTCTTCGCTGCGGAGTTTTTTGGCTTTAGGCATCTTTTGTGCGACGGGAGGGGCAAGTTCGACCTTGCCACATTTATTCAGGGACGACGTGGAAGTCGCCCCTCCCATCGGCGTCTTGCTGAGGGCAAAACTTAATCCACAAGTTCATCCCTGTCACCCCGAATGAAACTTGCCTCGGGCGGCGGTCGCGGGCAAAGTCGCCGCCGTGTTTTCGCTGAAAGACAAAAATGCCATCATTACCGGCGCCGGCAGCGGTATCGGCCGGGCAATTGCGGAGGCGTTCGCCAAGCAAGGAGCGACGGTCGACATTCTCGAGCTGAATCTCGAAGGCGCTGCCGAGACGGTGGCGGCGATTGAGGAAGCCGGCGGCACGGCCGCCGCTCATGAATGCGATGTTACCGATCAAGCCGGCACCGCGGCAGTGTTTGAGAAAATTGCCGCCGACCGCGGCTCGCTAGATTGCCTCGTGAACAACGCCGGCATCGCCCACGTTGGCAATGTGCTCAACACTTCCGAGGACGATTTCGACCGCGTGATGAGCGTCAACATGAAGGGCGTTTATAATTGCCTCAAGGCCGGCGTGTCGCACATGACCGGAAGCGGCGGCGCCATCGTAAACATCGCCTCGACCGTTTCCGTGATGGCCATCAATGACCGGTTCGCTTATTCAACGAGCAAGGGAGCCGTGCTCGCGATGACCTACTCCATAGCAAAGGATTACCTTGAGCAAAACATCCGCTGTAACGCCATTCTCCCAGCCCGAATCCACACGCCCTTTGTCGACGGATTCATTGCAAAAAATTACCCGGATAATTCGGACGAGATGTTCCAAAAACTATCCGAGGCTCAACCCTGCGGCCGAATGGGCAAGCCCGAGGAAGTGGCAGCCACAGCAGTTTTTCTGTGTAGCGACGAGGCATCATTCATCACCGGCTGCCCCTACCCCGTGGACGGCGGCACCCTTTACATTCGATAAATGAAACTGATAAGAGTAGGCAATCCCGGTGAAGAGAAACCTGGCGTGCTCCGCGAAGACGGCACACGTACAGACGTCAGCGCTTTCGGCGAAGATTTTGACGAAAACTTTTTCGGCAACGACGGCCCCGCCCGACTGTCCGCATGGCTGGAGCAGCAGTCCGACCTGCTGAGCTTTGACAACACCGCCCGCCTCGGCCCGCCCCTTGCCCGGCCCAGCAAGCTCATCTGCATTGGGCTAAATTACAAGGCGCACGCCGAGGAAAGTGGCGTGGAGCTGCCGCCCGAGCCGGTAATTTTCTTTAAAGCCACGAGCGCCATCGTCGGGCCCAATGACGACATCGTCATCCCGCGCAACAGCGAAAAAACCGACTGGGAAGTGGAACTAGCGTTTGTGATCGGCAAACGGGCGAGCTATGTGGATGAGGCGGATGCGCTCGATCACGTGGCCGGTTATGTACTGCACAACGACTACAGCGAACGCGCCTTCCAACTGGAGCGCAGTGGTCAATGGGTGAAGGGCAAAAGCTGTGATACCTTCGCACCGATCGGTCCGTTTATTGCAACTGCCGATGAGGTCGCCGATCCGCAGGCACTTGACCTTTGGCTGAAGGTGAATGGCGAGACGCTACAGAATAGCAGCACCAGTGACATGGCCTACGGCGTGCGCCACCTCGTGCATTATTTGAGCCAATTCATGACGCTGCTGCCCGGCGACGTGATCAGCACAGGCACGCCCAGTGGCGTAGGCTTGGGCTTTGATCCGCCGCGTTTCCTGCAGCCCGGCGATGTGGTCGAGCTCGGCATCACCGGCTTGGGCGAGTCCAGCCAAACAGCAGTCGCTGCGAGTTGACGGGAGGGGCGAGTTGTGATTTATTTTATTTTGTGAAGAAGTGGAACTCGTCCCTCCCCAAATTACATGAGCCATTTGAAATTACATATTCCCGGCCCGGTTGAGGTCAGTGAGAGAACCTTCCGTGCGATGAACACGCCGATGATCGGCCATCGCAGCAAGGATTTTCAGGATCTCTTCGGCAAAGTGCAGCCACAACTTCGCCAGTTGCTTGACACCGAGCGGCCGGTCTTTCTGAGCACCTCCTCGGCGTGGGGAGTGATGGAAGGGGCCATCCGTAACCTCTGCGCCCGCAAGCTCCTGTGCTGCATGAATGGCGCCTTCTCCGATAAATGGCTGGACGTTGCCCACCGCAGCGGCTTGGTTGCCGACGCACTTCAGGTCGATTGGGGCTCGCCCATCACCGCCGAAGCCATTGCCGAACGACTGCAATCCGGCGATTACGACGCCCTCACTCTCGTGCACAACGAAACCTCCACCGGCACGATGAGCCCGCTGGAGGACATCGCCGCGCTCAAGGCTGATTTTCCGGACGTGATGTTCATCGTGGACACCGTTAGTTCCATAAGCGCCGTGCCGTTGAATTTTGACGCACTCGGTATCGACGTGATGCTGGCGGGCGTGCAAAAGGCCTTTGCCCTNCCACCGGGCTTGTCGCTCTTCNCCACCTCGCCTGCCGCNATGGANAAGGCGGCGCGNATGCCCGACCGCGGTTATTATTTTGATCTNCTGGANTTCGAAAAGAANGCCGAGAAAAACATGACGCCCAGCACTCCCAGCATTCCGCACATCAACGGTTTGTCNGNGCAGCTCGATGNATTTTTTGCGGAAGGCCTGGAGAACCGCTATGCCCGTCATGCCGCGCTGGCNCAGAAAACGCGCGACTGGGCGGCGGGCCACGGTTTCACGCTGTTCCCGGAAACGGGCGCCGAATCCAACTCCCTCACCTGCGTCAANAATGGCGCCAAACCCGGCGGCCGGNAAGTNGACGTGCCAAAGCTGCAATCATTGATNAAGGAAAAAGGCATCCTCATCGACGGCGGTTACGGNAAGGTNAAGGGGAAAACCTTTCGTCTCTCCAACATGGGNGANGAAACGGAGNATACNATGGGTGAGCTATATGCGGCTCTGGACTGGGCGATTGAGCAATTGGATTAAAGCTTACGGTGCCACCGCCAGCTTTTCATCGCTGAACTCCCCGCCAATCAAAATCCCCTGCTCTTTGTATGGCTTGAGCATGAAATGGGTGACGGTGGAAATAACCCCGTTTTGNGTGGCCAGCTTTTCGGAGACGAAGGTTGAAACNCCNCGCAAGTCCGCGCCCTCAACCACTACGAGCAGATCGTAGCCGCCGCTCATGAGNTAGCAACTGTGCACCTCATCAAACCGCGCGATGCGGGCGGCGAGCCGGTCAAAGCCGCCTTCGCGCTCGGGGGTGATTTTCACCTCGATGACCGCGCGCACGTTGTTCACGCCGAGCTTTTCCTCGTTGATGATTGTGCGTCGGCCGAGGATTACACCGTTGGCCTCGTGGTCGGCGATCTGTGCCGCCACGTCGGACTCCTCCCGTCCGAGACGCGCAGCGATCTCGGCCGCCGTGAGGGTGGCATCGGCCCGCAGCAGTTTGAGCAACTCATCCATGGCCGGAGGCTAACTGCTCGACGGATGGTTTCCAATCTCAAAGACAAACCGTGGCCGACCAGCCCGCTTGGCCAAAGTGCGCGTGGCACTTGGCGCGCAGTGCCTCGGCGGCGGGGCGATCCTCTGCAATTGCAAACACCGTGGAACCGCTACCGCTCATCAGGGCGCCCAACGCACCGTTGTCGCTCAGGAATTTCTTGATGACTGGCAACACTGTGTATTTGCCAAAAACGCCGGGCTCGAGATTGTTTTGCAGTGCCTGCCAATCGCCGGATCGAAGTCTTTCGATCGGCCCGGCGGATTGGCCTGCTTGGCAGTACAACTTGGGTTTCGCCGAAAGGGCCTGATAGGCCCAAGGGGTACTGACGCCAAACCCGGGATGCACCAGTAGCAGGCCTTTACCGTGTAGGCTATCAAGCGGAGCAACCGGTTCGATTTCCTCGCCGCGACCGGTGGCGAGGGCGCATTCGTCCTGTAAAAAGAAGGGCACGTCCGATCCCAATTGCTTGGCCAAATCGTGGAGAGATTTTGCGCTCAAAGGGGTATCGTATAATTCATTCAACCCCCTCAATGTATGAGCAGCATTGGCACTGCCAGCACCGATGCCGGCGGCGAGCGGAAGGTTTTTTTGCAATTGGATGCGGGCACCCCCCTCGCCCAATTCAGTGAAAAAAGCTGATGCGGATCGATGCACCAAATTGTCAGGGCCTGTGCTTAAAGCGGGATGACTGCAGTTGAGTTCAATTCCCTTGGAGGATTTTTCGATGGTGATCTCGTCGTGCAACGGCACGGGAAGGAAAAGGGATTCCAATTCATGAAAGCCATCAGACCGCCGCGGCAGCACGTTGAGGATCAGGTTGATCTTGCAGGGGGATTGAACGGTGAGGCTCATCGCCTATTCATCCCGGTCTTCGTCGTCAAAATCCTCTTGGTCGTCACCGAATTCCCGCTCGTATTCCGCCTCTTCAGCGGCCTCCTTACGGGCCTTACTACGGTGCATGAACCAAGCGATGATGATGCTGATCTCGTAAAGCAAATGTAACGGCGCAGCAACCAGCAAAAGGGTCACGGGATCACCGGTAGGCGTGAGGATGGCGGACACAATAAGGTTGGCTACCACGGCGTACATGCGCCATTCGGCGAGTTTTTTGTAATCGAGCAGCCCTACCTTCACGAGAAAGAGTAGCACCATGGGCAACTGAAACGCCACGCCCATGCCGATGAGGAACATACAAACAAAGCTGATGTATTCCTCGGCCTGCCATTCGTCCGCGTGCAGGCCAAGCATCTCGGCAAAGCCAACCGAGGCCCACAACGCGATTTTCATGATGATGAAATAAGCGAAGGCCACGCCAATGGCAAAGAGGATGGAGCCAGCAGCGGCCAAGCGCCCCAGCCACTGCTTTTCACGCACGCGCAGGGCCGGCACGACGAATTGGGCGATAAAATAGATAATTAAGGGAAAAGAGAGGGCAAATCCGCCATAAAAGCCAATGCGCAGGGCGATCATGAAGCCTTTCATGGGGCCGAAAGCTTTTAGCTCTAGCGACCATTTTACTTCCTTCGAGCCATTGGTATCCACAATCATCTCCATCCGATAACGTGTACCATTGGCGTCGGGGGCAGCCACCGCAATGGGACGCAAGCTGATGGAAGTGATTTCCGCAAGGTTCGTGGCTGAATTCTGCAGCAATCCTTTCTTCTGCAGATTCTGTAAATCGGCTTCGTGAATGGTGCCCACGACGCCTTCACCAATTTGAATGGGAATGGTGCGCTTGTGAGGATTACTTTGCGCGAGCACCTTTTCCATGCGCTGCGCTTTCTTCAGCGGACCCGCGAGAAAATCAATGATGTAGCCGGCGCCCATCAAGGCCACAAGCATGCCGACCATAAGGGCGATGACGCATTTCATCACCGTCCAGCGGAGGTCTTCCAAATGAGCCAGGAACGGCTTTACCGGACCGCCAAACTCTTCGCTTTCTTCCTCTTCATCGTCCTCCTCGTCATCGTCATAATATCCGCCGCCATAGCCACCGGTGCCACCGCCACTAGAGCTGGCGGTGTCGTGAAAATCATCGTGCCCAGTCGGTGTGTAGTTGGACTCGTAATCCTCCTCGTATTGGTCGTGATGATACTCGTCGTGGTATTCGTGATATTGATCCTCGGCGTCGTAATGATAATCGTGCGCATACGGATCATCATAGCCGGGGTCCTCATGGGTCGCGGGATCATCCGCCTGATCGTCGTGAGCCGTCTCCGTTTCTTCGGAAGATTTCTCTGTTGAAGCGGGTTCTTCAGACGGCTTTTCCGAAGCCTCGTCCGCCTCACCCAAGGGCAGCTCTTCCTGCTGCGATTCTTCAGGGGAAGCGGCGGACTCGCCGTTAGTGGGTGAATTCTCCGGCGTGGGTTCTTCCCCGCCGGCAGACGATGCCCCGTGCTGATCTTCGGGGTCCCGGGCCATGGTTCAGATTGCGCGTGTGCGCCGAATTAGGCCTTCGATTCCGGGGAGGACTCGGCCTTCGTTTCCTTATTGTCCACCTCTGCCTCAGCAGCCTCAGATGCCTCGGCCGGCTTTTCCTTGCGACGCCGCGGGCGTGGCTTTTCTTCCTCGTACTGGGAGCTTTCCAGCTCGTACTGGATATCACTGGAAGCCCGCTTGAATTCGCGAATGCCCTTGCCCATGCCGCGTGCCAATTCAGGCAGTTTTTTGGCGCCAAACAGCAGCAGCACCACAAAAACGATCACGGCGATCTCTGTCCACCCGAGCATTGCCAACATATACGTGTTCATAAAAGTTGCGAAAGTGTCTGTCCAGAGTAGCGTTATTCACAATCCAGTAAAGCAAAAAAGCCCCGGTCGCCCGGGGCTTCGCCAAGGGGGACTTGGCGGATAACTAATTCAAAGGCCGCAGAAGGACAAACTCGCCCCGGCGGTTTTGCGCAAACGAAGCCTCGTCAAATCCAGACGCAATCGGGATTTTTTCGCCCATGCTGTGGGTGCGAATGCGGCTGCCGTCAATTCCCAGCCGAACCAGCTCGTCCATCACCGAGAGTGCCCGGCGCTCGCCCAACGCGGTATTGTAGTCCTCCGTGCCGCGCTCGTCGCANTGGCCCTCGATTTTNAGCATGTGCGTGGGGTTTTGCAGGAGATACTGCGCCACCACCTGCAGTTTTTCCATGTCGTCCGAGCGAACCACGGAGCTGTCAAATTCGAAGTGCACCATCTGCGCCAGGAAAAAGTCCCGGTCCTCAGTTTGGTTGCCATTGAAATTGTTACCCAACGCGCCGTTCTCCGGCGGAATTTCCACAATTGTAGTGCCGCCCGGGTTATTGCCCCCGCCCGGGGTTCCCCCGCCGGGAATACCGCCGCCCGTTCCCCCGCCTGGGATGCCCGTGGATGGGCCGGGCACGGTCACCGTCTTCACGATTGGATCCATTTTGGGAATGGACGTGAGGCCCACCGGTTTCTGACTCTTGCAGCCCATGCCCAAAANCAGAGCGCAGCCCACACCCGCTGTAANATAGAATACTCCTTTTTTCATAANCTTTCCTCCTTGGATGGGTGATCCCACCGTTGCTGGCCGACGCCCGCGAACGGCATTATTTTGCGATGCGCACACCGCGTGGTCAAGGAACGCACGACGATTCTTATCCACCACCGTGAGCAACCTCCTTTGATCCGCCGAAAAAGCGAACCCACCGTCGGTTTTCACCAACGATGGGTTCAGCTTACAGCAATGATGCTGTGGGTCAAGCCTTACTGGCCCGGCGCAAAATCAATGCGCTCTGCCGGCGGCGTTCNAGTGGGAGTCACTGCGGGTGCCGTGGGCAGCCGNGGNACCACNAGCACGAATTCACCGCGCCGGTTCANCGCATGCGATTCCTTGGTGTCCGTCTCNACCAACGGCATCTTTTCACCGTAGCTCTCCGGCCGCATGCGGTCCACGGATACGCCCACGCGCACNAGTTCGTCCAGCACAGCCAAAGCCCGNCGTTCGCCAAGGGAGGTATTGTACTCCTCNGTACCGCGCTCATCGCAGTGGCCTTCNACCAGAAGCAAATGGGTGGGGTTGGCGATCAGGAATTGGCCGACCGCCTGCACCAGCGCCACGTCTTCCGGGCGCAGCTCGGAGCTGTCGTAATCAAAATGCACACGCTTGAANACGTCGCGTTTCCAATCATACTGCCCTTTCAATCCCTGCGTGGGATCCTTGGGCCAGCCATTGTCATTGTTGCCAATGTCCGTGCCNGTGCTGCCGTTACCGGGCCCGCCGGTGTTGCCATCACCGGGTCCGTNGGGCGTATTTGGGGTGTTCGGCCCTGGCACCTGCACGGTCTTGGTCACGACCGTGGGCTTGGGGATGCTGACGAGGTCACCNTCGCCCTTGGATTTGCAGCCCGCGCCCAGCAACAGGAATGCCGCCGAGGCCGCCGCACAGGTATACAATAATTCTGTTTTCATAATCTCCTCCTTGATTGATGGGGGGCGCCCTCCTCAAGCGCCGTGTTTCACTTGCTCCAAACTTGAACCAGCTTGCGCTAGTTCTGCCAATCCGGCTGCGATGCGCTGCCGGAAAAGGCTGGGAGCATTTTCACCTGTTTCGTCGGCACGTCAACAATTCCGAGCATTCTCTTATTCACATCCCTGCGAGTAAAGATGAGGTTGCGGCTGTTGCTGCCCCAGGAGGGATCTTCGCCCGCGCACACGAGCGTGGGCGCACCGCCGGCAACGGGCACCACCCAGATGTTGAAGAATTTGCCGGTCTGCGAAGTGAAGGCAATGAGCTTCCCGTCCGGGCTCCACGAGGGATCAGAGGGATTGATCGCGCCGGTGGTGGAAATGCGCTGGGGCGNCCCGCCTTGAGCCGGCACTTTGACCAGCGTNCGGCGGCCGCCAATTCGNGTGGCGTAAGCCAACCAACGGCCNTCCGGCGACCATTCCGGGCTGCTCTCGGCCGCTTCACTGCGGGCGATGTGCTGAAGCAGTTTACCGGGAATATCCTTGAGGAATTCCCAGTGTGGNGGNGCCACGAACACGTCGGGATTCACNCCCTTGCTGAGAATCATCGCCACACTNCCTTGCGGCGAAACGGTACCGCCGGTGTTCAGGCCCTTGAATCGCGCGAACACCTGGCGTTTTCCATTGGCCAGATTGTGCCGGATNACGGTGGTGTTTTGGACATTACCAATAGTCATCCACGAGGTGTACAGCACCTCATCGTTGTTCGGCGCCCAACGCGGTGATTCCACAATTGTGGCGTCGTTGGTGAGCTTCACCGGTTTGTTNCCATCAAAGTCGCTCATGAACACCTCATACGAGCGGGCGCCGGTTTTCATTTTATAAACAATGCGAGTGTGCGCGATGCCGGCATTTTGATCCTCGCGCAGCAACCGGATCACGTCATTGCACAACGCGTGCGCCTGAGAGCGCAACGGGCCGCCATTGTACCGGCGGTTAAAACCAAAATTCCCTGCNGCATCCTTTAGCAACCCGTTNACGCTGCCCTCGTTGCCGCCTTCNAGCACATACGCAGCCTGCGCCTCGGGGACGATCTTGCAGCCCATTNCCTCNAGGTCAAACTTCACCACGCGAGCGATCTCGCCGGTGTAACCCTTNATGAATACAGGGATGGGCTTGTTGTTGAAGGCGTTGCCGTCCACCACAAGAGGCTTGAGCTGATCNGCNGCNGTCGCCGNCAGNNCNAAGCCGGCCAANCCCANNGCAATAATCAAATNTAATNTTTTCATAATAAAATCTAGTTNCGCAGGCGCGGNGTNAAATCCAAAACNAANGTCCGCTGCGTGTCNCGTGANCCTGAAGGAAACGCCTTGCCGATGCGTTTCACGCGGTTCAGCGCNGTTTGCACGGANCGATCCAGAGCAGCGTTGCCGGTGCGGCGGGTGATTCGGGCACTCAACACGGTGCCGTCGCGTCGAATCGTAACCGTCACCTGCGCCACCTGCGAACGGCTGAGATTTCTGGGGATGAGCGGCTGCCACATGCCCCGGTACACTCCCACCACGTACGCCGCGTAGCTGGCAAAGGCCGCGCGGTTCGAACCGGTCACGTTGACCTGAATCGCCGCTGAAAGTTGCTGGCTGGCCTTGCGGATATTATCCAGATCATTCTTGCTGACCGGTGGCCGAGGATTGGTCTTTTGCTTGGGCTGGCTGGTATTGTTGGAGGTTTTGGTGTTAGAGGAAATTTTGATCTTGGGCCGCGGCTTGGCAGGCGTTTTAGCCTTCGGCTTGGGCTGAGGTTGCGGGCGGGTTTTTTGCTTAGGCTTCACCGGACGTGGCGGATCAGGCCGCACAGTTTTTATGGGCCTCGGGGGATTCGGTTTCACCGCGGGCTTCACCGGTGTGGGCGGGTTGGGTTTCACTGGGCGCACTGGACGAACCGGCGTAGGGGGCTGCGAACTCGGCGGAGACGGCTGCGAGGGATTCAAAATGTTATCCAACACCTCGGGGGCGATGAGGCTGATTTTTTGCTGAATCTCCTTGGGCTTTTCCGCGAACAGGTAGGTCGCACAAATGATCAGCACGGCCACCACCAACAGGTGCAGGCCCACGGACAACACGAAGCATCGTTTAATAAGGCGCGTCATCGCTGTACCTCCTTGGTCCGGAAGGAGACTTGCGTCAGCCCACTCTTTTGGGCGGTGTCCAACACAGCCATGGTGTGCTTGTTCATACCATCACGGTCCACCCTCACGTACACAACGGTCTTGGGGTTTTTGGCGTACGCCTTTTTGAATGCTTCGGCGAGCTGCAAAATATTCATCGGCTGCCGATCGAGCAGCAATTGCGAGCCGTCGCGGCTGACTTCCACAGTGAGAATGTCCTCCGGTTTCATGGCCGTCTCCGGCTCACCGCCCTCGGGCAGATCCAGTTTCATCCCCTGCTCCAGCAACGGGGTGGCGATCACAAAGATGATCAGCAACACAAACGCTAGATCCAGCATCGGCGTCACGTTCAGGTCACTGAGGGTGACCAACTGGTTGCGCTTAGAGTAACGCTTCATGCCTGGGCCTCCGATTGCGGTGGTAACAGGCTGGACTGACCGGGCTCCGAGGGGAAATCCAGTGCCGTTTCATCACCCACCCGGGTGGCATCCGCATCGGGCGGCGTNGTTNGCTTNGGCTTNGCCTGCGGCTGGGATTCCGGCTGTGCTGCGCTACGTTCGCGGATCACTTCCTTGACGGTTTCCTTGACCACCGGCAGCTCTTCATTCGCGGCCTTAGCCGGTGGTTCGGTCTTCATCACCGCCTGCGGTTCGCGGGCGTTTACCGGCACNTCCTGAAGGTATTCCGCCTCAATCTTGGCGGATAGTTCCTGGGCAAAATTATCCATCTCCACCGTGGCCACCCGGAGGTTATGCACCAGCCAATTGTAGCCGAACATCGAGGGCAACGCCACGAGCAGGCCGGCAACCGTNGTAGCCAGAGCGGCCGCCACACCNGGTGCNACCGTNGTGAGCGAGGCATTGCCCACCTGCGCNGCGGAGCTGAANACTTCCATCACNCCCCACACCGTGCCTAGCAATCCCATGAACGGCGCGCCGCTCACGGCGATGGCCAGCAGGATGATGCCGGACTCCAGCGCCACGGCTTCCCGTGCCACGGAGCTTTCGATNAAACCCTTAATGTGTTCCATGGATTTCAACGACACGTAACGNTGCCGGTTGCCCTCCTTGTCNCGCAACCGTTCTTCCANGGCCATGCAGCCCTCNTTATAGACGTTGAAGAGCGGGCAACCCTCCGCGGCAATGCGNCGCTCNAACATGGAAAGCACGCGCGATTGGCTGCGGAACTCGCGGTCGAAGTAGCGGTTGTACTTGCGCGCCCGGCGCAGTTGCAGCGCCTTGAAGGCCATGACCGCCCANGCACAGGTGGAGAACAGGACGAGTATGACGATGATCGCCAGTCCCGGTCCTTGCAACTGTTCCCAAACGA
Source organism: Verrucomicrobiales bacterium (assembly GCA_002718935.1). Classification (GTDB taxonomy): domain Bacteria; phylum Verrucomicrobiota; class Verrucomicrobiia; order Limisphaerales; family UBA1100; genus UBA1100. The sequence continues at coordinate 25,550 of PBFV01000025.1, forward strand.
ACAGATACGTGGGCTTGGCCTCCGGTACTGCAGANGCAGCCGGGGCNGNAGCCGCCAANATGCTAAATAGATTCACGCCTTACCTCCTGAAAGGCACCTCCTGTNTAGGCAGTNCCTATCAAGAATGCCCGTTTTTGTCAATATTTCGGNCGATTGGATCGACCGGCANGAGGGTCGCCGATGACCGCGCAGAGTCAAACGCGGGTTGTCAACAGGATNGGCTTAGTCGTGAACAAACACNGTGCANCTCAAGGGCGGNAATGTGAATTNCGCCGACCACGGCTGGTGNTGCCACGGTGTNTCCTGCGCGGCCACGCCGCCGNCATTGCCATGGTTTTGGCCGCCATAAAATTCTGAATCACTGTTGAGCACTTCCNGCCAATGGCCCGGACGCGGCAAACCCAACCGGTACCCCGTGTGCAATATCGGCGCCAAGTTCAGCGCCACCACCGCCTGTCTATCGCACGCGGGCGTTTGTCGCACGAAGCTGAGAATGCTGTGCTCATGATCCTCGCAATCCAGCCAGTAAAAGCCGTCGGCAAAATAATCGCCCTCCCACAACGCTGGCTCATGGCGATAAAGGTCATTCAAATCCGACACCCACTGCTGCAGTCCACCGGAAAAAACATTGTCCTCCAAAGCCGCCCAATCGACCTGGCCGTCCTCGCTCCATTCCGTGGCCTGCCCCAATTCGCCGCCCATGAAGAGCAGCGGTTTGCCAGGGAATGACCATTGATAGCCAAGCAGCGCACGGAGATTGGCAAAGCGCTCGGCATCCTCACCGGGCAGGCGGCCGAGCAATGAGCGCTTTTCGTGCACCACCTCATCATGCGACAACGGCAGGCAATAGTTTTCCTGNTCGCGATAGGTGCTGGCGAAGGTGATCTGGTCCTGATGCCACGGCCGATGCACCGGATCGCGCTNNAAGTAACCGAGCGTGTCGTGCATCCACCCCATGTCCCACTTGAAGTTGAAACCCAGACCGCCGTTGGCAACGTCGGTTGTGACGCCCGGCCAGGCGGNGGATTCCTCNGCAATCATCGCCACGCCCGGAAATTCATCGCGCACCTGNGTGTTGGCCGTGCNCAACAGNTCNCTGGCCTCGAGGTTTTNGTTCCCGCCCTGATCGTTGGGGGTCCACTCGCCTTCCTCGCGCGAGTAGTCNAGGTACAGCATCGANGCCACGGCATCCACNCGCAGGCCGTCGGCGTGAAACACNTCGCACCAAAAGCGGGCGTTGGCTGTGAGAAAATTTTTNACCTGCGGCNGGCCGTAATNGAACACCGCCGTGCCCCAGTCCGNGTGCTCACCGCGTTGAGGATCGGGATGCTCGTACAAGGGCCCGCCATCGAATTGCGCAAGCGCCCAGTCGTCCTTGGGAAAATGCGCCGGCACCCAGTCAAGGATCACTCCGATGCCAGCCTCGTGCAGGGCATTGACCAAATGTTGAAACTCGCGGGGCGTTCCATACCGGCTCGTGGGCGCGTAAAAGCCGGTGACTTGATAGCCCCATGAGGGATAGTACGCATGCTCGCTCACGGGCATCAGTTCCACGTGNGTGAATTGCATNCGGCGCAGGTAATCGATCAATGCATCAGCCAGCTGTGGATAGGCCAGTGATTCGCCCTTGTTGTTTTTGCGCCAGGAACCCAGATGAAGCTCGTAAATGCTCATCGGCTGCGTGCGCGGATCTGCCGCTGCACGTTGGGCCAGCCAGTTGCCATCGTTCCAATGNAAACGGCTGTTGTCCCAAACGATGGAGGCNGTCTTGGGNGCGATCTCAAAAAAGAATCCGTAAGGATCCGTCTTNTCCAGCAACACATCGNCCGCCGTGTGAATCTGGAACTTGTAATGACTGCCTTCACCGCAACCGGGCACGAATAATTCCCACACGCCGGACTGCCCAAGCAAGCGCATGGGATGGTGACGGCCATCCCAGCCGTTGAAATCGCCCACCACACTGACGCGCCGCGCCGCCGGTGCCCACACGGCAAAGCTCGTNCCGGTCACCCCGTTGATGGTGCGCGGATGAGCGCCCATTTTTTCGTAGATGCGCCGCTCGTTGCCCTGCCCGAACAAGTAGAGGTCGTCCTCGCTGATGGTGGGTTGAAACGAAAAAGGATCGCGCGTGCGCCATTGCTCACCACTGCCCCAGGTGATGGCGAGGTCGTACTCGAAAGGTTCATTCTGTTCCTCGNCCACGCCCTCAAAGAGATCNCTTTCCCNCACGCGGCGCAGNGGCACNACCGGTTTGGANGCGTCCTCCACNGGCACGGCCACNACGCCCTTGGCCAGCGGGAGAAAGGCGCGCACCACGAGGCCGCCATCGGCCAGTCGGTGCATGCCCAGCAATTCATGCGGAGAGGCATGGCTGCCGCTGGCAATCGCCTCAAATTCCGCCTCGGAAAGGATCATTGCCCGTCATTGAGCTTGGGCGGATCGCCCGGGCGATAGTCGTCATCCAGTTCCGGCNATTGCGCGTCCACCACNNGCGGCTCNTCGCCNGCCATCATTTTTTGCCGCACCAGCCAAATCAACGCGCCNAGCATCGCGCCTTCNTCCAGCAGGGGGATGGGNTCGGGAATNACCAGATTGATGAGCAGCATGCCNGCCAGNACCACAATGCCGATGATGAGTAATGTGTCCTTTTTCATTCCACAATCCGTTGCAACTGCGCGGCCAACGCGTCCAGCGTTCCCTCGTTCCAAAGCACATGGTCGGCCAATTCCATTTTCNGCGCAATGTCCATTTGCGCNCCAATCCGGGCGGAGATCTGGNCGGCGTCCCAGCCACGCGCGCGCAGGCGGTCACNCTGGGTATTGGCGGTGCAGGCCAAGCACACCACTGTGTCCATCTCCGTCTCCGCACCCACCTCAAAAAGCAACGGAATGACCACCACGCCGACCGGCACCTCGTTGGCGNGCCATTGTTCAATACGCCCCTGCCACAATTCGCGCACGCGCGGATGNATAATCGCCTCGAGCCGNGCGCGGGCTGCATCATCNCCAAACACTTCCCCGGCCATCCGCTGGCGGTCNAGCTTGCCGTCCACAATGAATTCCGCGCCAAAGATCTCGGCAATTTCCTCCAAGGCCGGCTGACCNGGCNNCACCACTTCACGTGCGAGATCATCGGAATCNACNACCGGCAGTCCNCNCTTNGCGAGCAGGCGCGCAGCCGTGCTCTTGCCCATGCCGACGCCGCCGGTGAGGCCGATGACCCGCGTGCTCATCGGGCCAAGTCCAAATTACCCGCCACCGCAAGGGTGGCGCGGGATTTATTGAGCGTGTAAAAATGCAATCCGTCCACGCCGTTGTCGATGAGGTCTGCACACTGACGCGTGGCGTACTCAATGCCAAACGCTGCCACCGCCTCATCGTCGTCGCCCAGCGCATCGAGCCGGTCGGTGATTTCCGGCGTGAGCTTGGAGCCGCACAGTTCCGAGAACCGTTGAATCTGCCGTGCACTAAGAATGGGGATAATTCCCGCAAGAATCGGCTGGGTCATACCCTGTCCTCGCAGGTGATCACGAAACGCGTAAAAGTCTGCGTTATCAAAAAAGAGCTGGGTGATCACAAAGTCCGCGCCGCAATCCACCTTGGCNTTGAGGCGTTGCCAATCCNCCTCGCGNCCCTCGGTGCAGGCTATGTGTCCCTCGGGAAAGCCCGCCACGCCAATGCTGAATTCACCGCGNGCGTGCACNTGCTNAACAAGTTCATAGGAAAACTCAAAACCACCCTCAGGNTTCACGAATGCTTCCTGACCGGCCGGCGGATCCCCGCGCAATGCCAGAATGTTTTGAATATCGCGCGCGCGTGCNTCATCGAGAAAGCCGCTGATATCCGCCGCCGTGCTGCCCACGCAGGTGAGGTGCGCCATGGTGGGCACGCCGTGTTGTTGCTGCAGGGTTTGCACGATGTCTAGAGTCTGGTCACGCGTGCTGCCGCCGGCGCCATAGGTTACGGAAAAGAACGCGGGATCGATCGCCTTGAGCCGCGGGGCAATGGTTTCCTTGAGAGCCGTCTCGCCAGCAGGTGTTTTGGCCGGGAAAAATTCACAGGAAACCGGCGTACGGCCGGCGGCATGGTGTTCGCGGAGAATGTCGCGAATGAATCGCATTGGCGGATGATGCGCAAAAGGCGGCGGCCCGTTCAAGGCGAAGCCATTAACAGCCGGGAATCATCCGCCGATGGCGCTCATTGTGCGATCAGGTTGCTCGAAGGATTGCTCGCCAATGNGATGGCGCTCCTCCTTCTTGAGCACCACGCCAGCCAGCCATTGGGCAATGGCCTCGTCCGGTTCGCCACTGCGAAGGCAGGCTTTCAGGTCGTGCTCATGCAGGCTGAACAGGCAGGTGCGGATTTTGCCATCGGCCGTCAGNCGGATACGATTGCATTGGCCACAGAACGGCTCAGTAACCGGCATAATGAGGCCGATCTCCGCCTCNTGGCCGNCAAAGCGCCAGCGCTTGGCGGTNGCCGCGGCGTGCTCGACGGAGAGCGGCTNCAAGTCAAATGCTGCGCGCAACCGGTCGAGGATTTCCNCNCCGGGCACCACGTGCTCCGCCTGCCAGGCGCGNCCGGAGTCCAGCGGCATAAACTCAATGAAACGCATGANGAGGTTTTCGTCCCGGGCAAAGCGGGCCAACGGCTCAATCTCATGATCGTTGAGGCCGCGAATGATAACGGCATTGACCTTCACCGGCACAAAGCCCAGAGCCTTGGCCTGCTCGATGGCCGCAAGCATTTCGTTGAGGCCATCGCGGCCCGTGAGTTTTTTGAAATTGGCACGATCCAACGAATCGAGGCTGAAGCTCACCCTTCCCAACCCAGCCGCACGCAGGGCTTCACCCTGTTGGCCAAAATGGAATCCGTTGGTGGTAAGGGCGAGATCCTCGATGCCGGGCACGCCGACAATTTGCTCGATGAGCCGTGGCACATCACGGCGTAAAAGCGGTTCGCCACCGGTGATGCGAATTTTGGAAATGCCCATGCCGGCACCGATGCGGACGATGCGGGTGATTTCCTCGTAATTGAGAAAATGCTCGCGCGGCTTCCACTCGCGGGTGATGGGCACAGGGGCTTCAGTGGATTGGCGCAGAAAAAAATCCGCTGCCTCTTCCGTCTCCGGGAGACAGTAGAGGCAGCGGAAATTGCAGCGGTCCGTAATGCTGATGCGCAGGTCACGAATCGTTCGCCCAAACGCATCAACCAGTTCCGTCACGGGCTAATTTTGCCCGGGAACCGGCGTGGGCGCAACCGGATTGATCCCCTCCGGCTGCGGAGCCGGCGTTTCGTCTTCCTGCTTCACGGGTTCAACAAGCTTTCCGTTGATCTTCACTTTGCCGTCGCTGGTGAGCTCTACTTGCACCTTATCTGGCACGCTAGGATCTTTGGCAATGCTCACGGGACTGGGCGTTTCACCACGCAGGCGGGCAAAACGCTGCTGTATCGTCTCGCGTTTGGCATAAATGCCCACTCCACGGCGGGCCCAATCGAGGCGCTGGGCTTCGCGGAAGTCACTGCGCAGCTGCTTGTACTGGGTGGTGACAAACTCAAGGTTGTTCATCTGGGCCACCAGTTCGGATTTCTCGTCCTGCAGNCGGGTGAGTTCNCCCTCGAGNAANGCACGGTCGCCCTCNGACTCGGTGAGNTTTTTGTTGGTCTCGGCAATCTCGTTGTCCAGATCCGTCACCTTCACTTCCAGCGCGCCCTTTTCCTGATTGAGAAGGTCATACTTGCCTTCAAGCTCGGTCATGGCCTTTTTGCCCTCGACCACGGCGGTATCAAATTCCGCCTTCAACTGGGCGAGCGCTTCCTTTTCCTTGGCGATGTTTTCCTGCGCGGTGGTGAGGTTTTGGTTCACGGTTGCGAGGTCGGCCTTGGCTTGCTCAAGGTCCTTGGCAGCAGTTTCCAACTGAGTGTTCTTGCCGGCCAGCGCATCCTCGGTCGCCTTGATCTTGTCATTGGCAACCTTAAGCTCATCAGCCCTGGCGGCCAATTGCTCGCCGTAAGTCAGATCCTTTTCTTTGATGTCGTTTTCCAATTGGGTCTTATCGGCGGTGAGGGTTTGAACGGTGCCTTGAGAGTCGGTCAGGCCTTTTTCCAAATCCTGCCGTTGCTTGTCTAGAGCGTTTCGATCCTTGGTGAGTTGTTCAAGCTCCACCTTCTTATTCTGCAACGCGGCCGCTTCCTGGTCACGTTGTTGGGAAAGCTTGTTGTACTCACTGGTATTGGATTGATGACTCACAATGGAGAATAACCCGACGCCTGCAGTGATCGCTGCCAGCACCACAATCGCAATGGATTTCTTGTCTTTCATAGCTGCGCAATGATGCCTCGTTTCGCGGCCTGTACACGCGAAACTTATAAGCACCGTGCCAACAGCTTTTTGTTAGATTGCCCACAGGCTGTGCACAATTGCTTTTTTGTTGTCGACCGTCCCGTTCGCGCCCATGCTGTGCCCATGGACAACGTAAACCTACCGCAGGAGCAGATGCCCGAAACCGCCGATGAGGTGGCCGCAGCGATTTTTTCCGAGTGCATTTACACGCAGATTCGCACCGCCGCCATGCTGCTAGGCAAGGTGAAAGCCCCCGCCACAGGCGAGGCTGTCACCGACCTGCCACGGGTGCAATTGGTCATTCAACAGCTGGAAATGCTCGATAAAAACGCTGCCAAGCTCAGCATCAACGAGCAGCAAATGCTTAAGCAAAGCCTTCAGCAGCTGCGCATGGAATACGTGACGCACGCGGGCCAAACGCCCGAGGAAGCAGAGGCGGCAGAGGAATCTTCGGAAGACGCACCGGCCGAACCAACGGCTGAGGCCGCCCCGTCTGAGCCGGTTGTTGAAGAGGATGATGACGACGAAGAGGAGACTGGCCGCAAGCGGTTTGTGAAAAAGTACGACTAGGCTCTATTCGTCCGCCACAGTCACGCGCGCGGATTTTTTCAGGCGTTCAAAGTACGCCGGAAATTCTTTCACGAATTTTTCTTTCATCAGTTTCAGCCGGATATCGTCGGTCACGTCCGCCACCGTTTTCACCTTGGCCGCCTTGCGTTCGAGCAATTTCACGATGTGATAACCGTGTTCCGTGGTCACAATCTTCGCCTGTACATTCGGCTTGAGGGCGAAGACCTGCTTCTCCACTTCGGGATTGCCGGACCCGCGCACCATCATGAATTCCCCGCCTTCTTCCTTGGTAACCAAATCCTCAGAATATTCCTTCACGAGGTTTTTAAAATCCGCCGTGGGCGCTTTGGCGAGCACCTTGGAGGCTAACGCCAGCTTGGCGGCGCGTTCGTCCGGATTCAGCCGCCGACCGGTCACATCGCGCAGGGACAAAAACACATGCGCCACCTTGGCCGTCTCCGGCACGCGCCAATAGTCCGGGTGGTCATTGTAAAATTTCAGAATCTCCCCCTGACGCGGGGTGATCAGCGGATTGAGCTCGCGCTTGGCCACTGTCTCCGCCAACGCCTCGGCGCGCAGGGCCTGTTTAAATTCAAACTGCGTCAACCCGGTCGCCTCAATGCGCTTCTTGAAATTATCCTTCACCAAAAATGCTTGCTGTTGTTCCTTGAAATTATCATCTGCCTTTTTGCCGGCCGTAGCGCGGTCCGTGGCGGTCGCCCGCAGGGCGGCCAGTTTATGCATGATCATGTCTTCCAACAGCCGCGCACGGTTGGCCTGCTCAAAGGCCGGCAACACGTCGATGTTGAATGCAAGTTTTTGGGTGAGCACGTATACCCGGTAAGTCTTGTCGAGCTCGCCTTTGGTGATGGTGAAACCGGTGCCCGAGGCGACCACGGTGTTGGCGTCGGCCGCCAAGGCGGCAAAACTGAGGCACAGGCCGAAGAAGGCCATGAGGCCGGTTCGTATCATTTTCATGTTGCTCCTTTGTTCGCCCGCGCGCGTTGCGCTACATGCACACCACCTTCACGTTGGTGATGTTTGGGTCAGCCTCAGCTTTCTCCAACAAGGCTGCCGGTGGCTCCTGGTCCAGATTCAGGAGCGTGAGCGCTTCGCCGCCTTCCTCGTCGCGGCTCAGGCTCATGCTGGCGATGTTCAGCTGGTGCTCGCCCATCAGCGACCCAATATAACCCACCATGCCCGGTTTGTCTTTATTATTCATCAGAAAAAGCACGCCGGACGCGTCGCTCTCCACCGCGCGGCCATTGATCCGCACAATACGCGGTTGGCTGCCGAAAAATGTGCCGCCAGCCGATACCTTTTCCTCGCCAGCCCGAGCTTCCACGTGCATCCACTCGGCAAACTCCGGCCCTTCGTGAGCCTTCACCTCCTCCACCATCACCCCCAGCGAGCTGGCCAAAGCCCGCACGTTCACCTGATTCACCTCACCGCCGCCGGCCTGTTCCAAAAATCCCTTGAGCACACAGCGCGTCACCGGATCCGCCGGCACCTCGGCGGCCTTGCCGCCATAGGTGATGGTCAATTGATCATTGCGCGAGGGCGCCAATTGCGCGACCAACCGGCCCAACTTTTCGCCAAGCACAATGTACGGCTTCACCGCCTCGTAGGTTTTGGCGTCGAGGCTTGGCATGTTCACAGCGTTGCGCACCGCACCGTTGATGAGGTAATCACTGACGGTTTCAGCCACCTCAATCCCCACACTTTCCTGTGCTTCCTTGGTGCTGGCACCGAGGTGCGGGGTCATCACAATGTTCGGCTCGGCACGTAGGGGTGAATCTTCCGGGCACGGCTCGGTTTCATAAACATCTAGCGCCGCGCCGGCCACTTTGCCGCTGCGCACGGCCTCCAGCAAATCCGTCTCGTTGATGATCCCGCCACGCGCACAGTTGACGAGGTAAACCCCGTCTTTCATGCCCGAGATGCTCTCGGCATTGATCATATCACGCGTTTGATCCGTGAGCGGCATGTGTACGGTGATGAAATCCGCGCGCGCCATCAGCTCGTCGAGCTCCAACAATTCCACCTGTAGCTCACGCGCTTTGCCGAGGGAGAGATACGGGTCGTAGGCCAGCACCCGCATGCCAAAGGCGATCGCGCGGCGCGCCATTTGCCCGCCGATGCGGCCCATGCCGCAGACGCCGAGGCTCTTGCCGCTGAGTTCTGTACCGGCGTAGGCTTTGCGATCCCACCCGCCGTTTTTCATGGACACATGGGCCTGCGGAATCTTGCGGGCCAGAGCCATCATCATCGAAAAGGTCAATTCGGCGGTGGAGATCGTATTGCCCGCCGGCGTGTTCATCACCACGATGCCGCGGCTGGTGGCAGCGTCCACATCCACGTTATCCACCCCCACCCCGGCCCGGCCCACGACGCGCAGCTTGGGCGCTTTTGCCATAACCTCCGTCGTGATCTTGGTGGCAGAACGCACGACGACACCCTCCGCCTCGGCGAGCAATTCATCGGTTAGGCCACCTTCCACCACGCAAACCTCCAGCTCCGGGCAGGCCTCCAGACAGGCCACGCCCTTGGCGGAAACATTATCACAAACGAGCACTCGCATCGGCGGCGCAGTCTATGGATGGCGCGGGGCAGTGTCAAACCACGCGCTCAATTCGGCCTCCAACTGCTCCACCGGCAGCCCTACCACGTTGGTCAGCGAACCGTGCAGCGCCTCGATAATCCACTCGCCCTTCTCCTGCACCGCATACGCCCCCGCCTTGTCCAGCACCGGCACCGCCTTGAGATAGGCGTTGATTTGCCGAATTGACAACTGGCGAAACCTCACGCGCGTGGTCACGGAAAACACTTTCTCGCGGCCGCCACATACCAACGCACACGCCGTGGTGACCTGATGCGTTTGCCTGCTCAAGCGCCCGAGCATGCGGCGGGCCTCGGCAAGGCTGGCCGG
>PBFV01000026.1 GCA_002718935.1 Verrucomicrobiales bacterium
GCCTTCGCCTGAATTGGCGTGTGCACGGTGTAGTGCGTGAGATACAAAAAGAACGGCTTGTCCTTATTCGCCTCAATAAATTTGCAAGCTTCCGTGCCCAGCCGGTCGGTGAGGTACTCGCCCTTCTTTGGGTTCACCAGATTTGGATATTTGTATGGGCTATGATAGCCGCCGCCGCTTGGGCTGCCCCATTCNCGCCCNGCGATGTTCACNTCAAACCCCTGCGTGGTCGGNTCCTTGCCCANATGCCACTTGCCCATCGTGGCCGTCACGTACCCNGCCTTTTGCAANACNTCNGCAATCGTCTCAAACCGCCCGGCCAATTCNCGNGTGTTTTTGATNGGAANCAGCTTACGAAACTTCGNCNNCCCNCGATCAGANTTNCCNACNGTAAACACCCCGTGCCGNGGCCCNTACAGACCGCTCATCAAACACGCCCTGCTCGGGGCGCAATTTGGCGCGCACGCATAGGCATCCATAAACACCATCCCCTCCTTTGCCAATCGATCCACGTGAGGTGTCTCGTAATACTTGGAGCCCATGAACGACACATCCGTCCANCCGAGNTCATCGATGAAATAAAAAANGATGTTCGGCTTGGCTGGAGTGGCATTGAGCGGGCACACCACTGTCAGCAGCGCGCCCAGCAGGAAAAATCGGATCCACCTGTGCATGNCCGCAGGCTAGTGTGCGTTGCGTGANGCTGGAAGTNAAAAACAGCATTGCCAAAAACCCCGGTCCGGTCGTAAATTTTCCCCACATAACCTGTTGAAAGAANGACAATGAAGAACATGAAAAGTTTGACTACCGCNNCAGTGNTGGCGTTGATGTTGGTCGGCTGTGCNACCAAGGGTCTGTGCCCAATTTCCGGTGCAGACCTCGAAAGCATGGGGGGATCGTTTGTGGTGGATTACAACGGCACCAAAGTGAAGCTCTGCTGCGAAGGCTGTAAGGAAGATTTCGACGCTGACCCCGCTAAGATCTTGAAAATCCTGGCCGGCGAACTGCCTTATCCGACCCCCGAAGAATAAACCGGGCCTGCTGAAATCATTTTCACACGGGCAGCTTGAGCTGCCCTTTTTTGTGTACACATGCCAAAGTGTGGTTCGCAATGGCCTTGCAAATGAATTAATATCCGGTCGTGAGCAATCAACGCCCAATCTCAACCAATCGACGCCAGTTTCTGGTACAGGCCGGCGGGGGTATAGGGGCGTTGGCATTCTCGGCGATGNGGNCGNCCCATGGCGTGNCTCCCGNCGCGCATTTTGCACCGCGGGCGAAGCGGGTGTTGTGGCTATTCATGCACGGCGGNCCGAGCCACATGGATTTGTGGGATCCCAAGCCGGACCTCGCCAAGTATGCCGGCCAACCGTTGCCCGGGAGTTTTGGTGAGGTAATGACGCGCCGCAAAGTGGCAAAAAACCCTTTGCTTGGACCGATTAAACCCTTTCGCAACCACGGCCAATCCGGTCTGCCAATTAGNGACTTTCTCCCGCACATGGCACGCCATGCCGACAGCCTCTGCGTGCTGCGCAGTTGCCACGGCGACAGTGTAAATCATCCGCAGTCCGTCTACCAAATGAACACCGGCTCAATCCTGATGGGGAAACCATCCGTCGGCAGCTGGGTNGCGTANGGGCTCGGCTCGGAAAATCAAAACATGCCNGCCTTCATCGTNNTGCCCGATCCNCGNGGCGGNCTCAAGGGCGGCCCGCCNGCTTGGGGNAGTGGNTTTCTGCCNGCGACTTATCAGGGCACGACGTTTCGACCCGGCAACAAACCGATTCTCAATCTCAACCCACCCGCCGACCGNANGCCGGAAAGNCAGGNTGCGTTGGCGAAGTTCATTCAACAAACNAATCGCAATCANGCCGCTAAACGTNATCANGATGATACCCTCGAGGCTCGGATTCGCGCCTACGAACTGGCCTTTCGCATGCAGACGGCCGCGCCGGAAATCGTTGATCTCTCGAGTGAAACCACTACCACCCGCAAGCTGTACGCGCTCGATCAAAAGGACTGCGCGGAATTCGGCACGCGCTGCCTGCTCGCCCGCCGCATGCTTGAGCGCGGCGTGCGGTTTGTGCAGCTTTACTCTGGCGACACGCTCGGTTGGGACGCCCACAAAAACGTGCTGCAAAATCACACCACTTGGTGCCGCCGNACCGATGCTCCCATTGCCGGCCTGTTTGACGACCTCAAGGCACGCGGTTTGTGGGATGACACGCTCATCATTTGGGGTGGCGAATTCGGNCGCATGCCGATGAGCGAACAAGGCACCGGCCGNGACCACAACCCGTGGGGCTACAGCGTCGTGCTGNCTGGCGGTGCAGTGCGTGGAGGTCTTGCCTANGGNGCCACCGACCCCATCGGCCTCCGCGCCGANCAAAACAAGANCCACGTCCACGACCTTCATGCCACCCTCCTCCACATTCTGGGCATCGATCACGAACGGTTGACCGTGAAACACCACGGCAAGGACGAGCGGNTGACGGATGTGAGCGGGAATGTGGTGAAGGAGATTCTTGNATGACNTTTTCCAGAACATTNNTTTTATTGATGACCGNCTGGTGGGCCGCTGCGGACGATCATTGGTCTTGGCAGCCTCTCAAGCGCCCGGCCGTGCCGGATAATTCGCGCTACACGAATCCCATCGATGCCTTCATCACCGCAAAACTTCGGCCGCACAAACTCTCCCTCGCCCCGGAAGCTGATCGGCGCACCTTGATCCGCCGACTCACGTTCAATCTCACCGGCCTACCGCCTGCGCCGGCGGAAGTAGAGGCGTTTCTCAAGGAAACCGATCCGAATGCGTACGAAAAACTCATTGATCGCCTGCTGACCTCTCCCGCTTACGGCGAGCATTGGGCGCAGCACTGGCTCGACCTCGCGCGTTTCGCGGAGACGGACGGCTTTGAGCATGACAAGATCCGGCCCAACGCNTGGCGTTATCGCGACTGGGTCATCAACGCCCTCAATGCNGACCTCCCGTACAACGCAGTTNGTNCANCAGCAAATCGCCGGTGACCTGCTGCACCCAAACAATCCGCAGGCCGCCATCGCCACTGGGTTTCTGCTTGCGGGGCAGGACATGCCGGACATCAATCTGCTCGCCGAGCGACGCCACATGATCCTTAATGAAATGACCGGCACCGTCGGCAGCGCCTTGCTCGGCGTCACGGTTGGTTGTGCGCAGTGCCACGATCACAAGTTCGACCCCGTGAGCCAGCGCGAGTTTTACCAGATGCGCGCGTTTTTNGAGAGCGACCTGCAACTCAAGGAAATTAAATCGGGCGCACTCACCATCCGNGCCATGCGCACCGGTAAAACCGCGGCCACACACGTGATGGTNCGCGGCGATTTCCGCCGCCCCGGCGACGCCGTCCAAGCCGACTTTCCCAAGACCTTGAACACCGTCCAAGGCCAACCCACCAAAGGTACGCGCACTGAACTTGCCCGTTGGCTCANCCACCCGAAAAACGCCACCGCCATGCGCCTGGCCGCCAACCGCCTGTGGCAGCATCACTTCGGCNGGCCGCTCGCTACGCCAGAGGATTTCGGCACCCAAGGCCAGCCGCCCACNCACCCCGCCCTGCTTGATTGGCTCGCCACCGAATTGCCCCGGCAAAAATGGAGCCTCAAGGCGATGCACAAGCTCATCGTCAGCAGCGCCACGTGGAAACAGTCCAGCCTCAACGCCGGCAACGATCCAAACTGGAAACAATGTCTCCAAACGGACCCCAAAAACCGCTTGTGGAGCCGGCAGNNTCGCCGCCGNCTCACNGGCGAAATGTTGCGCGACACGCTCCTCTTCACGGGCGGCAACCTCAACCCCGAACGCGGCGGTCCCGGCGTTCGCCCACCGTTGCCCAAGGAAATCACCAGCACCCTCCTGCGCAATCAATGGCCCGTGAGTGCCAAGGCCGAGGATCATCGACGGCGGAGCGTGTATCTTTTCGCGCGACGCAATCTGCGTTTCCCGTTCTTTGATCTATTCGATCGCCCCGCCGGCGCCGAGAGCTGCTCCCATCGCATGACCTCCACTACGGCCCCGCAATCGCTCGCGCTATTGAATTCCGATTTCGTCCGTCAATCCGCCCAGCAATTCGCCACGCGTGTGGCTAAGGAAACACCGGAACCCGATGAACAGGTCCGCCACTGTTACCAATTGCTGTTCAATCGCCATCCCGCGGCTGAGGAGTTTGCCGCCGCCCGCGCCTTGGCCGGGTCCAAGGGGGAACACCTGACCGACCTCGCCCTCGGCCTGTTCAATTCCAACGAACTGCTCTACGTGGACTGACTAGGATTCGGATTGCATTAACAGCGTGTTTGGCCAACGATCGCCCGACCGGAGTCAACCCCGTAATCAAAATGAAATTAATCGCACTTATTCCTTTCGCTGCAGCAGCCTTGCTATTCGGCGCATGTGCCACCGACAATTACCCACTCAATACCTGCCTGGTTTCTGATGAGGGACTAACGAGCATGCAGGACGATCCCTATGTGTACGTTCACGAGGGAACGACGGTCAAATTCTGCTGTGAGGGCTGCTTGGATGAGTTCAAGGAAAATCCTGCAAAATTCCTGGCCAAGCTAAAATCCGCGGGCCAACCCGCTCAAAGCACGACGCCGCCACCTGTCCCCACTCCCGGGACAGAGAATGCCCCCCCGTCCATTCCGGCACCGGAGGAGAATTAACACACACTGCTAAATCAGAATTGAATAACGCGGGTCTCGACTCGCGTTTTTTATTTGCCGTAATCACCACCCGTATCGCTGCGCCTACAGGACTCGCGCCATTGTTCCAGAGCAAGCGTCATTTGCCTCACTATTTCCGGATGTTTCGCCGACAAGTCAGTCTTTTCAGTAGGGTCGACAACCAAGTCAAACAACTTCATGCGCGGCAACTTGTCGAGATTCCTGCCAGTGGCACGCCCATGAATCTTGAATCGATTTCCGATCAAGGCAACTTGGCCGCCAGACTGAAACCCAATGGGCTTCAATCGCTCCTTCATTTTGCCTTTAAACAAGGTCATCAGGCTCACACCATCAACCGGCCGGCCTTCAGCAGGTTCGGCGCCTATAATCTCGAAGATGGTGGGAAGATAGTCGCTGGTGACCGCAGGAACAGCCGTAACGCCCGGCTTGATTTGTGCGGGCCATTCAATGAGTCCCGGCACGCGAATGCCTCCCTCCAACAGATCACGCTTGCGACCGCTCAGCGGACCGGCTGACCCTGGGGCTTGTCCGGTCTTGCCCTCGGGACCGTTGTCGCTACAGAAAGCCAACAGGGTATCACGCGCCACCCCCAAAGCGCGCAATTCCGTACGCAACCGGCCCACTTGTTCATCCAAAGCCGTAACGCAGCCGTAATAGTGCTGCGCATATTTTTCGTGTCCCGCATAAAGTCGCGTGTACTGCGGGCCGGCCACAACCGGAAGGTGCGGCGCATGAAACCACACAACGGCAAAAAATGGTTGATCCCCGTGGACGGCACGGCGAATGAACGGCAGGACACGATCCATAATCACGCGCGAATTGTCGCCCCGCAGATTTTCCCGAATGCGCTCGCCCTTCTCATTCCAGTATGCAGTACCGTAAGGTACTACATCCACGGCCACATCCCACCATGTGCGACGCGCCCCCGTCTTTGGCTTCAACATCGGATCCCACGTGGGCACCTTGGACTCGGTGGAAAAGCAGACATCAAAGCCATTGGCTTGGGGCGGCGAAAAATGCTTTGTGCCTCTCGGTCCACCACGGTTGGCATCAGGCTCCGTTTTGGTCAGTGTGCCAAGATGCCATTTCCCAAAGTGCCCGGTGGCATAACCCTCTTTTCTCAACAATTCGGCCAGAGTCAGCTCCTCCGGCTTCATGTGGCCGGTGTTGGCAAAATATATCCCGTAGCGAAAGGGGTGACGACCGGTCATGCAACTGCCACGCGTCGGGCTGCACACCGGCGCGGCGGCATAAAACCTCTCGAACCGCAGGCTGCTCTTTGCCATGGCGTCGAGGTGTGGCGTCCGGATGGTTCTACCTCCGTTAAAACCAACATCTCCCCAGCCAAGATCATCGCACATGACGAGGATGATGTTGGGCCGACTGGCCGCCTGAAGCGCGGCGGCCCCACAAAGGAATAGCAACAGCCTGACGATCACGGTTTCCAGCGGAACAGGCCCAGCTTATGGAATGGGACGCGTTCAATGTGGCCGTCAGCAAAACCCACGATGTATTCCTCCTTGCCAGCAGGCGGCGGAAATGGCCATTTAAAATTTCCATTCCAGCCCTGCCACAAGTCGAGGAACAAGACTGTCTTGGCCGGCTGCCGAATGTCCGCCAGCTTCACTCCTCCCAAGGCTGCATTAAAAGCATAGGAGCATGGCGGCCGATTGTCATTGGTCGCTACAGCAACATCAGGTGCCACGAATACTTCCGTGTTGTTGCCCAACAAGGGCAACAATGTATCACTCCAATTGGCAGCCTCGGGCAGACGCCCGTTCTTGTCCGCGTGAATATGCACGGCCAAGGCGAGCTGCTTGACATTGTTCATGCTCTGCGCGCGTCTGGCTCCATTGCGCGCGCCTTCCAAGGCGGGCATTACCGAGAAGACTCCTGCCCCCAGCATGAATGCGCCCGCGCCCATCGCCACTTGCGCACCCCCTTGGCTGGAATGGACGGTGTAGAGAATGCCGTCGTTCTGTGTGCGAACGATGCCCAGATAGCCGCCCATCTGCTTACGGCCCGTGGCAAAGAAATCGCCCAACGTCTTCTTGAGGGGTGCCGGCAGGGCCTCCTCCTGTTGCGCCCGCTTTAGAATCTCATCCATCAACTCAAAATAAGCCAAGCCGAAGCGCGGGCTGACATAATGAATGGCGTTACCCTCCAGTTGCATTCCCTCGGAGAGAGCCTTGAACTCTTTCGTCCCCACCAATCCCTCCGAGCGGCCGGATTGGACCGCGAGAATTTCCCTCGCAATCAAGGGATTGCTGGCGAGGATGAGGTAACCCTGTGAATTGAACAGTGTCGGCCGGATATCCAGCGGCAGTTCCACGGGTACTTGAAAAATGTTTAAAGTCACGTTACTAACCTGCTCAACCTTCTTGGGCAATTCAGCAAGCACTCCAGCCAGAAGATTCGCATAAGTGTCATCCGCCGTCTTGATGGCCAAAACCAGACCGGGCTCAGGGAACTCCAACGGCTCACCGCCCGGAGCGGGCACGCGCACCTTTCGCTCTTCATTGAGCGTAATGGTCATCCCCATTTCGCCACCAAATTCCTTGAGCAGCGCATTGAAGGGCAGTTCCTCATTGATTTGCTCCAATTCGCGCTCGAATTCACGCGCCTCCGCAGGTGGGATATTCTTTTTCACGAAGTCCTCAATCACCCGCAACACCCCGGCAGGATCAAGGTCCCCGTGCGCGGCAAAAACCGTGGAGGTTGGCATCAACTTAAAGCCATCCTGCACATGGGGTCTCCGGCCGGTCAGGCTCCAGATCAAGCCCGGCTGTTCATCCGTTGGGTACCGGTGCAACATGGCCACACTGCGATGAAACCCCGGCCGCAGCGCAATGCTGCTGGCACCAAAGCCGCTGATTTCCTCCAAGCCCGATTCGCGCAGTCCGGACTGAATTACCTTCAAGGCAATTGCCGCATCACGCGCCTCGCGCTTGCTCATCATCGGCCCCATGGCCTTGACCAATCCATCAACCTGTTTAAGCCAGCCCGTTGCCTGAGCCAGAACCTGCTCCGTGCTCAGGTAAACAAACAACTCGCCACCCAAGTCCAGATATTTGGTCACCTCATAAAAACTGTTCCCCTCGGCGGATCGCTTGATCTCCAGCTTTGCGGGAGGCGGATTATCCGGCTCCACTTCCTGCGCCGCGGGGAGATTCAACATCCCCATTATCAGAATGAATTCCATTAATCCAAAGGTTGCCATACTTCATTTCTCCTTTTCAGATTCCGGGTCCCAAAGCAGCGTTTCCGCTTCAAAAACATCCACTGTCCTAGCCGAGCCATCCGCGGTGACGATCGCTACATTGTGATGAGGGAATCTATCCAGCAACTGCTCCAAGTCGCCCTTGCCGTTCCAGCCCAGATTGCACTCAAAAATCAACACCGTCTCTGGCGGCACTTCATCCAGACTCTTGCCAATGACCGCCGCATTGATGGCGTATGAACTGGCCTTTACATCATCCTGCACGACATCATTTGGAGAAATAAACACGTCTGGCCCGCCTACATCCTGAAGAATCGCATCACACCATTTCTCCGGAAACTTGTCCCCATTATCAATGGCATGGACAATAACGCCCTTGGCTAGTTGAGACGCGTTGTTCAGGCTCTTGACCTCCTCCGCTCTGGCCTTGGCCATGGCCACCGCAGGCAGCAGCACGCTGGCACCCACAGCCACGGGGATCACCGCCACAGCCATCACCATGCCGCTTTCTTGCGTAAAACCTGGGGTGTGCGACACCACCATATAGCCATCGGGCAATGCTCGGGCCACCGAAAGCTGCCCAGCCATGCCGATGGTGGAAATCTTCACCATGAAATCACTCATGAACTCTGGCATTTCCTCGCCAGCACCCACCTTGAACATTGTCTTTAAAAACTCTCCGTAATGGTGCCCAACCTTCTCGCTGAGAAATGTGAACTGGTTGCCATTGAGGTCCAGCCCCTTGGCAAGCTTCTTGAATTCCTCCGAATCCTTCAGCCCTTCCCCGCCCTCCTGCACCGCAATCATGCGCTTGGCCAGATCGAGGCTGGTGGCCAGCACCAGATAATCATCATTCTGGAAAATGGCCGGTTGTAGAAGCTTGGCAACGCCCTCTGGCACATCCGGCGGAAACGGCACTTCAATCACCGAGATTTTCACACCCTGCTCAGCCACCACCCGCAACTCCATGGCCTGCTGCTCCAGGAACGCAGCGAGCATGGGCAACAGCTTATCCGCCACGGTGGTGTCTTTCACCTTCACCACCAACGCAACACCTGGCCCCGGAATTTTCAGCACGTCCAATTCGGATCCCGCCTCATCCGGATCCTGCAGCGCAACAGGGCTGGCCTTGGGTTCCACCTCCGGTTCCGGGGCATCGTCCGGCCGAGGCTCATTGGGCCTTGGCAGCTCATTCGGAAATGGCAGCGGATCGCGTTCAAATTCCTCCATGTCCGGCCCCATCAGCATGGGCAAAGGAATGGGTACCTGATTTTTTTCGTCCAGCGTCAGAAGAAATCCATGCTGTCCGCCCAAGGATGTCAGCAATTTTTCCAATTCCACCATTTGGTTTGCCTGCGTCAACAGACCCGCCATTTCCGCAGCCACTTCCGGGGTCGTGTTTTGGGTCACGAAATCCTTCAACCAGTCCAAGCCCATCTTCACATCCATGTCTCCATGAACCGCAAGGGCCGTGTCCTTCGGCGCTAGCCTGAGCATGTCCGGCGCATGCGGTTCCGTGCCGAATAGGTTCCAGATCAATCCATCTCCCTTGGCCGGATCACGGTGATACACCACCACGTTTCGCTTGATGCCGCCCTCCAGCTCCACGGTGCTCAGCCCCATACCGTCAATAGCCCGCAAACCGCTGGCCAAAAACGCCTTCTTGATGCCGCCCAACACCAGATCGACCATAGCCTGCTCATCCTCGCCGATCCCCAAAAGCTCCGCCTCGTTCTCAATCAGGTTCTCCCCAAACTCAAAGGCCTTGTCCACCCACACCTGGAATTGTTCTGTATCCAGATACATGTAGAATGACCCTCCCGCATCCAGATATTTTGCTGTCTCCGCAAAGCTCGTGTTCTGCCCAGGCACAATCTTAAAAGGCGGCTTTTCTGCGGCCTTGGCCTCTGCGGGGGGCTTGGTCGCGACGTCTGGTTTCGGCTCGGACTCCTTTGGTTTCGTTGCTGCACCAGCATCCGGACTTGGGGTGTTACCCCCTGCGGAATCGGAGGACGAGGGCGTCTGTCCACATGCCACCGCAAAAACCAAGGCGACCGACAACAAAGAGGTAGGATGAGGAACTTTCATGAAACTGTTTTTGGTCAGAGAATCAAACGGCAAACCTCGCACACAACGCAAAACCTGCAGTATCACGCCCCACTATGGCCTCGCCCCGTCCCGGAAACAATGACAATCTACAGCCCCAAATCCGTGGTTTTCAGGGCGCCCATTTCAGGCCATCCAACTCCTTCGGTGCTAGAGGCCGACAACTCCCATCCACAAATCCCACTACCATTTTTGTCACGCCATGATCCGCCGCAAAGCGTTTCGCCTCCTCCAGTCCTCCGGATCCGTTCCAGCCAAGATCTGCCTCAAATAACAGAACTGTTTGTCCCGGCAAACCGTTCAGGGATTTGCCCGCCAAGGCGGCGTTCAACGCATAGTGACTATGGTTACCCTCCGCTTCCTGCAGGGCCGCCACGTCCGGAGATTGGGGAGAGATGAACACGCTTCCGCCTGTCTCCGCATCCCATATCGCCTCACACCAGTTGTCGGAGACCGGCAGTTCGCGCTTGTTCAAATCCGCGTATGACAGAATACCCAACACCAACTGCCTGACATTCCCCAAGCTCCTCAATTCCGCCACGCCGGAAGATTTCCACAGCTTCACCGGCACGATCGAGGTTTCAGGTTTTTGGACCGTGGCTTCCGGCGGCATGCCGCCACCTGGCTTGGGTGGTTTCACGGACGGCCCCCGTTGATTCCCATCCCCCTCCTTTTGGCCACACGCTGCCACCAAGCAAACCACGAGCGGCAGAACCCGACACAAAGCTAACCAGTTGATTTTCATGACGGTAAACACAGCCAAAGGCTGCCCCCTTCGCAATGCCCCGTCAATCCCTCGATGCCTTGCAGTTTGAGTTCACTTGTCCTTTTCCGAGGGCTTGGGCGGCAGAACGGTAAGCCAGAGGCTGGCTGTGTTGGGAATGATGAAATCCGGAAAACCCTGTGGAACACCATTCGAAGTGCCCGCGCTGGTAAGCGCCGTGGTGACGGGTTTCACAATCACACCGTCCTCCGTAATCACAGAGATTTGGATTGGCCCGTTGTGCGGTCGGGCATCTCCAGCTGCGACCAATTTCAGAACAGCGTCACCCTTCTTTTCCATCATCACCGATTCCGCCGTCACCCCCCTGGGTAGACCGGACACGGCCACCTCGAGTTTGCCTTTGAATCCATCCAGAAAATTCACGGCCACCTTCACCTCGGCCGTGACCCCGGCGTTCACCACGAAATGAGGCGCGGCCACCGTGCCGCTGAAGGAGGGTTCCGGGCGACTGAGTTTCAAGCGATAAAAATATTCACCGCCACCCTTGTTTAAAAGGCTTCGCACTTTGACGCAATACCTCCCACCCACGGGCGCGGTCCAGTTCAGGAACGGATCCCGCTTCTTGTTGGAGTCATCGTTGGCGGCCAGTTCCCTGCCATTGGCATCTTCTATCGACAAGTGCGCATCCAGCAGGAAACCCAGTTCAAACGAGTCCAAGTCAAACCGACACCGATCCCCCTTGCCCGGGAAAAAGGCAAATCGATCCACGTCGCCCGGCTTATCAATTCGCGCGGAAATCGACATCGGCAAACCGAATTCATTGGCTGTCGCATTGGTGTCATTGGGCTCCCGCTCGATGGATTCCGCTCGTCTCGACACCGGCAAACGCAACGGGCCGTTAACCGCCTCAATGGGCAGAACCAACTCGCTCGCATCTGTTCGCTTCACTTTCACGACATCCTCACGCAGGTTCCATCCCACGAGACTGACCAGCGAATCCGTGCCGCCGGACACCGACGCCGGCCAAGCATGGCGCAGAAACGGTCCGTTGGTGATCGTAAGTCGGTAAACGTGGTTTTCGCCTCCGCTGAAACTTGAAGTGCTGTTGGCCGGGAACTTGAACGCGGCCACCTGCAATACGTACTCCCCATCGCGCTGACACCGCCAAACCAACCTCGGATCCAAAGAATGGGCGTCGTGATTAAAGGCCACTTTCACTCCCCGCATATCGCGCAGCATCATCAGCGCATCCATCGCCACACCGGCAGTGTATGCGTCCAGCTCCGCCACTAGCACCTGCCCCGCCTTAAGCCGCACACGATAGGCGTCCACATCTCCACCCTTCTGCAGTTTGCCATGCACCACTGCGGGAAGCTCCTCCAGCAACTGGGCATCCAGCATCTCGTTATTGGGCTCCTTCTCAAGGGCATCCGGCGCCTTGCCCACAAAAAACACCCTTGGAGACGTCGTGCCATTGGCGTCGTAAAACCGAACCAGATGCGGGCCAGGCACAACTTCCTCTGCCACCTTGACCTTGAATGCGCCGGTCTTGTTGGCGTCAGGCTCAATTGCGATGCCCTTGTCGTCCGCCCAGGCCTTGAGTGGCCATGTGTGCTTTCCGCCAATTTGAACCGTAGTCTCCGTGCCTCGCTGAGCGCCCATGGGGAAAAGCCAATCCACCTGTGGCGCGGCCTGAACGGAATTGACGACAAGAAGGGCCGCGATGACCACGCGCATTTTCAAGTGAAGAGTTCCTTGATACGCGAACCGCCATCCACCAGTTGCACTGGCCGGCCTGTGGCGGTGTGCAGCACCTGATGCGGATCAATGCCCATCTTGCGATAGAGCGACGCGGCGAAATCCTCCGGCGTGTAGACATTCTCGGCAGCGTAATAACCATTCGCATCCGTCGCGCCGACAATCTGGCCGCGCGGAATGCCCGCACCCGCCAGCAACACGCTCATTGCCCCCGGCCAATGGTCACGCCCCGCGTCCTTGTTCACCTTAGGCGTGCGGCCGAACTCGCCCAAGCAAACCACCATGGTGTCATCCAGCATGCCTCGCTGGTCGAGGTCGTTGATGAGCGCCGCCAGTCCCTGATCCCACTTGCTCATGAAGCTCCCCTTGAGCGTCTTGAAAATCGTACGGTGATGATCCCAACCACCGTAGTAAACCGTGACAAAGGATACCCCCACCTCCACCAACCGACGCGCCAGCAGCATGCGCTGGCCAAGATCCGTCCGGCCATAGCTGTCGCGCACTTTCTTGTCTTCCTTGGCAATGTCGAACGCCTGTTGCGCGGCCGTCGAGGTAACCAAATCCACACCCTGCGCGTTGAAGCGGTCAAAACTCACTGCGGGATCCTTGGCCACTTTGTCGGTAATGCGCAGCAGATTGTCCAGTTCACGCCGCAACTGACGGCGGTTCTCCGCGCGTGCTTCACCGATTCCCTTGGGTAACACCACGTCCCGCACCTTGAAGCTGGAACTGTTCGGATCCGCCTTGATGATAAAAGGCGCATGCTCGGCCCCAAGAAAGTTTGGCCCACCCGAGCGGCTCATCCGACCCAGCGACATGTAAGGTGGGAGCCCCTTGATCACGCCTCGATCATAACTGACCATCGAGCCAAACGACGGATGAAACGTCACGAACGCCCCGCAGTTCACCGGCACCGGTGTCGGCCGGCCGGTCATCATGTAATGGTTGCCGCCGCCGTGGTTGGGATCCTTGTGCCAGATTGACCGGACGATGGTGACCTTGTCCATAACCTTCGCCAAGTGTGGCACCTTGTCGCAAAACCGAACGCCCGGCACGCTGGTCTTGATAGCCCCAAATTCGCCTCGAATTTCTTCGGGCGCATCCGGTTTCGGATCAAAGGTCTCGTAATGCGACGGCCCGCCATCGAGCCAAACCAGAATGCAATTCACCCGACGGCCCCCATTCGCCGCCTCCCGCGCACGCAACAAATCCACCAAGCCCAACCCCAGCGAACCGCCAAGACCAACCTGCAGGAAATCCCGCCGGCCCATGCCATCGCAGTTGTATTTGGGTAAACTCATCCGCGCAAAATCTAACTCAATTTGCTCCAGCTGAAAAGCCGCTGATGGTCAGACGCCTGGTTTCAGGAAAGGATTCAACAACCGCCCGTCACCATTCCGGATGGCTGGCCTTTATCTCACAGGCGAGATTGGGAAGATACATAGGCGCACTACCCATCATCACGGCATCCGCGCCGGCCTCATAAAAATCCGCCATGTCCTCCGCCTGTGATGCACCTCCCACGGCAAAGATGGACAACTCAAGGTTTCGTTCATTCACCATCGCCCGTGCCTCGCGCACATATTCTACCGACGGCCGATGAATGATGCGCCCCAGAACACCCGCCTTGACAAAATCATCCCCAAACGCCGGCCGACCATCGCGGTGTAACACAGGCCGGGCAATTCCATTCACCAAGGCCACCCCGCTGGCCGCCCCGTTCACCGCACCCAGAAAATCCCTCATGCAGCCGGTGTCCGGAAACGCCGCCACCTTAAGCAACAATGGCACCTCCCCGATAGCACCGCGGATGGTTCTGGCCACCTCCCCACTCAAGGCGGGGTCCAGGTATACCTGCCCTTCCGCGGAACAAACATTGGGACACGAGAAATTTGCCTCGATGACATCCGCGCCCGCCTCCACCGCCCAGGCGGCGCACTGCGAAAAATCGTCAGCAAACTGCGCCTGACTCCAACCCGGCTCGGGACTGGCCACCACGGAAACCACCAACATCTTCCGCCCGCTCAGGTGTTCCTTGCAATGGGCCACATCCTCGCGCCAAAACTCCGGCGGCATTGAGGGCATGCCGAAGCAAACCGCGGAACTGGCATCTGCCGGATTTCCCGAAATCTGGTCCGTGACATAGACCGGCCCTTCACCCTCGTCCGCCTCCACGAAAACCCAGTTAGGCGGCGGGTAGCATTCCCGTTTGCGGGATCGAACGGTCTTGTACGTCAAAATGTCAAATCCGCGCTCTGCATAAGCCCGCACCCACTTGCTGTTCAGCAACAGCCCCGCCGCGATGCCAAACCGGCTCCCCACCGGCTGGCCGAGCAGCCATTTCAGAGACACTTTGGGAGGTTCCGGCGTGGATACAAACCGCGGGCCGCGCTCAAAATTCTCGGCATACGTCGCCGTCAAGTCATAGGCAGGTTGCGCGGCTGTGGACATGCGGTTGGTGTAACGTGGCAGCGCAGTGCCGTCGAGCTGGAAGGGCCCGAAACTCACGGCGCCACGAAGCGATAGGCACCGCCATGCGCTTGGGCAATGGCGCGAAGGGTCAACTCGCCGGAGCGGTCATGAAAGGCCAGCGTGTTGATCCGCGTAGCCTTGTCGAGGTTGTCACGATTCAACTGTTTCAAAACCGCGCCCGACGACGTGAACCGGCCGTCGCTCAACAACCAGACTGTGTCCGGTTTCAATTCAAACGCCCATTCCAGCGCCTGGCGCGGATCCGTGCCCCCTCCTGAAATGCGGGCCTGCATCCATCGCTTGGCCCATGTCACATTTTGTGGCGTGGCCGGAAGCAGCCCGCTGACCGGCATCACCTCGGCACTGTGGTCGAAAAAATAAATCAGGAATTCAGAACCCGTCGGCAACCGTTCCAGTGTGCGGCTGAGTTCCCGCTTGGCTGCCAGCAACCGCCGCACAGCCATACTGCCTGACTTGTCGATCACGAAGATAAATCGCCGCCCTTTCCCACGAGTTCCAAAAAAACTCACCTCACCCTCCGGCGGTGGCTCCCTTAAAAGCTCCAGGTTTCGTCGGGCCACAAGATTCCCCTGCCGAGCCGCGGCCGTCCACCAGTATTGCGCGTGAGCCGCACTCTTCGCCACCCGTTTGCCCTCGAAATAAATCAACCCAAGATCCACCTGCGCATGGACATTCCCGAGTGCAGCCTGTTGATGAAGCGCCTGCAGGTTGACCAACTCCAATTCCTTGGCCCCGGCCTGGGCGGCCTCCTCTCGTTCCCGCTTTTCACGCACCTTGCGGGCCGCCTCCTCTTCAAGGTTTTCGGAAAAATCATTGGCCTCCACCTTGGGGACGGGAGGCGGAGCCGGTTTCGCGGGAGAATCAGCCGCCACTTTAATCGGGGCGGCATCCGGCTGAATTGAAACAGGTTCGCTCGGGGAATTATGCTGGGCTGCATGCCTCGAACAACCGACGAGAAGAAGCAGCCCCAGCAAGGTCTGCCATGCCTTCATGACACAACATAGCCCATGATGGGCCCGGCCGCAAACCGGCCGGGCAACCCGCATCCGTCAACCGTTCCCCCAAGTCTCAGCCACGCGAACCAGCGCGCGGACGGCAATGCCGCTGGCGCCCCGGGGCGCATGTGGGAGCGGTTTCTCATGCCAAGCCGTGCCGGCAATATCAAGATGGGCCCACGGCGTTTCCTCGACGAATTGCTCCAGAAACTTGGCAGCTGTGATTGTCCCAGCATTGCGGCTGCCGGATATGTTGCGCAGATCAGACTGCTCACCTCGCATCGGGACCAGATATTCCTCTTCCATTGGAAGCGGCCAAAACCCTTCGCCAATCGTCGCGCCGGCGTCACGAATACGGTCCGCCAAGGCGTCATCATTGGACATCAAGGCAACATTCAGGTTGCCAAGGGCCACGCTCACTGCACCCGTGAGGGTCGCGGCATCCACAAGATGTGTCGCGCCGACATTGCGGACAGCATAGGTCAGCGCATCGGCCAGCACCAGCCGCCCCTCGGCATCGGTGTTTAAAATCTCAACGGTCTTGCCATTCATGGCACGGACGATGTCGCCGGGCCGCGTGGCGCGGCTGCCCGGCATGTTTTCCGCCAACGCCAACACACAACTGACCCGTGTAGCCGGCTGCAGTCGTCCAATGGCCGTGATGGCGCCGATCATGGTGCCCGCGCCGCCCATGTCGTACTTCATCGTCTCCATGCTCTTGGGGGGCTTGAGTGAAAGGCCGCCCGTGTCAAAAGTAATTCCCTTGCCCACCAGACACAGGTGATCGTCGCCCGGATTGGCGGGCGTGTAGGAAAGCCGCACCAACCGCGGCGGCCGCGCGGAACCCTGTCCCACTGCCAGATGCGCGCCCGCGCCAAGATCCCGCAGGGCAACCTCATCCAGCACTTCAACTTCCAAGCCTGAAGCCCGGCCCTCGGTCTCGGCCCGCGCAGCCAGTTCCACGGGACCCAAATCATTCGCGGGCGTGTTCACCAGTTCTCGTGTGAGGTTCACTGCCCTGCCGGTGATTTCCCCAGCATCGGGGCTGCCATCGCTGCCCGTGCAGACAATCAATGCCTCGAGACCACTCCCAGCCTCCGTCCGGTGGGAATTGTTCTGGTAACTCCCGTAGTGTGCACCCTCAATCACGGGGCGGACCAAATCCTCGGCCACATGAATAGCAAGGCTCTTCGCCCCCCGTTTGACGGCCTCTCGCACAGCCTGCCCGGCAGCCTTAAAAGCCGCCCCGGCACTGAGCACGTCGCCCACGCCCAGCAGGTAATGACGACGAATGGACTCGCCGAGAGGAGCATGGAGAATGGTTAACTCAGTGGGTTTCCCGGAAGTTTCGCCGATCTCGGCCAACTCATCCAGTTGCGCACCGGCGAACCGAGCCAAGTCGTCGGGGAAATCCAGCGCGGTCGTGACCGGCCAAACAAGGACATCCGCCCGCAGGCTGTCGATGGAAGTGGTGTGAATGGTTGTCTTCATATCTAATCTTGTTCCGCTTTCAGGGCTGCAATGGCATCCATCAAATTGCCGGAAATTTGCCGATAAATCCCGCGGCGACGATCCGGATTAGCCTCATTGGCCTCGGCGCGCAACTCTTCAAACTCCATTAACTCGCCGAATTTAACGGACACCCCGCAAGGCCGTGGGATAAGGTGCCGACGGCCAAAGGCTTCAAATGTCCCGAATACTCGCACAGGCAGCACGGGGGATTTTGACTTGGCGATCAGCAAGCCAATGCCGCCGCGGGCGGGCTGCTGGGTTCCGTCTGGACTGCGGGTTCCCTCGGGAAACATCATGATTGCACGGCCTTTCCGAAGCCGCTCGAGAATGGTTCGCAATCCCTTGGCGCTGCCCCCATCGCGATCCACGGGGATGCTGTTCCACGAGCGCAGGATGGCACCACCAATGGGATTTTTAAACGCAGACTCACGCGCAAGATAATGGATGGTCCGCCGGGTGGAACAGCCAACCAACGGGGGGTCAATGTAACTAAGATGGTTGGCGGCCAAAATAACGCCCCCCGCGCGCGGAACGCGTTCCTCATTAAACACGCGCCGGCGATGATACAGGCTGGTGTAGATCCGGAAAAACCACCAGCCCATGAAATAGCCAATGCCGGCGCGCTCGGACGGAGCTTTCATTTCTGGTCGCCTACCTTGCGGCGAATAGACCAGCGCACAAAGCCAGGAAACAGGTTCTTGATGAACTGGACGTAACGCAGTGTCCAAGGTACGTAGAGAGTCTGGCGGCGGCGGGCCATTGCATTCATGATGGCACCAGCACATTCATCAACATCAACGCCGCTGTCGCTGTGGCTGCGTTTGCGCTTACCCATGGGTTGCGCATCCGGGCCCAATGCATGGCGTCGCAACTCGGTGCCCCGAATCCAGTGCGGATAAATCTTCAGGAGATTCACTCCGGTGCCATCCAGCTCGTAGCGGAGGGCATCAATGAATCCCTCCAGCGCATGTTTGCTGGCCCCATATCCCGTGTGCAACGGCACACCCACCTTGGCTTGAATGGACGAAATGACCACCACCTGGCCGCGGCTTTGCTTGAGTGCGCTCAAGGCGGCATGAGTGCAATAGACGGCGCCAAGGTAATTGACCTCCAGCAGGCGACGGTAAAGGGAAAGATCCTCCACCTCCTCAAAGCGTGCCCACATACTCTGGCCGGCGTTCGCAATGAGATGATCCAGTCCGCCCCGTTCGCCAACCACCTGCTGTATGAATGCCCGGCAATCTTCCTCCTTTGTGACATCGCCCGCGAATGTGAAAACATCCCCACCGCACTCGCGCGCCGCGCTGTCCAAGCGATCCGCATCCCGGGCCATCAAGGCAAGGCGAGCACCTTGCTGGGCGAAATTGCGCGCCAACTGGAGCCCCAAGCCACTGGAGCCGCCGGTGATGGCAATGGTTTGGCCGGCGAAACTCATTGGCTGGAATCCACCAATTGACGAATGGCGTCTTCCCCCAGCCCCCAAGCATTCAGCGGATCCTTGGGCGGGATGATCTTTCCAGGGTTCATGATGCCATGCGGATCAAGGCCATCCTTGAGTGCCTGCACGGCCCGAATCCCGGTGGCCGAAATGTCCGCCTCCACCCACGGCAGATGCTCGGTGCCAACGGCGTGGTGATGCGACAAGGTGCCGCCGTTCTCCAGGAACGCGTCCTCGGCAGCCTTTTTCACATAAAGGTACTGCTCAATCTCCCGGCTCGGACGCTGGCGACAGCCAAATGTAAAGTAAAGGCTGGCTCCGGTATGGTAGCTGTGGCTGACATGGCAACCGCACCAAGGCGCGACGCCAGTGTCACGAATGGCCTGATTCACAGCAGCCATTCCATTCTCGTGCAGCTTCAACAAATTGCTCCATGTGGTGGCTGTCTCACTGACATCCGCCATGATGTTTCGATCCATCACGTAATCACGAAGGTGCGGAAAATCAAACTTGGCCCGGGCAAAGGATCGACCCGGTTCCGCGCCCAAACACACGCCTCCACGCCGGCGATAGATGGCGGACACCTCACGACGGCGCATGTGGAAGCTGTCGTAATCCCCCTCAAACTTAACCACCATCAGGCAGCAGCTTTTAAAGTCAATGCCCTTGATGTTGCCGATGTACCACTTGACCGCTTTTCCAATGGCCTCCTTGAAACCGCTCTTTGGCGCCTTAAAGGCAAAGGAGAGCGCGGTCTTCTTGGGGTCGTTCAGTCGAGTGACCGTGGGCATACAGTCATGACGCTGGCACTCGTGAATGGCTTTCACACCGCTTTCAAAATCTGGAAACAGCCAGCCATACCAATCCTCGTGCGTCGGCTTGCGGTGAACCTGCACCGCCACCTCGGTAATAACCCCCAGAATGCCCTCACTGCCGATGCAAAGGTGCCGCACATCAATGCCATTGCTGCTCTTGGGTACCGTGCGAGTGGCGATTGTCCCCGTGGGAGTCACCATGCGCAGGCTGACGATCATGTCCTCGATTTTGCCGTAACGATCGCTCTGCATGCCGGCTGAGCGAGTGGCCGCCCAGCCTCCCAGTGTGCTGTGCAAGAAGGAATCTGGAAAATGACCAAGAGTAACGCCATGGCCAGCCAACTGGTCTTCAAGGTGCTGGCCATAAACCCCAGGCTGAACCCGGGCAATGAGGGAACGTTGATCCACTTCCAGCACCTCATGCATGCGACACATGTCGAGGCTGACCACCATCCGGCCACCCGAGTCACGTGGCTCCAAGCAACCGGCTATATTTGAGCCGCCGCCGAACGGGATCAGTACCACACCATGCTCATGGGCCGCCCGGACGAGGGTAACGACATCCTTCTCACTTTCCGGAAAAACCACAAAATCAGGCGCGTGCCGAACCTTGCCGTGGCGCAGCCGCCAGAGATCCCGAAAACTTTTCCCTGCCGCATGGATGAGCCGGGCTTTCTTATCCTCTACAATCTGGTCATCTTTCAAGGCTTCCTTGATGCCCTTTAAAAATTCTTCGTTGAGATTTTGTCGAGGCAACTCAACATCCTCGAAGGAAACGGGTTTGGTCCATTCAATTTCATCGACCTCCAGCTCACGCGCCAGATAGGGCCACAGTCCCGGCTTGTTGGAATCATCAAAGGTGACATCCTCGTAACCCCAACCCCACCATTTCATGTGTCGAATTTCAGTGGCCATGGTGAGTGCCATGTAGTTTCAGGATCCGTTCCGTCAGCGTATTGGTGACATCGGTGTAGATCAATCGCCCGGCTTCCTCCGACTCCGCAATGCGGCCGGGATGAATGGCCTCGCCAAAATGCACGGTAATGCGGCGCGGCTTGGGCACTTTGCCGAACTTTGGCAGGGAATCGAAAGTACCGTGTACATAGGCGGGCACGATAGGAATGTCCAACTCCGTGGCGATCATCGCCGGGCCTTTCTTGAGAGACGCAATCTCTCCATCAGTGGAACGGGTGCCTTCGGGATAAATAATGATGGCTCGCCCGCCGGGCCGCAGAAATTCGCGGCAGGCGGCCATGATCCGGGCTATGGTCTGTCGACTCGATTTGCGGTCCGCGGGAATGAGATTCATCAGGAGCGGCAGCGAGTTCTTGCGTTTCTTATTTTCAAAAAAGTAATCGCGCGCAGCCACCATTCCAAACTGGTTGAAATCCATTCCACTGGCGTACATGAGCGCGGCGCTATCCATGTGGCTGGAGTGGTTGCTGCAAACCATAAAGGGCGGCGAGGGAAGGCGCTCCCGGCCGTGGACCGTGAGTGGACACCAAAGGTTAAATAGTGCCGTGCCGAAAAGTTCAAACACGCCATGAAATAGCCGAGCCTTGCCGCGGGGCGGCTCGCGTAGGTACGCAAATTCCTCCTCGAGGCCTGCGTCCCGCAGCAGTTCTTGAAACGCTGACACGCGTTTACCTTCCGAACTTGGCATGCGCGAGGGCAAACTCGTTGCTGACAATGGCCCCGGCCAGTGAAATTTCCAGTGCAAGCGCGGAGGCACAAATGATCTCCGCCAGTTTGCGTGCGCTCTTGTCCCCGGTGCAGCCCAGCATCTCCAGATGGCTGCGTTGCTGCGCCAGACGCGTGGCGCCGCCCACCGTGCCTACGGTGATCGATGGCATGCTAAGCGTGGCAAACAGGCTGTCGCCGTGCTTCTCGTAGGTGGCAATGCCCACACAGTTCTCAGCCACGCAAGCCACATCCTGACCCAGTGCGAGATAGAGCGCGGCGAGCGCATTGGAGGTGTGCAGGTTCAAGCCCACCACACCGGCCATCTGCGAGCCCAGATGCTTGTCCGTGATGCAGCGGACAATGTCATCCACTCCCACGCGCAGTAGCTTGCGCAAGAGCCGGTCAGGGATTTTAAAACTGCAAATGACATGGTGGCCGCGCCCCTCCATGATCGTCTTGTGCGCGGGGTTTTTGTCGCAGCAGAAATTGCTCTCCACCAGATAACGGAAGGGACTGCGCGCCTTGTAATTGTCCATGATCCAGCGGCAGGCGGAATCCGTGGCCATGGTCACCATGTTTTGGCCGGCGGCCTCGGCGGTGTCATAGATGAACTCCATCAACACGCGGTTGTGTATAGGGTGCTTCTCAATGCGCAGGAGTTTGCCGTGCCGAGTGGTGCTCTCGGCGGCGGCGGTGATCTCCTTCACATGCGCATCGATCCAAGGCAGGAAATCATACGCCTCATCCAGTGTCTCGAAGATAAACACCGGGCTGCGCGACAAGGCCTGTTTGATGTGTCGGCTGGTGATGCCGCCTGACAAATAGGACAGGTAAAAACCCCGTGTCATCGAGAGTGACAGCGTCCCCTCCAGCGTGCAAAGCGGCACATAAAAGTCACCCTTCGCATAGCTGCCATCAATGCGCAGGGGGCCGGCGATGGACAACGGCAGTCCCACGTGCCCAATCTGATTTTCGCACAGCCCCTTGTAATTCTCGGGTTCCTCCAGCTTCAGGTCACCCAGATTGAACCCCGTTTGAGCCGCAAGCCAATCCACTCGGTGCTGCATGTCCTCGGCGGCATAGCCGCGCGGAGGCGTCACCTTGCCGGAAGCCTCCCCACCACTCCCCGCGCGTGCCACGGCGTCGGTTTCCTGTTTTGAGTTTGTTTCCAAAGCATTCATCAACGTCAGGTTGGGAGCCTAGTTTCAGGGCGAAAACAGTCCAGCACAATCCCCCCTTGCCCAAGTTATTCACACATAACGGGAATAACAGGTGAAAAACACCCAATTTATCCGAAAATCACCAAGATATCCGACGGATTCACTCGCCGAGCACATGGGCCGTCAACTTGCGGGTATGCCCCGCGTAACGATGTTCCCAGAGATAAATGCCCTGCCAAGTCCCCAAGGCAAGACGCCCGTTTGTGATGGGAATGCTGAGGTTGACCGCCGTCAATGCCGTCCGCACATGAGCGGGCATATCATCTTCACCCTCGTAATCATGCTCGAACATCGGGTCGCCATCCGGACAAACGCGGGCCATAAATCGCTCCAAGTCACGCCGAACGCCGGGGTCGGCATTTTCCTGAATCACCAGCGAGGCGCTGGTGTGATGTAAATGTAACGTAACCATTCCCGCGCCCAAATCCGCCTCAGCCACCACATCCGCCACGCGGTCCGTGATATCGTGAAACTCCCGCCCGCGCGTGGAGATCGAAAATACGCATTGGTGTTGTCTAAGCACAGCCGTTGTTTGCCCGTCGTCGGGGGAAAACGCAAGCCATCAAGGCCCGTTGCCGGGCAGGCAGGGGGGAGCTCACACCTGCCCAGCTTCAGGCCATCGGTAACTGGCCGCTTTTTCCGCCCCGCGTTAGCCAGGGATCCAACAGGGCTCAAAGCGCCACGCCGAAAAGTAGGTTCGAGAACTCAACGCGGGCAGTTCCTCAAAGCGAAATCCCAGCACACGCTCCCGCCCACCCCATTCAGGCAGGTAGTCCATGCCTACGATGGTGTAGACTCCGCCCACTTGGGGGACATGCGAAGTCCACTCCCAGATCGCTCCAGGGAACCGGTCGTCCAGGCAAATAACCTGTTGCCCACGATGCCACATGATCTCATCTCCCACCCCAACCTGCCACAAAGTGATGAATCCTGCTGGATTTGTTATCCACCTCCGGTGAAAAACGGGAGCACAAAAAAGGCGGTCCGCAGACCGCCTTGAAAACCCATGATGCGACGAACGACTATATGCCTTTATCAATCATCAGCTTCAGCAAATCGCCCACGCGGTTGCTGTAGCCCCACTCGTTGTCGTACCAGCTCACGAGCTTGAAGAAGCGGTTGTTCAATTCCATGCCGGCGCCCTGGTCGAAGATGCTTGAACTGGGGCAGTGGATGAAGTCCGTGCTCACCACGGCATCCTCGGTGTAGGCCAGCACACCCTTGAGCGGACCTTTGCTGGCGGCCTTCATGGCCTCGCTAATCTCAGCGTAGCTCGTTTCCTTTTCCGTGCGTACAGTGAGGTCCACGCAACTGCTGGTGGGGGTGGGCACGCGGAAGGCCATGCCGGTCAGCTTGCCGGCCACGGCGGGACACACTAGGCTGACCGCCTTGGCTGCGCCGGTGCTGGCGGGGATGATGTTCGTCGCCGCCGCACGGCCATCGCGCCAAGCCTTGCGGCTCGGGCCGTCCACGGTTTTTTGCGTGGCGGTGTAGGCGTGAATGGTGGTCATCAAGCCTTCCTCAATGCCGAAGCCGCTCTCGAGCAGCACGTGCACGACCGGCGCGAGACAGTTGGTGGTGCAGCTGGCGTTGGAAACAATGTGATGATTGGCCGCGTCGTATTGGTTGTCGTTCACGCCCATGACTACGGTGAGGTCTTCGCCCTTCGCCGGGGCGCTGATGATGACCTTTTTGGCGCCGGCTTCGAGATGGCCCTTGGCTTTCTCGGCGTCGGTGAACAGTCCGGTGGACTCGATGACCACGTCCACGCCAAGGTCACCCCACGGCAAGCCGCTTGGTTCGCGGGCGCTGACGACTTTCATTTTGTCGCCATTGACGATGAGCGTGTCGTCACCCTCGTGCGTCACCTCGCCGGGGAAGGTGCCCTGCGTGGAGTCATATTTGACGAGGTAGGCGAGATTATCGGCGGGCACGATGTCGCCCACTGCCACCACATCGATGGCGCTGCCGACGAGTCCTTGTTCCACCATCGCGCGATAAGCCAACCGGCCAATGCGCCCGAAACCATTGATTGCAACTTTGATAGCCATAATTCTTCCGTAACTGTTTCTTGTAAACGGGGCGCGCATCATAGCGGTGAAAAGGGGCCGGTCAAGGCCCAATGCGGCCTGTAATTCTTGAACATTACGCCACGAACCGTATCCTCCCCGCGTGCCGTTGCTCGAGATTCAGGGTCTGAAAAAAACCTATCGCACGCCGGAAGGCGAGGCGCAGCCGGTGCTGGATGTGCCGGAGTTTACGCTCGAACCACGCACCCAATGCGCTCTGCGTGGAGCCAGTGGCACGGGTAAGACGACCTTTCTCAACTGCATCGCGGGCATACTATCAGCTGACAATGGAATGATCCGGATCGATGGCCGGGACGTGACCGCACTCGACGAAAGTGCGCGCGACACATTGCGGGCCCAAAAGCTTGGCTACATTTTTCAGACCTTCAACCTATTGCAAGGATATACTTGTGAGGAAAACGTGATCCTTGGCATGAGCTTTGGCCCCGGCGCGGATGCCGAGCACGCGCGTGAGTTGCTTGAGCGCGTGGGATTGGGCGACCGTCTGCGCTACCGGCCCGGGCAACTTTCGGTGGGACAGCAACAACGCGTGGCGGTGGCGCGTGCGTTGGCCAATCGACCGGCGATGGTGTTGGCGGATGAGCCGACCGGCAACCTGGATCCGCGCAACGCCCGTGAGGCACTCGATTTAATCCGCGAGATTTGCGAGGAGAACGAAGCCGCGCTGTTGCTCGTCAGTCATGACCAGGCGGTGCTGGACCAATTTGACACGGTATTGGACCTTGCCGAGATCAACCAAGCTGCGGAGGTGCAGGCATGACGCTGTGGCTCATCGTCCGCAAGAGCCTGCGACAGCACGCGCTGTCCACCGGCATCACCGCCGTGAGCATCGCGCTGGCGACGGGGTTGCTGATGTCCATCGTGTCGGTAAAAGAGCAATCCATGCGCGCCTTTACCAGCGTGAACGGCGGGTTTGATGCGGTGATGGGCAGTCGCGGCTCGGAACTCAGCCTCGTGCTCTTTAGCGTGTTTCACATGGATCAGGCGCCCGGCACGCTGCTCTGGGAGGAATACGAGTTCATAACCGGCAAGGCCAACCGCCGCTTCATCCAGCGCGCGGTGCCGATCGTGGTGGGCGACAATTATCATGACTTCCGGATCGTCGGCACTACTGCGGAATTTTTTGAAGTGCCGTACGCGAACGATCGGAAATACACCCTCACCACCGGCGGTCGAATTTTTCATGAGGATGCCCAGGAGGCAGTGGTGGGCAGTTATGTGGCGCAAAAGCTCGGCTTGCGCGTGGGAGATATCATTCAACCCTACCACGGCCTGTCCTTCGACCCCACGCAGAAGCATGATGTGGATTATTTAATTGTGGGCATTTTAAAGCCCAGCAACACACCCACTGATCACGCCATTTGGATTCCCCTCAGTGGGGCGCAAAATATGCCCGGGCATTCCGCCGAGAAGGCTACGGACATCAGCGCCATCCTACTGCAGTTCAACGCCCGCTCGCAGGCGCCGCAGTTTGCCGAGATGGTAAACAAGAACACGCGAGACAAAACCGTGGCGGTCATCGCCCCGACGGTATCGCGATTTTTTTCGCGATTCCAATGGCTCGGCACGGTGCTTGGAGGTATGGCCGGGCTGGTGGCGCTGGTAGGGGCGGGCGGTATTCTTGCCAGTCTTTACAACACCATGAATGAACGCCGGCGGGAGGTGGCCATCCTGCGTGCCTTGGGTGCGCGGCGGGGTACGGTCTTTGGCGTGATCCTGGCCGAGAGTGCCACCATCAGCACGCTGGGTGTGGTGATCGGGTTCGCGCTATACTACCTCTTCACCGGGGTCGCGGCATGGTATTTGTGGGACAGTACGGGTGTGGTGATCGACCCGAGGGCGTTCCACCCCATCCTGTACGTGGCGCCGGTATGTATTATTGCAATGGGCACGCTGGCTGGTATTCTTCCGGCCGTGAAAGCGTACCGCACGGATGTTGCGGCCAATTTAATTCCTCAAACATGAAATCTATTTTTGTAACCCTCCTGGGCGCGCTGGCCATTGGCTGCGGGCACGACCACAGCCATCACGGGCACGACCACGACCATAGCCATGGTGAAGGTGAAATCCATGCGCACAGCCACGAGGCGCCCAACGGCGGCACGATGGTGGAATTCGGCAAGGATGTGGTCCATCTGGAGTTTAAGCGCGATGACGCCAACGCCAGCCGCATGAACCTCTGGGCGCACCAGTTTCACCCGCCCAAGGCCGTGAAGCTGACCATGCAGGAGATCCGCGTGATCGCCAAGGTGGACGGGGAGGAAAAGGCGCTTGTGTTTAAGCCGGTAGCCAACCCCACGCTCGGCAATACCGCCGAGCAGTCCTCGGAGTACGCGGCCGAGGCTGACTGGCTTGCGGAGGCCGCGAGCTTTGAAGCGCGTGTGGAGAAGCTCGATTACACCGGTGGCGTGAGCCACAATAAAACTTTCCAATTCGGCAAAAAAGAGTAGGCTAAATCGGTGAACGCGAGGAGGGTTTTGGCAATGTTGGCAGTGGCGGGCCTAACTGGCTGCGGTCAACAGTCGCCACCCGCGCCCAGCGTGGATGTCAGCCAGCTTCGGGGCGCGACCATCCAACCTTTGCAGGCTCAACCGGTACTGGAGGAGGTACCTCCGGCCATTCCCGAGGCCCCCTTGGCGGGTAAACCGCAGGTGGCCGAGGTGGCCAAGCTCAAGGCCGGTGCGCGGTACTGGCAAAATTTTGCCAAGCTGCAGACCAGCCTGCCGGTTACCGCCCAATCCCCGCAAGCGGGCCGACCGGCTGAGCCGCCCTCCAACGCCGTGGATCCCACTCCTCAGGTGATCGACGGGTATCGCGTTGTGGATTTCAAGCAGCTCACCAAATACATTTTCAAGGTGCCGGATGATCCGGTGACCGAGCCGGCCGCCAAGGAGATGCTTGGGGAAAATGAAATTCCCGAGGACGTGCAGGCACTTAACAAGCAGAAGATTGCCCTCAAGGGCTACATGCTGCCGCTGCGCACTGAGGATGGCAAGGTGGTGGAGTTTCTCGTGATGGCCAATCAGGCCCTGTGCTGCTTTGGCGCCGTGCCAAAGATTACGGAATATGTCAGCGTGCGCATGCCCGAGGGCCGCGGCGTGAATGAGCTGAAGGACATTCCCATTACCGTTTTCGGCACCTTCAAGGTGGGCGCCATCGTGGAAAACGATTACGTGGTGGGCCTGTACGAAATGACCGGCCACACCCTCAACGGCCCGATCGATCTGTAACATGAAGTTTTTTTCGTTATCGATTGTCCCGGCGGTGGTCATCGCGCTCGGCTGCCAGTCCGCGGCGCAGCCGGTG
Source organism: Verrucomicrobiales bacterium (assembly GCA_002718935.1). Lineage (GTDB taxonomy): Bacteria > Verrucomicrobiota > Verrucomicrobiia > Limisphaerales > UBA1100 > UBA1100. Next base: position 28,080 of record PBFV01000026.1, read on the forward strand.
AAAGATTCCAAGCCGCCCGTCAAACCCGAGGCCGGCAACGAAAAGCCTGCGGTGGTGGAGGGCAAATATCACAAGGTCAATTTCAAGCAGCTTTCCAGTTACGCCTACGAGGTGCCGGACGATCCCATCAGCGATCCCAAGACCAAGGCGTTGATGGAGAAAAATCAAATCCCGGAGGCCATCAAGAAACTCGACAAGCAGGACGTGGCCATCACCGGCTTCATGCTTCCGTTGCGTGTGGAGGACGGAAAGATCACGGAGTTTCTCATCCTGCGCGATCAAAACGCCTGTTGCAACGGCATGGTGCCGAAGATCAATGAGTGGATTCACACAAAAATGCCGAAGGGCAAAGGTGTGAAGCCGATGATGGATGTGATGATCACTTTTTACGGGAAGCTAAAGGTGGGTGAGGTTTTTGAAAACGGCTACCTCATCGGCTTGTACGAAATGGACGGCGAAAAACTCAGTGATCCGCTGACCGCCCCCTCGCCCCTTAAGCCGGGTGAATCTCCGAAGCCCGCGAACTAGTCGATCCGCCACACACGCAGGTCATCCACTGCGATGGGCTGGCCGGAGAACGGAGTACCCCAAACAGTTGGCCGGCCGGCAAGCGGCTTATCCGCTTCCTTCCATATGAGGGTCCAGTCAGTCGGTTCCAGCTGCGTGTCCGCCCAGGCTTTGCCTTCCACGGCCCATTGCAGGCCGGGGAGCGGACGCAGTTGCAGTTGCAAATAAGTCCACTGACCGGGTGACCATTGATACTCCGCTTCCGCCACGGTCGTCTCATTGCGCAACAGTAGGAGCTTGTCTTCCGCCGGCTTCACCACCAGCCGATAACCGCTGATGCCATTGAGTCCGACGCCAAAGCTCGGTGCCTGCCTGCCCTTGGCCTCACCCTGAAATCGTGCGGCCACCCTCAGTCCATCCACCATGGCTGGGCCAAACATCAACCCGTGCGCCTCCAGCGGCTCGGCCGGCAACTGGGCAAAACGATTGGGCGTGCCGGTAATTGTTACCTCGCCATTGAGCGTCAGGAATTCATCGGGTAACGCCTGCTGGCGGGAAAACGTCTCGTTCAAGATCAGCGTATACCCTTCGCCGGGCACGATGGGCCGAACCGGCGTTTCACAGCCCAGACCCAACAGCACCACCGGCAGCAACATGCAAAAGCTTCGCATGGGCGCAGTGTAACTGCGCATCACTCGTGGCGCAATGCCGGCAACAATTCGCCGCGCAAGGCCGCCGTGGCCGCCAGCCACGTCCACAACATGCCGCTGGCCAGCACCCCGCCGAGCATCCAGCCCAGCGACGCCCAGGGCATTGCTGAACCGGGCGCATTAAGTGACGGCCATACAGCCAATAGGGCGGCGCCCACGCCCACGGCCAGCCCCAGCGCCAGCAGCAGCCCATGTTCCGTGCACACCAGTCGGCGCAGGCTTTCGCGCCGGAAGCCGACCGCCTGCATCACGGCCAATTCGCCCCGTCGCTCAAGCACATTGCGCAGCACCACCACGCCGAGGCCAAGGCTGCCCAACAGCAGCGACAGGCCGCCCAGCGCTTGGAAGATGCTAATGTACGTGTTTTGCACCTGACTGAATTCTGCAAGCCGCACGTCAGCACGTTGTAGGTCCAAACCGTGATTGGCCAGACCGGTGTTGAGCATCGCTTCCCACGCGGTTGGTTTACCGTCGGCCGGTCGGTCGGCCAGGAAGGCGCGCCAGCCGCTGTTCGAAGGGAAGTGTTTCACCATCGCGGATTCACTGACGATCACGTCGCCCTGCAGCATCGAAAAGGCAAGCATGCCGACAATCTTCAGCTGCATTGTACCCCCGTTTTCCGTGGGATAATCCAGAGTATCGCCGAGCTTCACGTGTAGCGCCCACATGCCGGTGTTTTGATCAACGATGGCCGGCACGGTGTCGTCGGTCAATTTGTGATCCAATAATTCCCAGCCGGATTTGCCGTCAATTTCCATGGTTGCCGCAAAGGTGAACCGATCCTTTAGCCGCTCTGCCTCCACGCCAAGCAGTCGCGGTTCGCGGGCCTGATTCAAATTCAGACAGCTTGCATCATCCCCCTCGCGCATGCGCAAGGGCACGAAATCCGCCGGCAGTGCCTGCGTGTAATCTTCAAACGGATAATGGTATCGGCCGTCCTCGTGGTTGAGGTCATGAAGCACCGCAAGGTCGCTCTGCGCAAAATAGGCAAACCCACCGGTGCCGGATTCCGGAGCGGTTGCATTTTCGGTGGGATCAATCCGAAACGCGCCCACGGCGATGACCATGAAAATGCCGCAAGCCAGCAGACACACGCAGGCCAGACTGCGCCCTCTCCGGCGCGCGCTGCCGCGCAGGCCCAGACTACTGAGGGTCAATGCCGCCTTGCCGCCGGAGTGGCCCAGGTTGAGGAACAAGGCTCGGCACAGGAACAATCCGCCGGTCAACAGGAGCGCGCCCGCTCCAAAAAATCCGCCTGCCTTGGCCATGCCCTGAGCTTCGCCCATGGCCGCGCTCAGACCCAGCGCCGCCAATAGGCAGCCGAGCGCGATGTAAATGCTGCGCTTGCCATCGGTGGCCTTTTCACCGAGCGGACTGCCGGCGCCGGTGTTGAGTAGTTCGATGGCGCGCGCCTGCCGCAGTTTGCGTACGGTGAGCCAAATGGTGAAGGCAGCCACCGTGATGGCAATGGCCGTGCCCATTAGCACGGTGGAAATTTCGTGGTGGTACTGGATCACGTTGCGTCCGCCGATGGCGCCGACCCATTGGCTGGACAGGCCGTACACGAGCGCGCGCGTGTAGCCCAGCCCGGCAAAGGCGCCCAGCACCGCCCCGCCTACGGCCAACAGCGTGCCCTCGGTCAGGAGCAGGTTTCGCACCTGCTGTCCGGTGAAGCCTACGGCCAGGAGGGTGCCGACTTCCTTGGCGCGTTGTTCCACGCTGAAGACAAAAAGCAGTCCCATCAAAATTAAAGCAGCAGCCACAAGGAAAAAACTGAGGCCGATGAATAGTCCGCCGAAATCGCTCGCGGAATCGCCGGCAATGGCTTGGCTGCGCACATCGCGAAAGGCCAGCCCGGTGTGGGCGGGATTAAAGGTCCGCCGGAAAGCGTTGGCGATGTTCTCCACGGCTCCGTCGCCGCCTGGATAGCGAACGGCGGTGGCGGAGCCATATCGGTTGCTCCACATGGCATCGGCATCGGCCGCCGAGATAAAGGCCTTGGGCGAGCCCTGGTGGGTGTCCCAGTAGTCATCGTTGTCGGCGGAATTAATATCGAGCAACGCTTGGTCGGGGCGAAAGCCGAGTTGATCGAGCTCCCGCATGCGTTTCAATTCGCGCACGCCGGGGAAGGGGGGCATCACGCCGCGGCCGCCGCCGGGACCGCCGGTGGGCACCACGCCCACCACTTTGAAGCTGCGGCTGGCCTCCTCCATCTCGCGTCCGCGGCCCAGCTTGAACCACGTGAGCTTTATCGAGTCGCCTACTTTGGCGCCGAAATAATTCGTTTGCATCCAGTCATTGATCAGCATTTCGCCGGGGCGCAATTGGGCGGCGGTGGGGGTGCCCATGCGGCTACCAGCCGGGGGAACAGAGGCCACGATGGAATAGGGTACAACCATGCCATTGGTGACGGAATCGATGCGGTTGACCATGTAGCCCAGAACGGTTTGGTGGGTGCCGATGATGCGGCCGACGGATTCTGCGGCGTCAATGACTGCGGGATCGAGAAACACGCGGTCGCTGATCAGCTCCACCATCGGTGGCCCGGCGGCGTCTTCCACGGGCTGCACTTGGAGCTGGGCATCGGTGAGTTGCCAGTGGTCGGTAAGCTCGAGGTTGGCGCGGTCCAGCAGGCTGTGGTCGTCCTGATCCGTGGCCACGATCAAGGTGTTTGCACGACCGGCCATGAGCGAGGGTTTGCGGCGGCCCTGTTTGCCGGCCTGTTCCTGCAGGGGCTGGAGCGGCAGGAAAACATTGAAGGGAGCGATGGGGTCGGGCCGCAGGTTGAAATTGCCCAAATGTTCTGCTGGTAAAATGGCGTGCACGCGGAGGGTGAGCAGCACCACGAGATCATCAAACTCGCCTTCCACTGCCAACGGCACATCGCGCGGCAACAGGCTGGGCTTGGCCACGCGCGCCGTAAACTTGTCGCCCGAGCTGATGCACAGCCGGTCGGCGAGGCGCTGGTTGATGAGTACGTCGATGATATCGCTGTCTTCATCGTCATCGGATACCTTCAGGTTCGGTGCGGGGATGCCGGCGATTTTCCAAAATGATTCGTCTACGCCAATTAACTGCGTGTTTGGGGCACGCTGGATATCGGCGCCTTCGCCCGCCACTGCCGAGCTTTGCAGCCGCAGCATCGGCGCCACAGTGACGCCATCGCCGAGATCGATATCCTTGGCCAGCGCGGCCCGGAAATAGCGGTCGTGCTGCACAACGGCTAAGTGGATGTTGCGCAGCCGTTCCAACGCCTGTTCACGAAGGCTGTAGCGCACCGAGTCCCCCACTACCAACGCCCCGATCAACACTGCACTGGCCACCACAGCCCCGAGCAAAGTGCCCACGTGGGCGCGTGCGTGGTGGTGCAGGCTGGACAGGATGAGCCGTAGGCGGGTCATGTCAGGCNAGGCGGCCGTCGGCCAGTTTCACNGTGCGGGCCATGCGGGCGGCGAGATCAGGGGAATGGGTGACNGTGATGAGNGTAAGGTTTTCCTCGGTGTTCAGCTCGANNAGCAATTGGCCGAGTTTATCGGCAGTGGCTTCGTCGAGCGCGCCGGTGGGTTCATCCGCGAGCAGGAGCTGCGGTTCGTTGATGAGGGCGCGGACNACTGCCGCCCGTTGGCGTTCGCCGCCGGAAAGCTGGCCGGGCCGATGGGTAAGGCGCTCGCCGAGGCCCACGCGTTCCAGCAAACGCCGGGCGCGCTCTTCATCTGTAGTTGTGGCTGAGCCATGGGCGAGCGTGGGTACGAGCACATTTTCCATAACCGTGCANTGCGGCAGCAGATGGTGGCTTTGGAAAATGAAACCCATCTCGCGNTTGCGCAGNTCGGCCAGTTCCGTGTCGTCCAAGCCGCCGAGATCGCGGCGGTCAAAAGTAATGCTGCCNNCGGTGGGCTGATCCAGCGTGCCGATCAAATTCAGCAGGGTGCTTTTGCCGCAACCGGAGGGGCCGACCACCGCAACCGATTCACCGCGGGCAACTTCAAGCGACAGACCGCGCAGCACGGGCAGAGGTTCACCTCCTTCGGTGGACGGAAATTCGCGGAAAACATTTTCCAATTGCAGTAGCGGNGCGNTGTCAGGCATGGGGTTNTTCTCTAATCCAGCGTTGGGCTTTCAATTCAAAACGGGGGAGGCTGTCGGGTTCGGCGAGGTTGACAGGGATGCGGAGGTTGAGCTGTTGGCGAAGGGCGCNGGTGATTTCCTCCTGCAGTGCGGGACCATCGGCATCCGGCATCGGCTCGAGGCGCAGGTGCAGCTCNGCCATGCCGGCTTGTTCNGTGACGGTCACCTGATATTCAGCCACGCCTTCAAATCGCCGGAGGATGTGTTCAAAGGCGCTGGGGTAAATATTCACGCCGCGGATGATGATCATGTCATCAGCCCGCCCGAGGATGCCGCCACGCAGGATGAGAGCGTTACCTTGCACTTCCGGCCGCACGAGATCGCCCGTGCGATAGCGCAGCAGCGGCATCGCGGTGCGTGTGAGTGTGGTGAGAATTAGCTCCCCCTCTTCGCCGTCATTCACCGGATCATTGGTGCCGGGGCGGACAACTTCGGCCAGATAGGCAGTGTCGATGATTTCCAGATTATTTTTTTCGGCCGGCCATTCATGGGTGACCGGGCCCACTTCCGTCATGCCGTGGTGATCAAAAACTTTCGCTTGCGGCCACGCGGCCTCGATGCGTTCGCGGGTGGCCGGGATGCTGCCGCCGGGCTCGCCGGCGACGACGATGGTTTTCAGCTTGGCCGATGAAAGATCCATGCATTCCTGCGCCGCCACCTCAGCCAGGCGCAGGGCATAAGTGGGGGTGCAGCAGAGGATGGTGACTTCGTTTTCGAGCAGGATGCGCAGGCGCGTGGTGCTGGTGAGGCCGCCGCCGGGGAAACAGAGACAGCCCATTTGCGCGGCGGCTTCGTAAGCCATCCAGAAGCCAATAAAAGGGCCGAAGGAAAAGGCGAACAGGGCCCGGTCAGTGGGCGAAACGCCAGCCGCACGATAGACGGCCTGCCAGCTCTTGAGCATCGATTGCCAGCTTTCGGGGGTGTCCAACCAGCGCAGGGGTTTGCCGGTGGTACCGCTGGTTTGGTGGATACGATTGTACTGCTCCAGCGGAAAGGAGAGATTGGTGCCGTAGGGCGGGTGCGCGGCTTGATCGGCGGCGAGTTCGTCCTTGGTGGTGAAAGGACAGCGCGCGGTGAAGTCCTCCAGGCTTTCGATGGAGGCATCGATCCCGGCGGCCGCCAGTTTGGTTTCGTAAAACGCGTTGGCGGGCCGAACGATCCGGAGCAGTTCGCGCAGCTGTTCCAGTTGAACAGAGCGGACGGCTTCTCGGCCGGTTGACGGCGCATCGGCCATGGTGGTTAGTCTTTGGAATCGCCGGAGGTATTGGTGTCGGCGCTTTGCGTTACCGCCGGGGCGGCTCCTTCGGCTTTTGGCGGTGGTTTCGGNGCGTAATAGGTGACGAGNACGCCACCCGCAGCGGCCAGNANGATNCCTAAAATAAACTGNGGCTGCACGTGNCCCCACCAGCCGTGTTTGGTGGTGTTGACNACCGCGTTCACAATCGGCGCGCCGGCAAAGATGATNGACATGACGATGGGCACGTAGACNGGCGGCCCNGGAGGATTGGGTGCGGCGCCAAATGCCAACAGCACTCCCAATGCTCCGATGGCACCAAGGATGCCGGCGAACAGGCTCCATTTCCAACCAGCGGATGGATAATTCCAAAAATCTACTGGGCCATTCTGGAGCTTGAGAATTATTAGCGGGGCTATTACCGCAGTGAGGAAGTATGCCAATCCCACCCAAAGAAACGCCATCATTCGTGCGTGAGTCTTGAATTGCGGGTGGTCNGGTTTCCACATGCTCTCGGAGCCGGTGTGCATACACACGCCGTAGGTNCCCCAACAGANGACGGTNAGCAGGGCCCAGGCGAACCATGGGATGCCGGATGCGGTTGTACTGTCTGCCATAATTTTTGCGACTGTAGGGTTAGGGTTAAAGCGCTTCAAATGTTAATCGGCCAACTTATCCGCAGGAGCCACCTCGATCAGGTCGGCAATCTCTGGCGGAATGTTGGCGGCTTTCATTTCGCCGGCTTCATTGCGGCGTACACACACTACCGTGAGCGCACCGCGAGCGGNCTCGGTGCCTTCCACGCGAAAGCGAAACTGGTAGCTGATGGATTTGCTGGTTTTGGCGGACACGAGCAGGTGAATCTCAACCTCATCCTCAAAGCGCAGNGGNTTTTTGAAATCACAATTCATGTGCACTCGTGGCCAGCCCACGCCAAGCTCTGGGGCGACAATCGATCGGCCGATCGAGCGAAAAAAGGCGTGTTCAGCGTGTTCCATGTAACGGCAGAAGTTTGAGAAATGAACAATGCCGGCCATATCCGTTTCACTGAACTCAACGCGCCGCGTGGTGATGAACTCGTATGCTGTCATTATGCCTCCATAGTTTTAGATTTGCCGGCCACTAATTCTTCAAACCGGTCGATCATTTGACCGGCCATGTGTTCAATGGAAAATTTCTCTCGCACCACCTCTCTGGCGCGCAGGCCGAGCGCCTTGGTCTCAGCGGGGTTGTGGAGCATTTTTTCCAGGGCCGCCGCCAGACTCTCAGGGCCTGCGTGATCATACACCTCACCGCCGGCTGTGGCCGACACTAATTCGGGAAATGATGCGCAGTTCGGCTGTACCACGGGTACCCCTGCCGCCATAGATTCAATGACGTAAAATCCAAACGATTCGCCGAACTGCGCTGGCACGGAAATCACCGAGCACGATTTCAGAAATGCCTGCTTATCTTCGCGACTGAGGTTTGGGTGAAACTCCACGTCCCCCATTAACCCCTTAGCGTGCAGACGATTGCGCAAGCGTTCGACAAATGGCTCATCGGCTGGTCCGCATCCGCCACCAATCTTGAGGCGTACTTGCGGAATGTGGTTGGCGGCCTTGATCTTGATGAAGGCGTCAACCAGCGTGTCGAGTCCCTTGTCTTTGCACATCCGCGAAAAGAAGCCGATTATCGATGGATTTGGTGGCACATGTTCGGCGGTATAACCGTCATGGTTGATGCCGTTATGAATCACGTGCACGCGTTCAGTCGGTAGCTTCAATTTCTCACGCATGCGTTCGGCATAATAACTGGTGGGGGCAATGAAACATTCAATCTCCTGTGCGCGCTCGGCCATTATCTTCCACACCTGCCCACGTAATTCGTCAGGCATGCTGTCGATGTAGGGTGCTTCATTTTGCAGAAGGCACACCACGGGTGCCCCGATGGCTTCCCCGAGCCGATGCGCCAGTCCGAGCAACAGGGAATTGGATAGGGAAATAACATCAGGCTTTGGCTGCTTCTTTAGCCAGTCAATCAACTGCTCCAACTCCCGCGCCTGATTGCCTTCTTCACCGCGCAACATGGAAACCGTGAGGTCGCCCACCTCTTCGGCGCGCGTTTTGCCCACCTGCTTGGCGGCCCAATTGAGCATGGTGTCCGACCCAATCATCCGGTGCACCCAACGGGGGGCGTTGCGGTAGAGCGCGGACTTTTGCTCGAGGTANACATTCACGCCATTGTAAAAAATGGGGGTGGNGCCGGCCTGATTTTCCTCGTCCAGCGTGAACGGCAGATAAAGCGGCACCATCGTCACTTCATGCCCGGCCGCCCGCAAGGCCCCCACCAGCGCGTTATCGCGGAAACAGTTTCCGCAATACATCTTCCCGGCACCGGGAGTAATCTGGAAGATGTTCACGGAAGTTTTTTAAGCCCACCAGTCCAGATAGGCAAACAACGTTTTCGACTCTAGTTGAGTGCCGGCTCTTGTTTTGAGATTAGAGGTTTGCCCAGTTCAAGGACTTCAGGGACTGGGCAAAAATCTTCCACGCACTCGAAAAGTTTTGAGAAGTCCTTGTTTACGTCTCCGGATAAACAATCAGTTACATCTCCAGCAACTTCAGGATACTTTTTTACTAGGTCCGCAAAGCTAAAGTTTTCGTTGTAAAATGCGTAGCAAAGTTTTCTCATGTTTTCTATGCCTTGGCGAAGTGTTNGGGAGTACTCCGTAAAACGTTCNGGGCTGAAATCTTNTTCCTCAAGGGCTTTATCAGCTGCATCGGCCGCCATCACGCCACTTTTCAAGGCAAGCATAAGGCCACTGGAAAAAACAGGATCTAAAAAGCAAAAAGCATCGCCTAGCAGAAGTAAACCATTTGTCCCACAGTGCCTAGAGTGATGAGTATATTCATTGGTTATGTAAAAATCAGAAATCCTTTTTGCAGGCCCCAGTCTTTCTTTTACCCACTTATTGTTATTTATTTCCCGCTCCAACATTTCCTGAGGTTTACGNACCCCATCNCGNCTGAGATATTTTCCTTCAGCCACAATGCCCAAGCTNACNCGATTGTCATGAAGNGGGATCCACCAGAACCAACCTTTTTCCGGNACAAACGCNACTACGGTCGCNCCCTCGTCCACACCTTCCTGCCTAATGGCNCCTTCNTAATACGCCCAAGCTGCTACCTTATTCAAATAAGGGTCTCGCTCTCGCCAACCATTTCGCGTTGCGGTGAATGCCTCTTTTCCTGTGGCATCAAAGGTTAAGGGTGCAAAAAACTCTGCTTCCTCTCCTTCCTTGGTAGTAGCCCTAACGCCAACAACTTTATCGTCATCCCAGATTAGTTCCTTTACCGCTATTTCTTCGATAACTTCGGCCCCCTTTTGTCGGGCATTATCGAGTAACATTAGGTCAAAGTCTGCCCGCATAACCTGCCAAGTTTGGGCAACTGTGTCGCGGTCATAGCGATTGAAAAAGTAAAATGGCTGACTGGCATCACCCTCAGGGGAGATAAATTGAACGCTATATTTTTTTACGAAGGCGGAATCCCTNAATCTATCTACCATTCCAAGTCNTTCTAATGGGTGGAAAGTAAAAGGAATTAGCGACTCGCCAATATGGTATCGGGGAAACTTCTCTCGCTCCAAGACCAGAACCTTACGATTATTTTCAGCCAAAATAGTCGCGGCTGAAGCCCCAGCGGGGCCTGCTCCGATCACGATAACATCATAATCACAATTTCTCATCATATCAGTCTCTCACAAATTAGGCAGGTGGCAAAATCTCCACGATTTCAGCCAGATGATTACCATCCAAATCGCGATGAATATTGCAACGACCAAATAACTCAGTGGACGTACTCAGCCCAAAGGCCTCAGTTATAAGAGGNTCAGATTGGACTTTAAAATAGGCTTGTGGGCAGCTTTCATGGCTTATTGCGTGTTCATTCAGGATTGTTCCCAACGGTACGCTTTCGCCTAGCACCAGCTCACGTGCTTTTTCCGGGAAATGTTCGAGATGGATAGCAATGGCCCCGAACTCAACTGGCTTGTTGTTTCTGCCTGCTTCAAGTACCACCTCACGCTTGTAAGTGGTCTCACTCTCTTCGCGGCCAAGCAGGCGCAAATGTATGCGGTCTTCATGATATTTTTCCAGCGTTGGCGTCATGTCATCCGAATGTACCAGTAGACGGCGATAGGGCTCCGGCATCTCACTGCCTCCAATAGGCAGGAGGTCGGGGGCGGCCTCACCGGCACGCTGGTAAAACTCCAGCAATGGTCGGGCGGCATCTTCAANGGNAAGGCTGGNGGCTGTTTCAGGCATCAGGTAATATTAGGCGTAACGTGCGTTACGATGTTCGGGCAGAAAAAATTCATGGAGTAATCNATCNACCTGCAGCAGNCCTTCGCGGTTGATGTTNACNCGNTCNCCCTCGATGGNGAGAAAACCCCAGTCAGCAATCTGCTGTAGCGGCNCGGCAAAACGCTCTGCGGGATTGGTGCCGAATTTGTCCGTGAAATACTGCAGGCTNACTGAGCCGAGNTTGAGCTGTAAAATAAACTCGCGAATGAGCCGTTCATCATCGCTCGGCGTCAGTGCGCGATACACCGGCAGCTCGCCGTTTCCGAGTTGTTCCACGTAGGGATCGAAGTCGTGATGATTCTGGTAATGCGTGCCGCCAATGTGGCCAAAGGACGCTACCCCTACCGAGAGCAAATCCGCCCCNGCCCACAGCTGGTCGCGGTATTCAAACGTCACCTTGGAGGAATCTTTCACCGCCGTGTACGCGCTGGTGACAGTGTAGCCGTTCTTGGCCAGCTCNTTGTAGGCGTAGTCCGTCCAGCGACGTTTGGTNTCCCANTCNGCCACCGGCGCGGCGAGTTTGCCTTCCTCCTTCATCCGCTTGTAAATGGTGGTGTTGTACGGCACCTCCATCTGATAAATCGTAATGCTGTCCGGTGCCATCTCGATGGCCTTGGCCACGCAGGCTTTCCAGTTGTCCTCCGTCTCCTCCAGCATGCCGGCGATCAGGTCGATGTTGATCTGCTGAAAACCCACTTCGCGCGCGTAGCCATANGCCCGGTCAATTTCCCCNCCCCGATGNGCGCGGCCNTTNATCTCCAGAATGTGATCATCAAAATTTTCCACGCCCAAACTCAGGCGCGTCACGCCGATCTCATGTAGTGTCTTGAGCTTTTTGTCCGTCAATGTGCCCGGNTCGCACTCGAAGGTCACCTCCTTCACCTCATCCCAAGGNANCAANNCNTTCATGCCNTCGGTCAGGTGAAACAANTGGCTGCTNGAAAGATAACTCGGCGTGCCNCCNCCAAAATANACAAAGCTCGGCTTGCGCCCGCCGATAAACGGCTTGTTCGCGTAAATCNTCANCTCCTCCAACATCGCATCCANNTAGCTCTTGATGGCTTNNGANTCCTTGTCGGTATAAACGCGNAAATAACAAAAGTGGCAGCGCTTGCGGCAAAAGGGAATGTGCGTATACACCCCGAGCGGCGTGTCCGGCGTGGGTGNGCGCTCCATGGCGGCTTCAATCTCCGGCACGGATTCCTTTTGCCAAAACGAAAATGGCGGGTAATTGGAAACGAAATAATTCCCGACAGTCGTCTGCNCCTCGAGCGGCGGCTTATTGGGGATGGGAGGGTCGGCCGTGGTGCTCATTATTTTTTCTTCGCGCCAAAGCAGTACACAAACCCGTCCGTGCTGCCGATCACCACGCGGCCGTCGGCCACCGCCGGCGAGGCAGTTACGGCATCGCCAGTCTTGAATTTCCAAATCTCTTTGCCGTCAGCCAATGCCACCATGTGCACGTGGTCGTCATTGGAGCCGACAATCACCTTGCCGTCCACCACCACCGGCGAGCTGTCCACCGCGCTACGAGTCGAATAGGTCCACACCACTTTGCCATTGTCGCGGCGCACACAATGCAGGCGCTTGTCCTGACCGCCNAANAGTACGCGATCCTTCGTTACCGCCGCGGAAGATTCGTAAGGGAAACGTCGGTCCTTGTACGACCACTTCACTTTGCCGGCCTTGAGGTCAAAGGCGAGAAACTCACTGTCGCGATGGCCCACAAAGGCTTCGTCCCCTTGAGCCGCCACACTGGCGATGATGTAGGATTTCGCATCGATTGTCTTGTCGCGCTTGCCGTTCTTCACGTTGATCAGATGCAGCAACGCATCGCAGCCGCCAAACATCGTGCGGCCATTGGCGAGGGTGGGGGAGCCGTTGATNGGTTGCTCACATTCCAGCTCCCATTTCTTTTCCCCGTTCTTGGCGTCGAGGGCATAGAGAAAATTATCGTGACTGCCGACCAGCACATATTTGCTTTTGCCATCGGGCGCCATGATCCAGTTGGCGCCGCCATGAATCTCCGCGCCGGTTTCAAACTTCCAAANCTGCTGACCGTTCTTGGCGTTGAGCGCAAAAAAATTGCCNAATAAATCGCCCACATACACGTGCCCATCCAGCAGCATCGGCGGGGCCTCNAAGGGATCCTTNGTTTTGAATTCCCAAACCTTCTCACCATCGGCCAGCTTGAGGCAATACACCTTGCCGTCATCCGCGCCAAAGTACNCGTGGCCGTCGCCGATCACTGCCGTGGCCAGCACAGGATCGCCCACTTTAAATTTCCAAAGCAATTCAGGTTGGTTGGGAAATTTTCCGGACGCCACACCGGTCAACCCGCGGTCACCGCGGAAGAGCGGCCAATCCGCCGCGGCCGTGTTCGCCATCCATCCCAGCACGCCCATCACNGCCAACCATTTAAGGGGAAAAGATTTCATGTCATTAAGACGCACACACGCAATGCGCGTTCANGTAATTTCNAGAAAAACGGCNCTGAACGCAACCTAAATTTACGTACACGTACTATCTTCGGGGNTTTTGGGGGATTGGCCGAANCTATTTCTCCGGCTTCCNCAGGCANTTGTGCAACGCCAATAACGCCATCGCCGTGCCGTATTGCCGATGGTAATCGTACAACGGAAAGTCCCACCANTCGCCNNCCTTTTCCTGNAGNTTCATCAACGTNGTGGCNANATGATCCTGCAGNCGCGGNCGGTCCTTGNCCGGCACGTGATCCATCAANAGGCCGGCGTAGTANTGNCCGTANTAATAAAAGTAACCNGCNATCTGAAACCANGCCTCNTGNGGCACNGGCCGTTTGCGGCCGATATCNCAAGCCATTCGTTGCGTGCGAACAGGCGATCGAGCCAGTCGACGATTACCTTGTCGGTGATGCGTTTATCCTCCCACAACCGGAGCGCGAGGTTCCCCACCTGCGTGCGGCCGAGGCTGCCGGCCGGCCGGTTGATGCCGCGGCGCGGTGCCATCTTCAAATATTCGCCGTAAAGAAAACTGCCGTCAGGTAAATGCTGGCGCTTAAGCGCGGCGATGGCGCGGGTGACCAGTCGTTGCGGCGGCTTGATGCCCGCCTTGCGCGCTTCGTCAAAGGCCACCAGCACGGTGGCGTTCACAAATGAAATGGAACTGCTCGCCGGCTTCTTCGTGCCCAGTCGAAAATCGTAATAGCCCCAGCCGCCATCGACGGACTCGTAACGCGTCAGCCGGTCGAACTGCGTGGCGATCACTGCCTCAATGCGTTTCACCTTGGGCGCGTCCTTCGCCGCCAACGCGCGCGCGCGCAGCCGAATGAGCGCCTGCAACCCGTAGCTGTGCGCCCACACGTTATACATCGCATCCGCCGTGGCGCGCCGCAGCTTCGGCAGGTGCTCCAGCAGGTAGGGCTCGGATTCCTTTAGGGCATCCTGCACATTGGGATGCTCGCCCCCCGCCTCGTACAAGGCCGAGGTAACCAGCGACGTTACGGCTAGCCGAAACGCATAATGGCTTTGGTACGTGGGCGCATAAATGTTGAGGCCCTTGGTGTTGCGCGGGGTGCCCCATGAGCCGTCCTTGTTTTGGTTGCCCAGCAGAAAATATACGCCGCGCTCAATGCTTTGCGCCACCTTGGCGTTGCCCGGCGGTTTCACGTCCGGCAGACGCGGAATCTTCGCGTAGTCCGGCTCTTTCTTGGGTGCCGGCTGGGCGGGAAGATATCCCGCAAACAGCAGCAGGGCCAGCAGGCTATGGCAGCAGAACTTCATCGCCGGCCTTGATGCCCTCGGTGATGACGGTTTTGCCGCCGTGAGAGTTGCCAATTTTCACCACGCGTTCCTCGGTGGATCCCATCGGGCCTTTGACGTGCAGTACGGTGGCCCCGGCCTCGTTTTGCCGCAACGCCTTGCTGGGCACGGTGAGGGCTGCGTTGTTTTCGTAAACCGTCAACTTGATGTCGCAGCTCATGCCGGGGACGAGGTAGCCCTTGTCGCCAAGGTTGGCCACCAGCCGAATGGCGTATTGGCCGGGGGCGGTGGGCACGCGGCTGATGCTTTTTACCGTGACCGGCACACGATGGGCCGGTTCGGCGGTGGGCGTGGCCCAGCCGGTGATGCCGCCGGCCACTTTGCGGAGATCCGCCTCGCCAATGCTGCCAACCACCACGAGGCCCGGCTCCAAAACGGTCATGAACACTTCGCCCGCGGCGAGCTTACCTTCCTTACGCAGCTTCGGNGCCACCATTTTTTGTCCNCCCCANATGCCGTCGGTAAATTTCCCGTAATAAACCATGCCACCNNCCGGCGCNCGTACGGNGAGCAGCTTGAGATCTGCNTCCAGCTTCGCCAACCCTTCCTCGGCGCGCTTCAGGGCGATGGCCTGTTGGTCGAGGCCAATTTTGAGCTTCCGGATTTTCTCCTGATGAGTGGACGTGGTCTTGGTGGTGCCCAGCCGTGCGCGTTCGAGGGCGTCAATCTTGTCTTCCTTTTCACGTGGCAACGTGGCGGTGAGGGTGTTGGCCGCGGTGCTTTCGGAGCGCTCGAGAAAATGTTTCGCGCGATTCACCGCGTGCGTGGCGCGTTGCAGAATGATCTCCTCGGTCTCCTCGGTGATGTCGTCCGCCGCGTACATTTTTTTCAGCTGCTTCAATTCCTCCTCGGCATAGGCCAGAGAATTTTGCGACGTCAGCAGTGAAAAGCGGGCGCTCTTTTCGCTGAGAGCCAGCGTCTTGGCCTCATATCGCTTAAAGTCCGCCTCGAGCCGCGCCAGCGCGTTGGTGGCCACGGTACGATCCATCACGGCGATGTTCGTGGCAAAGGTGTACTCGGCCACGGCCACCGCGTAATCCAGGCTCGATAACTCGAGCGCCAGCCGGGTGTCGGCGATTTTTTCCTCCAGCTTCTTCGCTTTCAGATTCACCAGCACATCTTTGGCGCTCACCTTGGCGCCGTGCGGCACTGCATCCTCAGCCACCGTCAGGTCCGTCCACGCCTTGGGCCGCAGCAAGATGGCGTGGGCCTTGGCGGGGGCAAAGGTGCCCTTGAGGGAGAGGTTGATATTAAAAGGTTCGCTTTTAACCTTGTGGATGCCGCCGGGTTTAGCAGTGGTGTTTTCATCCGCGGCGCTGAGGGTGAAGCCCAGCATCGCGGTGGCGGCCAGTTTGAGGATTTGTTTCATGTCTTTAATAATATTTCGGTTCAAATAGGGAGAAGCCTCATCCGAAGGCCTTGCGCATCAGTTTCACGCTCTTGGGCACGGCGGTCTGCGCGTTTTCCTTGCCTTCAAATTCAATTGAGATGTAACCGCGATAATTNACCTTGCGCAGGATGNCGGCGATGCGTTGGTAATCNAGATCNAGCGTNTACCATTTNCCGCCGCCATAATANGTCTTGGCCTGCACAAAGGTCGTGCGGCTGGCGATCTGCTCCAGTTTGGTGTACGGGTTCTCGAGNAAATTGCCCGTGTCCATCAGCACGCCGAGCCACGGGTTGTCATCAAACTGCTTGGCGATGCGCAGCAAGCCTTCCGGTGTGCGTGCGAGGCCCCAGTGATTTTCCAGCGCCATGTGCACGCCCAGCTTTTCGGCGGCCGGCAGGCACTGCTCGATGGAATCAATGCACCACTTAAAGCCGTCCTCATCGGTATACCCCTTGACCGGCGGTTCGATCCCGCGATTGGCCATCAGTTCGTCGAACGACTTGCTCGTGCGCCAGCGGCCGGTATTGAGCCGGATGCACGGAATGCCCAGTTCATGGGCCAGCTCCATGCAGTGAATGGTGTGCGCGATATTTTTCTTCCGATCCTCCGCCTTCGGTTTCACAAAGCCCTGGTGAATGGACAGCCCGACCAGCCCCACGCCGTTCACGAATGCGTGCCGCTTGAGCTTGCGCAGGTACTCAACCTTTTCACTGGCCATCTGCATGTGCAGCACATCCACACCCTCCACNCCCAGTTCCGCCGCGTGGTCAATCACCTTTTCGATCGGGTACTTGTTGCGGGTAAAATGCCAGTAGGAATAGGTGGCCAAGGCNAGCTTGTTGCGGGGCGCTTTCTTTTCGGGGGCGGCAGAGGCAGAAGNCGGCAGAAACGNACCGGCCGCCGCTGCGGCTGCGCCACCGGCCAGNAATTGGCGTCGATCAAAATTCGGCATGCGCCAGTGAANGCTTGCTGNGGAAAAAAATCAAGCCAAGGCACGGTGCTCCGCGTCNTGTGCTCTACCGCATCACCGGCGGCTGCATCATTGGCGCCACCGGTTCCGGTGCCAGTCGCACACCGCGGGCGTTGGCCAGCTGAATAGCAGCAATGGCTTCAGCCTCAAGGGGATCCACCACGGGAGGACCGTTTGCGCTGNTGCTGCGTTGGCGGATAAACGCCAGCTGATACAGGTGAGTTTGTTTTTCCCTTACCGCCTGATAGCCTCCGGGCAGGCCGGTCAGGGTGAACAGCGTCCAACCGGGCATCAGCATCCACGGGCTGGTGATGCGGTCGTATTCGGCACGGGTTATGAGGGTGCCAATGAGGCCCTGCAAACCGGCCATTACCTGTTGCCGATCCCGCCGGGCCAGCCATACGAGCAGGCCCACCAGGATGCCGAACATCAGCAACTGCAGCAATAGCACGACGAGCAGCCCCGCGCCTTTCAAAATTAGGTATGAGGCGAATAGGTTGCGNCCTGCGTGAAANGCCATGCCCACTGCCAGGCCCGCCAACGGCATCACCCAGCGCCAACCGGAGGACATCACCGCCCACAAACCAAAGCCGAGCCCCACGAAGGCCGTGAAGGATGCGTGCCCAAATCCCAGCAGGATGGTTCGCACAAAAAACAGCGCCGCACCCGCGCCGGCGCCCTGGGCGTTACTCATTTGNACGATATAAATAACATCCTCGGTGAGCGTGAAGCCNAGCCCGATGATGCCGCCATACACCACGCCCGAGAGGGGCCCGTGGGACTCCGGAACGCGGCGTTTGGAGAATAGGTAAATGGCCAGCAGGCCCAGCGCCTTGGCGGCCTCTTCCACCGGCGGGGCGACAAAGGTGGCGGTGGCGTGGATCACCGGCTCGCTGTCCATNGGNCGNTCCATCATNTGCGCNATGAGCCATTGNCCGGCGAGNTCCANCCCCANCGAAAGCAGCGCNGCGCCCACCGCCCCCCACANNATNCANACGATCAACTGCCACCACGGCGCCGGCGAATAGCGGTCCATNGNCCGNATNATGATGAAGTAAACCACCACCAACGGNACCACCAGCAGNAGGGCAAGCGGAATCCAGACCATGCCGCGCGCAGCCTAGGCNAGNGNCNGGCGCAAAGGAAGATTTTGGAGAGGNAAACTAACGGCCCNCCNGAGGCGTCACCGCAGGGGTTGGCTCGGAAACTGTGGGTGTGGTCGGCGTAGTGGGCGTGGGCGTTTCCTGNGCCTCCTCCAGTCCNGGCAGGGGCGGGACCGCNAGCTCAAANGGTTCTTCATCAAGGCANTCCGGNCCCACNACGTCCACCGGNGNCANNCAGCCGATGGTGCCCAGNCCCAGCNCGGNTGATNCCGCAATTAAAAGATGCTTGGTTCGCATCNNTGTAGTATAGTGTCANCNCAGCCGGTCACAACGGCCGGTTGTNNNAAGCTATTGGNNGCCNATCAACACGTCATTCACCATGAATTCACAAACNGANCNNCGCACCTTNCTNACCNTNGNCGGNACCGGNGCTACCGCCACTCTCGCNGCCNGTGTNNTNCCCACGCCNNCCACGCCCGANGCNCACGGNTATNTCAATTACCTNCAAGCCACCGGCAANGATGTGTTGCCCGAAGGCAAATGGAAGCCCACCCATCCGGACATCCTNGGCCCCTTCTGGGCCGGCGGCGCCCCCTTCCGCGGAAAGGTCACCCCGCCCATGGCCCCCGGCAAACTTCTGGTCATTTCCGGCACCGTTTGGAGCCACACCACCAAACGCCCCATCCCCAACGCCGTGCTTGATGTCTGGCAGGCTGACCACAAAGGCGTTTACGACTTTCAAACCGCTAAGACCCGCGCTCAGCGTCCCGTCATTCCCGAGGCCCGCGGCTTCACCGGCCGCACCCAGCCTACGCCTAGCGAATTCGCCAACCGCATCCGCCTTCTAACTGACGAAAACGGCCGCTACGAATATGAAACTATTAAACCCGCCGCCTATAATGTCGGCACCGAAGTGCGCCCCTCCCACATCCATTACATGGCTCAAGCTCGGGGCCACGCTCGCCTCATCACCCAATGCTATTTCAAAGGCGACAAACACATCGCCACCGACCCTTGGGCCAGCAAATCCCCACTTATTATCCCGCTGACCAACACCAAATGCCAACACGGCCAATACCTAACCGGCCGTTTCGACCTCGTCTTGGGGCCAGCCGCCTCATAGATACATAATAATTGCCTAAAACTGCGAATAATGTGCCAAAAAAATCCCAAAAACCAGTTGACACAATCCATCTAAATAGTACGTTTACGTAACATTTGGCCCTAGCCAAGCCCGATTTTTAAGCGACTTAAACCGCCGCCGATCGCGTCTAACCAAGCCAGACCAATGCGTGCCATAGCCCTAATCTTTACCCTCGCCCTCAGCACCCCCGCGCTCCTTGCCCAATTCACCATGGGCGGCCTCGGCGCCGGCATGAGCATGATGGGCGGACTCCAAGGCATGGGTATGGGCGGCATGCCAAGTATGGGTGGAATGGGTGGCGGTATGATGGGCGGCGGCATGGGAGGAATGGGCGGCGGCATGGGAGGAATGGGCGGAGGCATGGGCGGCATGGGCGGCATGGGCGGAGGTATGGGTGGAATGGGCAT